>JANOWE010000001.1:0-12581 GCA_031417735.1 Betaproteobacteria bacterium
GGCGCCATCACCATGACGCTGACCGACCGCCATTTCGGTACCAGCTTCTTCAGCCCGGCCGGTGGCGGTGACCCGGTGATGTACCAGCACATCTTCTGGTTCTTCGGTCACCCCGAGGTCTACATCATGATCTTGCCGGCCTTCGGCATCGTCAGCGCCATCATTCCGACCTTTGCCCGTAAACGGCTCTTCGGCTACACCTCGATGGTCTACGCCACGGCATCCATCGCGATCCTGTCGTTCATCGTCTGGGCCCACCACATGTATGTCACCGGCATGCCGGTGACCGGCCAGCTGTTCTTCATGTACGCCACGATGCTGATCGCGGTGCCCACGGGCGTGAAGATATTCAACTGGATCGCCACCATGTGGCGCGGCTCGATGAGCTTCGAGACGCCCATGCTGTGGGCAGTGGGCTTCATCTTCGTGTTCACGATGGGCGGCTTCACCGGCCTGATCCTGGCCA
Organism: Betaproteobacteria bacterium; assembly: GCA_031417735.1. Lineage (GTDB taxonomy): Bacteria > Pseudomonadota > Gammaproteobacteria > Burkholderiales > Burkholderiaceae_C > Pseudaquabacterium. The sequence goes on from JANOWE010000001.1 coordinate 467, forward strand.
TGGCGCCGATCGATATCCAGTTGCAGGACACCTATTACGTGGTGGCGCACTTCCACTACGTGCTGGTGGCCGGCTCGCTGTTCGGCCTGTTCGGCGGCGTCTACTACTGGGGCCCGAAGTGGACCGGGGTGATGTACTCCGAATTCCGCGGCAAGCTGCATTACTGGTGGTCGCTGATTGCCTTCAACGTCACTTTCTTCCCGATGCACTTCCTCGGGCTGGCCGGCATGCCGCGTCGTTATGCCGACTACCCGATGCAGTTCACCGACTTCAACCAGATCGCTTCGGTGGGCGCGTTTGCCTTCGGCCTGGCGCAGGTCTACTTCTTCCTGTTCGTGGCCGTTCCGATGATGCGCGGTGAGGGTGTCAAGGCGTCAGCCAAGCCCTGGGAAGGTGCCGAGGGCCTGGAATGGGAGCTGCCGTCTCCGGCGCCCTACCACTCGTTCGAGACCCCACCCAAGCTCGACCCCAGCGCCACCCGCGTGCTGGCCTGAGGCTGAGCTGATGCAAAACGAAGCCCTTGCCGTGACCGATGTACAAAAGCGCAAGGCCAACCTGCGGCTGGCCCTGGTGCTGGCCTCGGTGTCGCTGGTGCTGATGCTCGGCTTCGTGGCCAAGATCGCGCTGTTCAACGGCTGATCGCGGCGCACCCCCAGGCCATGGCCCTGCGACCGATGTTCAACGCCCTGCACCGCGACAACCGCCGCATGCTGGGCAAGCTCGCGGTCATCACGCTGGCCATGTTCGGCTTTGGTTATGCCCTGGTGCCGCTGTACCGCAGCATCTGCGACGCCCTGGGCATCAACGTGCTGTCGGTCAGCGAGCGCTTGACCAGCGGTGGCCTGGCCGGCGCCGCAGCAAAGCAGGCCAGCACCCAGATCGACTACACGCGCAAGATCACGATCGAGTTCGACGCCAATGCGCGCGGGCCCTGGGAGTTCAAGCCGGTCATCAACTCGGTGCAGGTTCACCCGGGCGAGATGACCACGGTGATGTACGAGTTTCGCAATGTCCAGAACCGCACCATGGCGGCGCAGGCTATTCCCAGCTATGCGCCCATGCAAGCCAGCGCGCATTTCAACAAGCTCGAGTGCTTTTGCTTCAACGAGTACATCCTCAAGCCCGGTGAAAGCAAGCAGTGGCCGGTGGTGTTCTATGTCGATGCCAAGCTGCCCAAGGACGTGACCACCATCACCTTGTCCTATACCTTCTTTGAGGTGGCCGGCAAGGTGGCGGCGCAAGCCACCGCCGCCCAGGCCAAGGGCTCATGAGCGACACCCGCCTGAATGACGCTGTCAAGCGCAAGGGCTCGCTGCTGCAGACCATGTCGGCGGTAACCTGGTCCTTCCTGGGCATCCGCCGCTCCAGCGACAACGCACGCGACGTCAGCCAACTGAATCCGGTGCATGTGATCATCGGTGGCATCGTCGGTGCGGCGCTGTTTGTGCTGGTCTTGGTGCTGCTGGTGAACTGGGTCGTGGGCAGTGGCGTCGCGGCCTGAGCACCGCGCAGCTTGCCTTGCACTCCCGCTTTGTGATCGATTGAGTTTTAGCCAGACCCGTCAATTTCCCGGATTCGAGATTTCAGGAGAACACACAAGATGTCCGCTGCCACGCCGCATGGGGTGACGCCCTACTACTTCATCCCCAGCCCGTCCAGCCATCCGGCGATGGCCGCGCTGGGCCTGTTCTTCATCATTCTGGGCGCTGGCCAATGGGTCAATGGCCATGGCTGGGGCGCCTACTCGCTGATGTTGGGCCTGGCGATCCTGTTCGCCACGCTGTTTGTCTGGTTCCGCCAGGCCATCGGCGAGAGTGAAAGCGGGCAGTACTCCGAGCGCGTCGATGTGTCGTTCCGCTGGAGCATGAGCTGGTTCATCTTCTCCGAAGTGATGTTCTTCGCTGCCTTCTTTGGTGCGCTCTACTGGGCCCGGGTCCATGCGCTGCCGATGCTGGGCAACCTCGACCACCAGGTGCTGTGGCCCGACTTCAAGGCCGTGTGGCCCAGCAATGTCGTGGGCGCGACCGCGTCGCCGGCCAACACCGTGGCGCCGTTCAACACCATGGGTCCGTGGCCGATTCCGACCATCAACACCGCGATCCTGCTGACCTCGGGCCTGACGCTGACCATCGCCCACCATGCGCTGATCGCCGGCAAGCGGGCCAAGACCATTGGCTGGATGTGGCTGACCGTGCTGCTGGGCATCACCTTCGTCTGCTTCCAGGCCTACGAGTACATGCATGCCTACCAGGACTTGAACCTGCGTCTGGACTCGGGCATCTTCGGCTCCACCTTCTTCATGCTCACCGGCTTCCACGGCTTCCACGTCTTCGTGGGCATGTTGATGCTGCTGTTCATCACGCTGCGCCTGCAAAAAGGCCATTTCACGCCCGAGCGTCACTTCGGCTTCGAAGGCGCGGCCTGGTACTGGCATTTCGTGGACGTGGTCTGGCTGGGCCTGTACTTCCTGGTCTACTGGCTGTAGGCCGAGCCCGACCAAGCTTGGCCAAGCCCGAAGACGCCGCCAAGTGCGGCGTTTTTACTTCTCTACCGAGGCTTTGCTCAGCGCGCCATCGGCAGCCCGGTGGGCTGAATCCAGCCCATGTACCAAGACAGCATGATGAACAGGAACAAGGCGATCGACAGCCCCACCCGCAGCGCCAGCGCGCGCGCCATGCGGCTGTCGCGGCTGCCTGTGGACTTGCCGCTGCGCAGCATGAACAGGCCGGCACCGGCCAGAGCCGCCAGTACCAGCACCAGGGCAATCACGATCACGGTTTTCATGGTGGTTGATTATCCAGGCGCGGCGGTAGCCCCCTGATGGGCTGGGGCCAAGGCTCGGACATGGCGCGCTCACGCTGGCTGCTGCTGACCGCTGCGCTGCTGGCCGCCCTGCTGGCCGTGCGGCTGGGTTTCTGGCAGCTCAGCAGAGCCGATCAGAAGCTGGCCCTGCAGGCGCAGATGCACAGCCGCGCCGCGCTGCCGCCGCTGGCACAGACGGCGCTGGCCCGCAGCGCAGCGTTGGCCCAGCCTCAGCACTTTCAGCGTGTGCTGCTGCAGGGCCGCTGGTTGACGCAGCACACGGTGTACCTGGACAACCGGCAGATGAACGGCAAGCCGGGCTTTTTCGTCTTCACGCCGCTGCTGCTGGCCGAGGGTGATGCGGTGCTGGTCCAGCGTGGCTGGATGCCGCGCAATTTCGTCGACCGCAGTGCCCTGCAGCCCTTGCCCACGCCGCAGGCCGAAGTGCAGCTGCTGGGCCGCTTGGCCCCACCCCCGTCCAAGCTGTTCTCGCTGGGCGGCGCGGATGCCGCCCGCATCCGGCAAAATCTCGATCTTTCAAGCTATGCCCAAGACATCGGCGTGTCCCTGCGGCCGCTGTCGGTTCAGCAACTGGCGCCGGCACGGGCTGCCGCAGCGGCTGCCGGCACCCAGGCTCAGCCAGAGGTGGCCCTGCCCGACGACGGCCTGCTGCGGCAATGGCCCGAAGTGGCGGTGGACGTCAGCAAGCACCATGGCTATGCAGTGCAGTGGTTTGCGCTGTGCGCCTTGATCACAGCCCTGTATGTCTGGTTCCAGATCCTCCGCCCCCGCCATGTCTGATTCACCGTCCACGCTTGCTTCAACCCCTGCCAAAGACGAGCCGCTGGCGCTGACCGTGCACGAGCTGCCGGCCGCCGGCCAGGCCGTGGCCGGGCAGCGCGCCAACGGGCGGCTGAAAATGCTGCTGGTGGTGCTGGTTTGCGCCGCGCCGGTGCTGGCCAGTTACTTCACCTACTTCGTCATCAAGCCTTCGGGCACAGGCACGGCTTACAGCGCACTGATCGAGCCGGCACCGGCCATGCCCGCGCTGGCCACGCTGACATTGGACGGCCAGACCCGACCGCTGCGCAGCCTGATCGGTCAGTGGTTGCTGGTGGTGGTGGACGACGCCGCCTGCGGCACGGCCTGCGAGAAGCGCTTGTTCATGCAGCGCCAGCTGCGCGACATGGAGGGCCGCGAGCGAGACCGCATCGACAAGCTTTGGCTGGTGCTGGACGATGCGCCGGTCTCGCCCGCTCTGCAGGCCGCGCTGCTGGCCAGCCCGGGCATGAACATCCTGCGCCTGCCGCGTGAGAAGGTGGCCACTTGGCTCAAGCCGGCCCCCGGCCAGGCGCTGCATGACCACCTCTACATCGTCGACCCGCTCGGTGCCTGGATGATGCGCGCGCCTGCCGACGCCGACCCCATGCGGGTCAAGCGTGACCTCGGCCGGCTGCTCAAGGCCTCGGCCGGCTGGGACAAGCCAGGCCACCAGCGGCCCATCGACGAGCTTGCCGCGCCTGCAACGCCAGGCACGCCCGCTCCTGCAGCGTCGCGGCCTTGAACCTCGGCAGCTGCCGCCATGCCCATGCCTGATATCTCCATGCTGGCGCCGCTGGCCAAGCTGGCCCTGGTCGCACTGGCATTGGCGCTGCTGCCGCTGGCCTGGTGGTGGTGGCGTCACCGTGGCGCCACGGCCCAGGGCCGATTGGCCGCGCTCACCGCCATCACGCTGTTCCTGACCTTCGATCTGATCGTCTTCGGTGCTTTCACCCGGCTCAGTGACTCCGGCCTGGGCTGCCCCGACTGGCCGGGCTGCTATGGCCAGGCCAGCCCACTGGCCGCACACGGCGACATCCAGGCCGCGCAGACTGCGCTGCCCAGCGGTCCGGTGACCCAGGCCAAGGCCTGGATCGAGATGCTGCACCGCTACCTGGCCATGGCCGTGGGCTTGCTGATCGTGGTGGGTGTGGCGCTGGCCTGGCGCCTGCGCCAGCGGCTGCCCAGGGTCACCTTCTGGTCGGTGCTGCTGCTGGCCTGGGTCATCATGCAAGGCCTGTTCGGCAAGTACACGGTCACGCTCAAGCTCTACCCGGCTGTGGTCACCTTGCACCTGCTGGGCGGCATGATCTTGTTGGCCCTGCTGGTGGCCCAGTTGGCACGACTGCAGCCCCGTCCGCTTGGCTGGCCGACCCCGCCGCCACGGGCCGCAGTCTGGGCCGTGGGTGGCGTGCTGTTGCTGCAGATCGCGCTGGGCGGCTGGGTCAGCACCAATTACGCGGTGCTGGCCTGCACCGGCTTCCCGGCCTGCAATGGGCAATGGTGGCCGGCGATGGACCTTGGCCATGGTTTCACGCTGCTGCGTGAACTGGGCCGGGCCAGCCATGGCGGCTACCTGGCCTTTGACGCGCTGGTGGCCATCCACATGGTGCACCGCCTGTTTGCCGTGGTGGCCTTGACGGCCCTGCTCTGGCTGTCCGCCATGCTGTGGCGCGCCGGCGCACCCGGTGCGCGCCGTGCCGCCGGGGCGTTGCTGGCGCTGTGCCTGCTGCAACTGGCCAGCGGCCTGTCCAATGTGGTGCTGGGCTGGCCCTTGCTGGGCGCCCTGATGCACAGCGGCGGCGCGGCGGCGCTGGTGGCTGTGGTGGTGGCGGTGGCCGTGCGCCTGCCTGGACGCGCAGCCGTTCAGGTCAGGTCCGGCCTGGCGGGTGACCCGCTGCGCAACGCATAGACTGGACCCGATCTTTTTTCCCATGGCCACCCCCCTGAGCTCATCCGCCTCCACGCCCACCGCGATCCAGGCCAGCCCACGCTGGCGCCAGTACATGGCGCTGACCAAACCACGCGTGGTGCAGCTGATCGTGTTCTGCGCGTTGATCGGCCTGCTGATGGCCGAGCCCGGCCTGCCCGACCTTCGGCTGACCGTGGTGGCCATGCTGGGCATCTACCTGGTGGCCAGCGCAGCGGCGGCCTTCAACTGTCTGGTCGAGGAGGCCATCGACCGCAAGATGGCGCGCACAGCCTGGCGGCCCACCGCCAAGGGCGAGCTGAGCAAGCTGCAGTCACTGGTCTTCTCGGCCTTGCTGTGCGGCGCGGGCAGCGTGACGCTGTACTTCTGGGTCAACCCACTGACGATGTGGCTGACCTTTGCCACCTTTGTCGGCTATGCGGTGGTCTACACCGTGATCCTCAAGCCGCTGACGCCGCAGAACATCGTCATCGGCGGTGCTTCGGGTGCGATGCCACCGGTGCTGGGCTGGGCCGCCGCACGCAACGAGGTCGGGCCCGAGGCGTTGCTGATGTGCCTGATCATCTTCCTCTGGACGCCACCGCACTTCTGGGCCCTGGCGCTGTACCGGGTGGAAGACTACCGCCGTGCCGGCCTGCCGATGCTGCCAGTCACCCATGGCTCCGACTTCACCCGCCTGAACGTGCTGCTCTACACGCTGGTGCTGTTTGCCGCGACGCTGCTGCCCTTTGTCATCGGCATGAGCGGCTGGCTGTACCTGGCCAGCGCCGTGCTGCTGGGCGGCGGCTTCATTGCCTACGGCTACCAGCTGTGGCGCCAGTACAGCGACGCGCTGGCGCGCCGCACCTTCCGTTTTTCCATCCTCTACCTGGCGCTGTTGTTTGCGGCGCTGCTGGTCGACCACTACCTGATGCCATGGCTGTCTCGCTGAACCCGATGAGGCGCGCCGCGCTGCTGGCCATGGCTGCCGGCATGATCACAGGGCTGGTGGCCTGCGATGGTCAAAGCCTGCCCGGCGCCGCCCGCCCCAGCTTCAAGTCGGTGGACATCACCGGCGCCGCATACGCCCGGGAGCTGGCCCTGCCCGACACCGAAGGCAAGACCCGCACACTGGCCGAGTTCAAGGGCAAGGTGGCGGTGGTGTTCTTCGGCTACACCCAATGCCCGGATGTGTGTCCGACGACCATGACCGAACTGGCCGAGGTCAAACGCCAGCTGGGGTCCGACGGCTCACGGGTCGTCGGCGTGTTTGTCAGCGTTGATCCGGTGCGCGACACACCCGAACTGCTCAAGGCCTACATGGCCAACTTCGGCCCCGACATGATCGGTCTGCGTGGCACGCCGGAACAAACCCAGGCGCTGGCCAAGCACTTCAAGATCTTCTACGCCCAGGTGCCGGGCAAGACCGCCACCAGCTACACGGTGGACCACACCGCAGGCTCCTACATCTTTGACACCCACGGTCGGGTGCGGCTGTTCACCCGTCATGGCAGCGGCACCCAGATGCTGGTCGACGACCTGAGGATCCTGCTGGCCGAACAGGCCTGAGCGCAGACAAGAAAAAGGCCACCGCGAGGGTGGCTTGTTTGGCTGAAGCGGCGCCGGTGTTCAGGCAACGGCTTCCATGCTCTTGCGCATCTTCTTCATCGCTGCGACCTCGATCTGGCGGATGCGCTCGGCGCTGATGCCGTACTCGGCGGCCAGTTCATGCAGCGTCATGCCGCCCGAGCTGTCATCGTTGACCTTCAGCCAGCGCTCTTCAACGATGCGGCGGCTGCGCGCATCCAGCGTGTTCAGCGCCAGGCTCAGTCCTTCGCTGGCAAGGCTGTCGCGGCGGCGGGCCTCGATCACCTGCAGCGGCTCGCCCGAGTCATCGGCCAAGTAGGCAATGGGCGCAAAGCTGTACTCGTCGCCGTCGTCGTTCTGCGGTTCCAGGGCCACGTCGCCGCCAGACAGCCGGGTCTCCATCTCGATCACCTCGGCGGGCTTGACGTTCAACGCCTTGGCCATCGTCTCGATTTCGCTCGCCGACAAGGTGTTGCGGTGGGCATCGGCGTCGCTGGCATTGCGCTTGAGCGCTTGCTTCATCGAGCGCAGGTTGAAGAACAGCTTGCGCTGGGCCTTGGTCGTGGCCAGCTTGACCATGCGCCAGTTGCGCAGGATGTACTCGTGGATCTCGGCCTTGATCCAGTGCAGCGCGTAGCTGACCAGGCGCACGCCCTGCTCGGGGTCGAAACGCTTGACGGCCTTCATCAGGCCCACATTGCCCTCCTGGATCAGGTCGCCCTGCGGCAGGCCATAACCCAGGTACTGGCGCGACACCGACACCACCAAGCGCAGGTGCGACAACACCATCCGACCGGCGGAGCTCACATCGCCATCGTCACGCAGATTGCGGGCAAAGCGCGACTCTTCTTCGGGCGTGAGCATGGGCATGCGGTTGACGGCCGAAATGTAGGCGTCCAGATTGCCCAGTGAAGGCACCAAAGCCCACGGGTCGCGCAGCGTCAGAGCGGTGGAAGTGGTAGCGGTCATGTTCATGCCTGGTCAGAGTACGGAAAAACCCTCAGATTCCAAGAATATTAGCACTCTCGCCATTTGAGTGCCAAAGGCGCAGCCGGAAGGCCCGCAAAGCCTGTGATGGCGCCAGCTACGGCGACTGGTGTGGACCCGGCTTGACCTCGCCCAGCAGCCGGTCGACCAATGCCAGAAAGCCATCCAGGTCCAGCGGCTTGCTCAAGTACTGCAAGGCGCCTGCGGCCAGGGCCTGCTCGATGCGCTGCGGTGTGGCGTCTGCCGAGACCACCAGCACCGGTATCGGGGCGGTGGCCGGGTCGGCCTTCAGGCGCTGCAACAGGGTCAGCCCGTCGATGTCGGGCAGGTGCATGTCCAGCAACAGCAGGTCGGGTTGTTGTTGGCGCAGCGCATCCAGGCCTGTCAGGCCCAGGCCGGACACTTCCAGTCTGATCTGCGGGCGATGGCTCAGGATGCCGCGCATGACTTCGACGTTGGTGCCGTTGTCTTCGATGTAATGCACCCGCCGCTCGCCGTAGGACCCGGCAGGTGCGGGGGTCTCGGTCTGCGGGCCTGCTCCTGGCCGCTGTGCTTGTGCCAGCGGCAGTTGCAGCACGAAGCTTGCGCCCTGCTCGGCCTCGGCTTGGGCGTCCAGGCGGCCACCCATCAGCTCGGCCAGTCGGCGGCTGATGACCAGGCCGATGCCGGTGCCTTCGCTGGCGCCGCCTTCGCGGCCCAGGCGGTTGAATGGCTGGAACAGTTCGGCCAGCTGCGCCGGGCTCAAGCCCAGGCCGGTGTCGGTCACCCGCAGCGCCAGGCGCGTGTGGTCGAGCCGGTGGCTCGTGACCCGCACGCGACCACCGTCCAGGTTGTACTTCACCGCATTGCTCAGCAGGTTGGTCAGCACCTGGCGCAAGCGGGTGGCGTCGCACCAGGCGTGGTCGGCGTCGTCGGCCAGGTCCAGGCTGATGCTGATCTGGCGCCGGTCGGCCTGGGCCTGAACCATGGCCACGCATTGCGCCAGCAGCGGCGGCAGGTGCACGCGCTGGGTGTCCAGCTTGATCTGGCCGGCGTCGATTCGCGACAGGTCCAGCGTGTCATTGATCATTTCCAGCAAATGCCAGCCGGCCTGCAGCACCTGGCGCGTCCAGCCTTGCTGGTGCAGCGCGAGGCCGGGTTTGCGGTCCATCTCCAGCAACTGGGCAAAGCCCAGCATGGCGTTCAAGGGCGTGCGCAGTTCATGGCTCATGCGCGACAGGAACTCGTTCTTGGCCAGGTTGGCCGATTCGGCCAGGCGCCGGCCTTGCTCGGACTCCTGCAGGCGCAGGTGTTCGGTGATGTCTTCGGCCACCGCCACCAGCTGATGCGGCCGGCCTTGGGCATCGCGCAGCACGCTCCAGTTCACCTGGACCCACAGTGCGCTGCCATTGGCATGCGCCAGTCGGCTGCGGTGGTGCAGTTTGCTCGTCTGCCCGGCCAGCAGAGCGGGCAGCGAGGAGCTCAGTGTCTCGGGCCGCTCGGCCATCAGGACGGGCACGGGCACGGGTTGACCCGAGGCCGGTGCGGCATGGCCCAGCATTTCCCACAGCCTGGGGTTGGCTTCGGTGATGCGCCCGTCCAGAGCCGCGATGGCGATGCCCACCGGGGCATGGTCGAAGATGTTGCGAAAGCGCTGCTCGCTCTGGCGCAGTGCCGATTCGGTGCGTGCACGTTCGGCCATCTCATGCTGAAGGTCGGCAGTGCGCTCGGCCACTGCCGTCTCAATGCGCCGGGTGCGGCCGGTCACCGTCAGCAGCAGCGCGGCCAGCAGCGCAGCGCAGCCCAGGCCGGCGGTAGAGAACAGCCAGGCGTTGCTCTGGCCGGTGTCGGGCACCCGTGCCGTCGGGCTGCTCAGGTGCAGCTGCCATTGCTGGCCTGCCACGCTGAAGACATGGTCCTGCCGCAACAGCGACCTCGGGTCGGTGGCCTGCGCAAGCTGTTCGACGCACCCCGGCGCGCCGGCCAGCTGGCGCCGGGGTGCCAGCGGGTTCAGGTCCAGCAGGCACCAGCCCAGGTAGGGCGGTGCGTCGCGCATGGCCTGGCTCATCAGCTGCGGCAGATGCAGCGTAGCGAAGACCACGCCGCGAAAGGCTGACTGTCGGGCCTGGGCCGTCTGGGCCGGTTGCCCCAGGTACAGCGCGCGGTAGATCACCACCCCGGTCTGATCGTCTTGCGGCTGGCTGATCCAGAAGCCCGAACTGGCGCTGGCCTGGCCCTGCGCCACGCTCTGGTCGATGGCCGCGCGCGCTGCCGGCACGCTGCGTGAGTTCAGGCCCAGCACGGCGTCGTTGCCGGCCATGGGTTCGATGTAGCGCACGACCACCATCGGATCGTCGTTCTCGGGCACTGCCGATTCGGCCGGCGCGCTGCGGTCGAAGACCTGGTAGCGGCGGTGGTCGCTGCGCTCCACGTCGGCCTGGTAGCCGGCGAGCTGCCGGCGCTGCACGCGATCGCTGTAGCCCAAGGCGCGCAACGACGTCGAGTCCTTCAACCACGGCTGGGCGGCGGCCTTGAATTCTTCCGCAGTGACCAACTCGGAACCGACGAACAGCCCCTCCATGGCCTGCAAGGCCTGCAGGGCGTCGTGGAGCTGGAAGCGCAGCGACGCCGCTGCGGCGTTGGCGTCGCGCTCAAATCCACCTTGCGCGCGCTGCAGGTCCCCGCGCCCGATCATCACCGTGGCCAGCGCCAGCAAGGCGGTGGTGACCAGCAGGGGCAGGGCGACCGTGGTGCGCCGGTGCCGCCAGTCATCGCGTGGCAGGCCGATCAGCGTCAGCGCCACCGGGGTGGCGATCAGCACACCCAGGGCGTCGCCACCCCACCAGGTCCACCAGGTCAAGGCCAGCGCTTCCGTTGGCACCACACCGGCCCCTGCCAGCGCCAGCGTCGACACCGACGCGTTGACGCAGCAAGAAAGCAAGGCGCCGTACAGAAAGAAGCGCGCGATGTCGCGCGGTTCACTCAAGGTCAGCGGCTGTTGCACCCGGCGGGTCACCAGCCACGCGCCCAGCGCCACCTGCAGCGTCGCCCCCAGGGCCGGCACCAGCGGCAGCCAAGGCGCCAGCATGGGTGACAGCGCGCGCGCCGATCCGGCCAGCGGCAAGTTCACCAGCAGCGAGCCCAGCAGCACACCCGGCAGGGCCTGCCGGCCGTAAACCAGCACCGCTGCCAGCGCCAGACCGGCCGGGGGATACAGCGGCGAGGCATAACCCGGCGGGATGGCCAGCAACAGGGCCAGCTTGGCCGCCAGCACGTAGATCAGGGCGGTGGCAGCACTGACCCCCAGCAAGCGGTGCCAGCCGCCGCCCGGGGCCTTGACGGGCCCAGGCGCGGATGCGGGCTCGGCCATGGCAGCAGCGGGGGCAGGTGAGGCGGGGTGGCTGGTCATGACAGTGCCGCATTGTGGCCGACGGCTGCGGGCGAAGGGCCACAAAGGCAGCCGGCACCGTGTCGCGGCGCCGAATGGCCATCTGCCGCCGGGAGCGGCAAATCATCCTGCTGGCGCCGGGTCCGCCAACTCGTGGTCTGATCCTGTTTGTTGGTGAGTTTGTTGGTGAGTTTGTCGATGAAAGTGAGCCCCACCTTGAACCAGGCGCCCGTTCAACCCCCTGCCGATCAGCCGCAGATCGATGATGCAGCCACTAGCGGTCGGCCTTTTGATGGCCGTTTCGACAACCGTTTCGCCCGCGAACTGGAGGGCGCCTATGTGCCCTGGCCGCCCAGTCAGGTGCCCGCGCCCCGCTTGGTGGCCCTGAACGCCGAACTGGCGGCCGAACTGGGGCTGGACGTCGCTGCGCTGGCCAACCCGCAAGGCCTGGCCGTGCTGGCCGGCAATGCCGTGCCCGCGGGTGCCCAGCCCCTGGCCCAGGCCTACGCCGGCCACCAGTTCGGCCACTTCTCGCCGCAACTGGGTGACGGCCGCGCGCTGCTGCTGGGCGAACTGATCGACGTGCATGGCCAGCGCCGCGACATCGCGCTCAAGGGCTCGGGCCGCACGCCGTTCTCGCGCGG
>JANOWE010000002.1:0-11888 GCA_031417735.1 Betaproteobacteria bacterium
GGCGCGCAGCGCGCCGGGCTCTTCCTTGCGCACGCCAAAGCGCTGTACTTCACTCCAGCAGCCTCGGGCCAACACCCGGGTCAGCGCCTCATCGCGGCCGTTGACGACCAGCCGCCCGCTGTGCGGCACCGTACGCACCAGGTGGTGGAACTGGGTTTCGATCGCGGCCAGGTCGGCAAAGATGTCGGCATGGTCGAACTCCAGGTTGTTCAGGATCGCGGTGCGCGGCCGGTAATGCACAAACTTGCTGCGCTTGTCGAAAAATGCGGTGTCGTACTCGTCGGCCTCGATGACAAAGGTATTGCCCAGACCCAAACGGGCCGAGATGCCGAAGTTCAGCGGCACGCCACCGACCAGAAAGCCCGGCTGCAGGCCGGCGCATTCCAGCATCCAGGCCAGCATCGAGGTGGTGCTGGTCTTGCCATGGGTGCCGGCCACGGCCAGCACATGGCGGCCGGTCAGCACGTTCTCGGCCAGCCACTGCGGGCCGCTGGTGTACGGCGTACCGGCATCCAGCATGGCCTCGATCAGCGGGTTGCCTCGGGTCACGACGTTGCCCACCACGTACAGATCGGGCTTCAAGCCCATTTGTTCGGGTGCGTAGCCCTCGATCAGCGCTATGCCCAGGCCCCGCAGCTGGTCGCTCATCGGTGGGTAGACATTGGCGTCGCAGCCGGTGACGCGGTGGCCGGCTTCGCGGGCGATGGCCGCGATGCCGCCCATGAAGGTGCCGCAGATGCCCAGAATGTGGATGTGCATGAGAGTCAGATTCTAGGTGGCGGGCCAGGCCGGCACTGGCTTGGCGCAGACGGCCGCAGGTATCGACGATGGGCGCCGCCGCCCTTCGAACAGGGGGTTGCCCGGACTGGTGCCAGCAGTTACAACTGGTCGCAGGTCGCCATGGTGCAGCCGTAAACCCCAGGAATAGCTATGAAACTGCGTTTTGCTTCTCTTGCAGCTGTTGCGGCTCTCGCAGCGTCGCCGTTGGCTGCGAACGCCGTGGTCTATACCTTCAACGCCAGCCTGAATGGCGCCAACGAGTTGCCGACGCCAGTGGTCACTGCGGGCACAGGCATTGCGACCTTGTCCTACAACGACATGGGCACCGCTGGCACCGGCGACGACACCTACAGCTTCACCTTGGTCGCTTCCGGCTACGCCGGCACGGCCAGCGGCTTCCACATTCACGCCGCTGCCACCACGGCCGAGACTGCGGGTGTGCGCGTCAATCTGGCCATCGCGCCTTTTGCTGGCGCCAATCTTCCGGGGTTCCTGGTGGTCGGTGCCGTCGGGGTTGCCCCGCCGGCGGCTTTTGCAACCCCCTCTGGCGCCCTTAACGGCGGCCATCCGCTGATGTCCTTCCTGGCCGCGCTGCAGGGCGGACTGGCCTATGTCAACGTGCACACGCCAACCAACGGGAGCGGTGTGATACGAGGCCAGCTGGTTCAGGTGTCGGCCGTTCCCGAGCCCGCCACTTACGGCATGCTGGCGCTGGGCCTGGTCGGCATCGGCTTCGCGGCGCGCCGCCGCCGCCTCGGCTGACCCGTCCTGCCGGTCAGTGCAAGGCGGCCTTCGGGCCGCCTTGTCGATTCAGGCGTCGAAACCCTGCCTGCCCACCCAGTCCTGGCCCGGCGACAAACGCATCGGCGCCCCGACCAAGGCAGCCTCGATGCACAGAAAGCGCTGCCAGTCGCCGTCGGGCAGGTCGGCCAGTGCGGCGGCCTTGGCCGGGCCGGGGTTCCACAGCACGGCATCGGGGAAGCCTTCGAACTCGATGGCCATCCGGCCCATGGCCGTCGCCAGCGACAGCGGGCCGCGCAGGTCCTGGTAGAGGCGGTCGATCTCGGCGGCAAAGCCCAGCGGGTCAAGCTCTTGCAGATGGCTGCCGCCATGCACCATGTCCTGGTAGCGCACGCCGTAAAGGCCATGCAGTTTGGCCCTTGCCAGGTCGCCAATGCGCAGGTAGCTGTGCAGCGCGGCAGTGAATTCGAAGGCGGTGTGGCCGGTGTTGCTCACCGCCAGTTCCACGTCCAGCCGAAGTCCGGACAGGCTGAGTGTGAGTTCCAGTTCGAAAGCATGCGGCCAGATTGCTCGGCTCGCCTCGTCGTCCGTCAGGCGCAGCACACAGAAGGCGGCATCGCCGCGCACGGCGCCTTCCACCCATTGCCAGCCCCGGTTGCGGGCCAGGCCATGGCGCGGCAGCGGACCGCGCTGCTCGAACTGCGGAAAGATGACCGGGATGCCGCCGCGCACCGCCTGGCCGGGGCCGGCCACCGCGATGGGTGACAGATACAGCCGCTCCTGGTCGCCGGCCGGCACCCAGGACACGATCTGGCCGCCGTGCAACAGCACGGTGGCCATCGCACCATCTGGCGCCACGATGCGCTTGGCCGGTTGGCCCAGCACCTGCACATCGCTGATCATGCGGCGGCGCTCGGTCCAGCCAGCGCCTGGCCTGCGGCCGCGATCGTGGCCGCGATGTCGTCGGCGCTGTGCGCCGCGCTGACAAAGCCGGCCTCGTAGAGCGCCGGCGCCAGGTACACGCCGCGCGACAACATGCCGTGGAAGAAGCGGTTGAAGCGCGCGTTGTCGGTGGCCATCACGCTGGGGTAGTTCTGCGGCAGGCCGTCACTGCCGCTGCCGGGAAAGAAAAAGCCGAACATGCCGCCTTCGCTGTCACCCACCATCGGCACGCCGGCCTGCTGCGCCGCGCTGCACAGACCAGCGACCAGGCTGCGGGTGCTCTGGGCCAAGGCGTCAAAGAAGCCGGGGCGGCTGATCTCGCGCAAGGTGGCCAGGCCGCAGGCGGTGGCCACCGGGTTGCCGCTGAGTGTGCCGGCCTGGTAGACCGGACCCAACGGTGAGAGCTGGGCCATGATGTCGCGGCTGCTGCCAAACGCCGCCAGCGGCATGCCGCCGCCGATGACCTTGCCGAACACGCTGATGTCGGGTTTGAAGCCCGGCAGTTCGCGCGCATAGACCGACTGGGCACCGCCCAGGGCAACGCGGAAGCCGGTCATCACCTCGTCGAACACCAGCAGCACGCCGTGCTGGGTGCACAACTCGCGCAAGCGGCGCATGAAGGGCACGCTGGCGCGCACGAAATTCATGTTGCCGGCGATGGGCTCGATCATCACGCAGGCCAGCTGCGGGCCATGGGCGTCGAACGCGGCTTCCAGATCGCCGATGTGGTTGTATTCCAGCACCAGGGTGTGCTGCACCACCTCGGGCGGCACGCCGGCGCTGGTCGGGTGGCCGTAGGTGGCCAGGCCGGAACCGGCCTTGACCAGCAGCGCGTCGGCATGGCCGTGGTAGCAGCCCTCGAACTTGATCAGCTTGGACCGGCCGGTGGCGCCGCGGGCCAGGCGGATGGCGCTCATCGCCGCCTCGGTGCCGGAAGACACCAGGCGCACCTGCTCGACCGACGGCACCAGGGCGATGATGGCCTCGGCCAGTTCGATCTCGCGTTCGGTCGGCGCACCGAAACTGAAGCCCTGGGCTGCGGCTTCCTGCACCGCGGCCAGCACCGCCGGATGGCCATGGCCCAGGATCATCGGGCCCCAGGAGCCGATGTAGTCGATGTAGCGTTGACCTTGCGCGTCCCAGATGTAGGCGCCCTGGCCCCGGCTGATGAAGCGGGGAGTGCCGCCCACCGCGCGAAAGGCCCGCACGGGTGAGTTCACGCCGCCGGGGATCACGCGCTGCGCGCGGTCGAACAGGATCTGGTTGAGGTCGGGATGGCCGCCCGGCGGGGTGGCAAGAGGCTCAATGGACACGGCGGGACTGCCCTTTGTTCTTGGCATCGGCAGGATCTGCGGCGGTGGGGTCCGCAGGCGTCTGCCCGTCGGGGCCGGCTTCGTCGCCTTCTTCCGGCGGCATGGCCCAGAAGAAGCGGTCGGGCAGCACGCCGCCCATGCCGGGGCGGAAGCCCGCGTCCAGCGCCTGGTCCATGAAGGCCAGCGCTTCGCCGACGGCGGCCTGAAGTTCGCAGCCCGAGCCCAGCAGCGCGGCCAGCGCGGCCGACAAGGTGTCGCCTGCGCCGACGAAGGAGGTGTCGAACATCTCGAACTTCTCGCCGGTGAGCGCGCCCTGGGGCGAGGCCAGCACGTTGTCGATGTACTGCTCACTGCCCTTGGCGGCCAGCAGCACGCCGGTGACCAGCACGTAGCGCGTGCCGTGTTCGCCGGCGGCCACGGCCAGTTCGCGCGCAGACGGCGGGCGTTCGCTGTCCCATTCGGGCAACAGGAAATCGGTCAGGGTCTTGTGGTTGCCCACCAGCACTTCGGTGGCAGGCAGGATCAGTTCGCGAAACGCATCCAGATAGGGCTGGGCCTGGTCGTCGTCCAGCCAGCCCAGGTTGGGCAGGTAGGCCACCAGCGGCACGTCGGGGTAGTCGGACAGGATCTCGGCCACCGCGCTCACGGCCTCGTCGCTGCCCAGAAAGCCCACCTTCCAGCCCACCACGGTGATGTCTTCCAGCACCGTGCGGGCCTGCTCGGCCACCACATCGGCGTCCATCGGGTGGTGGTCGAAGATTTCAGCCGAATCGCGGATCAGCACGCTGGTGATGATGGGCATGGCATGCGCACCCATGGCCGCAAGTGTGGCCACGTCACCGGCCAGACCGCCGGCGCCGCTGGGGTCGCTGACATTGAAGCTGATCACGCAGGCCGGCGCGCTGGCTTCCATCGTGGGGTCGGCTTCGGCGCCAGCGGCGCCAGGCTCAGGGCCCGGGCCGGGGTCGGAAGGGGTGCAGGAAGTCATGAACGGCGGCTGTGGGGTGGGTTCTCGGGGGCCGGTCAGACGCCACCGAGCGTCCCGAAATGATGGGAAAGAGGGTGCCAAACGCCGCAATAGCATCGGCGGGCAGCGGAAAACGCATGGCTACAATGCTTTCTTCATTGTAGTGACTGCCTGACGACGTGACCGAACCCCGTACCTGGATGTGCCTGATCTGCGGCTGGATCTACGACGAGGCCGCTGGCGACACCGAGCATGGCATTGCGCCCGGCACAGCGTGGGCCGATGTGCCGATGAACTGGACCTGCCCGGAGTGTGGTGCGCGCAAGGAAGATTTTGAAATGGTGCAGCTCTGACTTGCCAGATCTGCGCGCAGCGGGCTGCAGCTTTGCGGCCCGTGCCAACCCAGCCTAGGAGCGCTTGACTTGGACGACGCACAGGCGGCAGGCATCGGCACCCGGGTGCTGGTGATCGACGACAGCAACACCATTCGGCGCAGCGCTGAAATCTTTCTCAAGCAGGGTGGCCATGAGGTGGTGCTGGCCGAAGACGGGTTTGACGCTCTGGCCAAGGTCAACGACCATGACCCCGAGCTCATCTTCTGCGACATCCTGATGCCTCGACTCGACGGCTACCAGACCTGCGCCATCATCAAGCGCAACCCTCGCTTTGCCCATGTGCCGGTGATCATGCTGTCGTCCAAGGATGGCCTGTTCGACAAGGCCCGTGGGCGCATGGTGGGCTCACAGGACTACCTGACCAAACCCTTCAGCAAAGAACAGCTGCTGCGGGCGGTGCAGCAGTTTGGCCGCCAGCCGCTGCCGCCCTCGGGCGACGAACCCGACACCTCGCCCTGACCCGTAGCCAAGCAAGGACAGCACGATGCCGGTGCAAAAGATTCTGATGGTCGACGACTCCGATACCGTGCTCACGGCGGTGTCCGATTTTCTGCGCGAGGAAGGCTACAGCGTGCGCACCGCCAACAACGGTGATCTGGCCTTGCAGATGCTGGCCGACGAGCTGCCCGACCTGATCCTGATGGATGTGGTGATGCCGGGTCAGAATGGTTTCCAGCTCACCCGCAAGATCAGCCGTGACCCACGCTATGCCGAGGTTCCGATCGTGATGTGCAGCAGCAAGAAGCTCGAATCTGACCGGGTCTGGGCCCTGCGCCAGGGCGCCAGGGACTACCTGTTCAAGCCTGTCGTGCCAGCGGAGTTGCTGGCCAAGATCCGCCAGTTCGACTGAGCATCGCCCCATGGCCAGAACCGATGCCTTGCAAGAACTCCAGACCCGTCTGGCCGAGCGCCTGCAGCAGGTGCGCTCGGAGCCGACCCGCCGGTCGTGGCTGGCGGTGGACTGCGGTGGCCAAGGTGTGCTGTTCCCTTTGCAAGAGGCGGGCGAGATATTCAACGCCAGCACGGTGGTGCCGGTGCCGCACACCCAGCCCTGGTTCGGCGGTGTCGTCAATCTGCGTGGCGGTGTGTGCACGGTGGTCGACCTGGCGGCGTTCCTGGGCCTGCGGGAGCGCTGCCCTGTCGAGCGGCCCGCCGCGTCGTGGCTGGTGGCGTTCAATGCCGCGCTGGGTGTGAACGGTGCCTTGTTGGTCGACCGGCTCGAAGGCTTGCGCCATGCCGGCGACATGAGCGCCGAAGTGGTGGACGAGCAGGCGCAGGCGCTGGCCGCGCACAGCGGCTTTGCCACCGGCCTCTGGCGGGATGAGCAAGGCCGCCGTTGGCAGGAAATCAGTCTGGCCGGTCTGGCCAGGCAAGCACAGTTTCTGGCGATCACCGGATGACGGCCAGCCCGTCGGGTCAACGGGTTGATGCAGGCTGAAAGGTCGGCGGAAATGCGCCACTGGCGCAGCATAGGCAAGGGGATGTGATGGGCTTCCTGGATAAATTTAGAAGCAAGCGGCCTGCGGCGGAGCCGGACGGCGCGCGTACGCTGACCAATTTCGACGAGTTGCAGGCTGCGGCCGACGATGACCACATGCCCGCCGCAGGGGGCGTGGACAGCATGTCCAGCGCGTTCGAAGAGCCGCTCGACTCGGGCGACCGTCCCTCGGGCGCCCCCACGGTGCAGGACAGCACCATCATTTCTGAGCTGCCGGCCTCCGACCGGCTGTCGGCGCTGGCTGCACACAACGAGCTGCATGCGCCGTCGCAGTTTGCGCCCGAAGGCCTGGCCGGCCCCGCCCTGGTCGCAGCCGGCATGGGTGGGGCCGGCGCGGTGCTGCCTTTGATCGGTGGGCAGCCCGTGCCACAGCAGCAGCGCATGCTGATGGCCCTGGTGGCGGCGGGGCTGCTGGTGCTGGTGCTGACCACCGTGCTGGCGATGCGCTCGGCCAGTCGCAATGGGGGTCAGGTGGTGGCCATCGGTCAGTCACTGATGCAGTCGCAGCGCCTGGCCAAGGCGGTATCGCAGGCGCTGGTGGGCAGCACCCCGGCCTTTGCCGAGATCAAGCAGTCGTCGGCCGTGCTGGCCGGCAACACCAGGGCCCTGGCCGCTGGCAGTGATGACCTGGCCAAGGGTTCGGACACGGTGCTGGCCCTGCTGTTGCCGCTGACCCCGCTGATCGACAGCGCCGAGAAGCGTGCCTCGGCGGTGCTCGAACAGCAAAAAACCTTGACCCAGGTGGGTGATGCGCTGCGCACCATCAACCGCCAGTCGTCCGAGTTGCTGGAAACGGCCGAAACCCTGTCGTCGCTGAAGCTGCAACAAGGCGCGCCGGCGGCCGAGGTCTCGGCGGTGGGCCAATTGGTGATGCTGACTCAGCGCATCGGCAAGAGTGCGAATGAATTCCTGACCATGGAGGGCGTGAGCCCCGAGGCCGTATTCTTGCTGGGCAAGGACCTGAACTCATTTCGCGAGATCAGCGACGCGGTGGACAACGGCAGCACCGAGCTTCGCGTGGCGCCCGCGCGTGATCCGCAGGTCAAGGCCCAGCTGGCGCGGCTGAAAAGCCAGTTTGCGACCACGCAGAACGAGGCCGGCGCGATCCTGAGCAACCTGCAAGGCCTGGTCAGTGCGCGCGACGCTCAGTCGGCCATCGTCAAGGACAGCGAGCCACTGCGCCAGGGTCTGGAGTCGGTACAGGCCGCACTGGCCCAGGAGGGCGGATTGCGCGGCCTGCACCTGACACTGATGCTGCTGGCGGCCGTGATGATGGCCGCAGGTGGCTATGGTCTGCTGCGCCTGTTTGTGGCTGACCAGGGCCAGCGTGCGGCGCTGGCCGAGGCCCAGCGGCTGGCGGCCGAGGCCCAGGAACAAGAGGCCAAGCTGGTCAACGACGGCAACCAGGCGGCCATTCTGCGGCTGATGAACGAGTTGCAGTTGGTCGCCGAAGGCGACCTGACGCAACAGGCCACAGTGACCGAGGACATCACCGGGGCCATTGCCGATTCGGTCAACTACACGCTTGAAGAGCTGCGCCACCTGGTCGCCCAGGTCAAGTCCACCGCCAGCCGGGTGACCGACACCACCGAACAGGTCGAGGCCACCTCGACCGAGCTGCTGGCGGCATCGGGCGAGCAGTTGCGCGAGATCCGCGACACCGGCGAATCGGTGCTGAAGATGGCTTCGCGCATCAACGAAGTCTCGGCCCAGGCCCAGCAGTCCGCCAGTGTGGCGCGGCAGTCGCTGCATGCGGCCAGCACCGGTCTGACCGCGGTGCAGAACTCGATCGGCGGCATGAACGCCATCCGCGACCAGATCCAGGAGACTTCCAAGCGCATCAAGCGCCTGGGTGAGTCGTCGCAAGAAATTGGCGAGATCACCGAGCTGATCTCCGACATCACCGAGCAGACCAATGTGCTGGCGCTGAATGCGGCCATTCAGGCGGCATCGGCCGGCGAGGCCGGGCGTGGCTTCTCCGTCGTGGCTGAAGAGGTGCAGCGTCTGGCTGAGCGATCGGCCGACGCCACCCGGCAGATTGCCGCGCTGGTCAAGACCATCCAGAGCGACACCCAGGACGCGGTGGCCGCCATGGCCCATTCCACCCAAGGCGTGGTTGACGGCGCCAGGTTGTCCGATGCCGCCGGCACGGCCCTGGGCGACATTGACCGAGTCACCCGCCAGCTGGCCGAATTGATCGAGCGCATTTCCGATCAGGCGCGGAGCGAAGCGGAATCGGCCAACGTGGTGGCCAGCAACATCCAGCACATCTTTGCCGTGACCGAGCAGACCGGGGAAGGCACCCGGACCACGGCACAGATGGTGCGCGAGCTGTCACGGTCTGCCGAAGAGTTGCAGCAGACCGTG
Organism: Betaproteobacteria bacterium; assembly: GCA_031417735.1. Taxonomy (GTDB): domain Bacteria; phylum Pseudomonadota; class Gammaproteobacteria; order Burkholderiales; family Burkholderiaceae_C; genus Pseudaquabacterium. The sequence continues at coordinate 9,004 of JANOWE010000002.1, forward strand.
GCGCGTTTCAAGATCGGTTGAGGCTGAGGCAGCACCAATGGCTGAATCTGGCGACCCCAAGGTCAAGGACGACCTCAGTGCCCTGTCCTGGGTGCAGGACGAGGTACGGCGCTCGCTTGAGCTGGCCCACAAGGCGCTTCGGCGCCACCTGAAGGAAAGCGCCCAGGCCAGTGACCTGGACCGGGTCGACCCGGGCGTGCTGCGGCAGGCACGCAGCCAGTTTCACCAGAGCGTGGGCGTGCTCGAACTGGTCGGGCTGGGCCCCGCTGCCGAGTTGCTGCGGGCCGCCGAAGCTGCGGTTCAGCGGCTGTCGTCCCGGCCAAGGCTGATCACCGCCGCTGCGGTGGACACCATCGAGCAGGGCTCGTTCGCGCTGCTGGACTACATCGGACGGCTGCTGGCCGCCAAGCCGGTGTCGGCGTTGGCGCTGTTTCCGCAGTACCGGGCGCTGCAGGAGCTGGCCGGAGCCAGCCGTATCCACCCAGCCGACCTCTGGTCGCAGGCCTGGTCATGGCAGCCGGTGCCGGTCGACGTCACGGCCGTGCCCCGCCAGCCCGACACCGCCTGCATCGCCCAGCTCGAACGTGATCTGCTCGGGCTGATGCGTGGCGCACCACCCAGCGTGCTGGCGCGCATGAGCGACACCTTTGCCGGCCTGGCAGCCCATGTGCAGCAAGCCCATCCGCGAGACACCGCGCATGCCCAGCTGGCCACGTTGTGGCAGCTGGCCGCTGCGTTCTACGAAGCGCAGGCCGACGGCGTGCTCAAGCCCGACGTGTATTGCAAGCGGGTGGGATCCAAGCTGCTTGGCCAGTTGCATGCGGGCGTTGATGCCGAGCCTTCGCTGCGCTTGGCCCAGGACCTGTTGTTCTTCTGCGCCCGGGCCCGTTCCAGCAGCGGCATGCTGGGACCGGCTGGTGGCCATCGCCTGCAGGCTGTTCGCCGGGCCTTCAGCCTGCCCGACGAGGCGCCGGTCGATTTCGAGATCGCGCGGCTGGGCCGCTTCGACCCGGCGCTGCTGGTGCAGGCCCGCAAGCGCGTGTCTGCGGCCAAGGAAGTCTGGTCGGCCGTGGCCGGTGGTGACCTGCCTCGCCTGCCTGGGTTGAACGAGCAGTTTGCGCTGGTCGCCGACTCGCTGCAGCGGCTTTATCCCGAAGGCGGCACGCTGGGCCGAGCGCTGCAGGTGGCCGTCGCTCAAACCACGGCCAGCGGCCAGGAACCGGCCGCGGAATTGGCGATGGAGGTGGCCACTGCGCTGCTGTACCTCGACGCGTCGCTGGATGACGGTGAGCTTGACCACCCCGATTTGGTCCAGCGCGTGCAGCGCCTGGCCCAGCGTATCGACCAGGTGCGCCAGCAGCGCGACCCCGGCACGCTGGAGCTGTGGATGGAAGACCTGTACCGCCGGGTCTCCGATCGTCAGACCATGGGCAGTGTGGTGGCCGAGCTGCGAGCCTCGCTGTCCGAGGTCGAGAAGAACATCGACCAGTACTTCCGCAACCCAGCCCGGCGCGAGCTGCTGATTCCGGTGCCGGCACAAATGCAGGCCATGCGCGGCGTGCTTTCGGTGCTGGACCTTGACCAGGCCAGCCAGGCCGTGCTGCGCATGCGCGACGATGTGGACGCGCTGGCCAACACCGAGGTCGACCCGCAACGAGCCATCGCTGCGGGCACCTTCGACCGGCTCGCTGACAACCTGGGCGCGCTGAGTTTCCTGATCGACATGGTCAGCGTGCAGCCGCAAATGGCCAAGTCGCTGTTTGTGTTTGACGCCGCCAGCGGCACCTTGTCTGCGGTGATGGCCCGTGAAGACCGCCCCAGCGGTTTCGATGAGTTCGACGCCCATGCGCTGGGCAAGCAAGCGGCATTGGGCACGCAGGACACCGACGCGCTGGCGGTGACGCTGGACTTTGACCGCCTGGTGCGCCGCGCCCGCGACAGCCAGCGTGGTACCGGTGGCAGCGGCACAACCATCGGCAACCACGGCCTGCCGATGTTGTCGCTGTCAGACCATCAGCGCAGCGGGCTCGATGCCAAGGCTGCGGCCGACGAAGAGCGCACGGTACTGATGCCCCGCGCGCTGGACGGCGAGCCGATCGAGCAGACCCTGAATTGGCCGGCCGCGACCGCTGGCTCATCCAGCGCCCACGGCGCTGCGCCCGCGCCAGTGCCCAGCCAGAGCAGTGGCCTGGAAGACGACCCCGAGATGCGGGCCGTGTTCCTGGAAGAGGCGCATGAGGTGTTGCTCGACGCGGGCGAGGCCTTGGCTGCGCTGCAGGTCAAGCACGATGACCAGTCCGCCATGACCACCCTGCGGCGGGGCTTCCATACGCTAAAGGGCAGTGCCCGCATGGTCGGGCTGATGCCCTTCGGAGAAGCGGCCTGGGCCTGCGAGCAGCTCTACAACGTGCGCCTGGCCGACCACCATGGTGCAGACGGTGAATTGCGCGGCTTCACGCTCAACGCGCTGCTGCACTTCGAACGCTGGGTGCGCGCGCTGGAGGCCGGCGACGACACGGGCTTCGACCCGTCCGACCTGGTTCAGCCTGCCGACGCCTTGCGTCTGATGCCGCGTCACGCTGCGGCCGCCACGTCCGATGAGCCGGCCCCGGCCCGACCGTCCGGCCGAGGCGGGCTGCTCGCCCATGTGCCCGAGCTGCCCATGGCCAGGGACCTCGACCTGTCCCTCGTGGCCAGCGCCGACATGCCCATGGCGCCGCTGGACGGGCCCGATCTGGATCTGACCGCGCTGGTGTTCGAAGACCTGGCGGCCGCGAGCCCGGTCGACATGGCGGCCGACCTGCCGCGGGGGGGGGCCGCCCCCGCGCGGGGCGCGGGTGGTGGGGGGGGCGGGGGGGAAAACCACACCCAGGGGGGGGGGGCCG
>JANOWE010000003.1:0-4513 GCA_031417735.1 Betaproteobacteria bacterium
GAAGCTGGCGCCGATGCTCTTGCTGCGGCCCGGGGAGCTGCGTTTTGCCGAGTGGCCCGAGATCGACCTAGATGCGGCGCTGTGGACAGTACCGGCTCTGCGCATGAAGAGGGAACTGCGCGAGAAGCTGCACGGCGCCCCGCATCTGGTGCCGTTGCCCAAGCAGGCGGTGGCTGTGCTGCGCGATCTGCACAAGTTGACAGGCCACGCCGTGATGGTCTTTCGCGGTGAACAGCACCACCACCGCGCGATGAGCGAGAACACGATCAACGCCGCGTTGCGCGCCATGGGCTTCTCGGCCGAGGAGGTCACGGGCCATGGGTTCAGGGCGACCGCGAGGACGATGCTGCATGAGCGCTTGGGCTTCAGTCCCGATGTGATCGAGGCGCAGTTGGCGCACTCGGTGCGCGACAGCCTGGGGCGAGCCTACAACCGGACGGAGTTTGTCGCGCAGCGTCGGGCCATGTTGCAAAACTGGGCCGACTATCTCGACAAGTTGCGGCGGGGCGCCGACGTGGTGACCTTGCGCAAGGTGAAGCCGGCGAAGTGATCTTCATAAGCTGCTTTGCCACCAGCCGACTCAGTCTGCGTTCTGGTCGAGACGCGCTGCCAGCAGCTCGGTCTGTGCAGCGAAACGCTTGGCACTGGTCTTCTTCAGCTTGGCCAGGTTCATCAGCTTCCACTTGAGCGCCGGCAGCTCGCGCAGGTGCTGCATCGGCATCAGCTCCCATGCGGGTTCGCCTTGGACCAGCGACATCAGGAAGTCCCGATGCGCCGGGGTCAACTGCTTGGGCAGCTCTTTGATCAGGCGCGCTTGCATCTGCATGAGCGTGTCCAGTTCGACGGTGTCCCGTGTCATGCCGACGAACTCATTCGTGAATGCGGGTTCGAGCGGTTTGGTCTTCGGAAACAGGACTTCGTGGACGGGGCGGTTGTGACCGGCCAGGTAGGCCACGAAGCAGTCGACGATTGATTTCTCCCAGCCGAAGTGATCCAGCATGTGCATCACGTCGAAGATGTCGCGCGGATGCTGACGGTCCATCGCCGCGACAAGCTTGCTGCCATAGAGCTCTGCCGTGGCCAGGACGGGAGCGGTGAGGTCCGTCGTGAACAGATCCTGGGCGGAGGCAACGAGCGACCGTGTCTCGACCGGCAGCGCGGTGCCCCGAAAGACGAAGTTCACTTCGACCTTGACCTGTGCGGTGTCGTTGCTGACGACGAGCTTGACGTCATCACCCGAGGGGTTGGCGGGCAAGTGGGCGCGCAATCCCTTGCCCGCGAGCGCGACCTGCACTGCAGCGAGTTCCTGGGCGATGGCCTGCAAGGCTCCTTGGCGGTCCGGACGATGGTCGACGAACACGAGGTCGATGTCGACCGACAGGCGTGGCATGTCCTGCACGAACAGGTTCAACGCAGTGCCGCCCTTCATCGCGAACCGACCGGAGGCGAAGACCGCGGGTGCAATGGCGAGCAACAGCCGGACGGTGTCGATGTAGTTCTGGTTCATGGTCGCCTCAGGTCCAGGCGCTCGCCGGATCGGCCGACGGCGACCCAACGTGCGCCGCCGCCGATGCGTTCGCTGTGTTTGCTGGTGAGTGCCGCCCAGGGCAACTTCATGGTGGATGCCAACGTGGCGGCCATGCGCACGACCTTGATCCTGGTCGTGTGCCGCAGCAACTCGTCGAGGACTTTGTCTCGCAGACCGGGCAGGCTCTCGACCAGCTCTCGCGTCTCCGTCAACGACTGCACCTTGCCGACATCGCTGAGAAGCTCCAGCATTGCCCGCTCTGGGACCGACACCAGAACCCTTGGGTCGCCCGCCGGCAGCGGCTGCAAGCCGAAGCCATTGCTCAATCTATCGTCGAACAGTTGCGTCGCCTGATAGCCCGCCGAGAACCGCTGCGTGAACCACTCGGGCAAGCGCCGGGACGTGTTGCCCCATAGGCTCAGGTGTTCGCGGAACGCGATGTTTTGGTGCACACCCCGCCACGCGAGGGCCGTCTTGCTGCCGACGTGAAAGCCCGCCGTTTGCACCGACATGAAGGCCAGGCTGCCGTCGCGTGTGAGCGTGTCGCCCGGCAGCATGTACACGCCGCGCGCCAAGTGCACCAGCCAGCCGCTGCGGGCCAGCGCGGAAGCCCGGAAGGCACTGAGGCCGCGTGCTTGCAAGGCCGCAGTGCTCAGCGGCTCGCCTCTGGGCAGGCTCGCGAGCAACGCCTTGAATGAAACAGGAAGGGCAGTTGAGTCCACGGGGCAACTGTAGGAAGTTTTTCATTTCGCCGCAAGCTGATTTGAATGAAAAAACATGATAAGTTGCCTTACTAAATCAACTGTAAGAGAAATCGTATTCCTGCGAGGTTTCGGTTTGCGAGGGCTGCCGCGTACACGGTTTCGCCGTAGAACGCGAAAGTTGAAACCATGCGTTAGCGGCCCGAGTTCCTCTCGGGACGACATGAGCGCTCCGCGGACCGCGCGAGACCATCCTGGACGATGCGCCTTGTACAGGCGAGGGGCTGAGCGTCTGGGCTTGCAGCGCCTGCAGCCGATCGACGTAGCGGCGCAGCCGCCTGCGTCGCATGCCACGCTCCTTGTCGATGCGTGCATCGCTTTGGGCGAGCACGTACACGTCCTGCTCGGTGGCCAGACGCTTGACCTGCACGCCCTCGCGCACGCGCGCCCAGGGCTGGCCGAGGAAGGCTTGTTCAAGCTTGGTGAGCCGGCCCTTGGGTGTGCCCACCAGATACGACGCGCCCTTGGCGCGCATCTCGGCCAGGCTGTCCTCGGTGGGGATACCGCGGTCCATCACCCAGATGCGGTTGGCACGCCCGTAGCGCTGCTCAATGCGCCCGAGAAAGTCGCTCAGCGTGGTGGAGTCGGCGGTGTTGCCCGCCAGCATCTCATAGCTCAGCGGAAAACCCTCGGGCGTGACGATCAGCGCGATCACCACCTGGCGACAATCACCGCGCTTGTCGCGGCTGTAGCCGAACTGGCGCAACTCCTGCGGCCCGCGCTCGACATCGGTCTCGAAGTAGGTGCTGGTCAGGTCGTACAGCAGCACGTCGAACTTGGCGCCAAACAACTCGCCCCAGCGACGCTTGAGGAACTTGAACAAGTCGTCCTTGTGCTCGACAAGCCGGTCCAGGCAGCGGTACAGCGTGTTCTTCTCGGCCACCGCAAAGTCCGCGTCCAACAGATCGGCCATGGCACTTGCATCGAACCACTGGCGATGCAGCTTCCACTCCGAGCCCGGGTCGATGAGCCGATAGGCCACCAGCGTCTTGAGCACCTTCAACCACGGCTTGCCCTGGCGCGATGGGCGCAGCCGCAAGCGCCAGAAGCTGTCGAGTTCGAGCTGCTGCCACAGCGTCAATGCCAGCCAGCAAGCGCCCCATTGACGCGGGCGCTCAATCCGCAATCGGCTCAGGTGCACGCCGATGGCATCCACATCGTCGCAGGGCATCGAGCCCGCCGGGAACAAGGCCACCTGGCGTCGCGCGCCGTGCGCTTGCACTTCGATGGTCTTGCGCCAAGCCTCGCGCTGGCTGGCATCGATCTCGCCCAGGTACAGCACCTGGCGCTGCGCAACGCGCCCATCGGCAAGGCGCCGGTTCTCGACAAGGTTCCAGTACTCGTGGGTCTTGCCGTCCTTCACGCGTCGGGTGCAGCGCAGGAACATGCCAGCACTCTATGAACACCGTTCCACGGGCGCAAGGACCAAGGTCTTCACTACAAACGATTCAGCCAAGCACCCCTTTATCAATCAAGCACTTGCGTCAGCAAACGGGTCGAAATCGCGCGAAAGCAACGGTGGGTTGAGAAAGACGGGCTAGCGGCTGGCATTGGCAAAGCTCGCGTCCCGCCGCTGTCTTCAAAGAGATCCGTCACGAAGTTTTTTGGGCCCCGAAGCTACTGCGGTCTAGCTGCTGTGGGCAAATTCGGCCGCAACTAGACTGGTCTTGAGATTTCACTGAGGGAAAGACCTTGATCAAGTTGCTGCACACAGCCGACTGGCAGATTGGCAAGCAGTACGGCCAATTCGACACCGACGACGCAGCGCTGCTGGCCGATGCCCGGTTTGCCGTGGTCGAGCGGCTGGCACAACTGGCCCTTGCGCAGGGCGTCGACGCCGTGCTGGTGGTGTGAACGGCTGTCACGAAGCGCTGTTTTCTGGCTGTGAGGGCGCGGTTCTGGTGTTCGGGCTTTGATGGTCGCGCAGTTCTGCATGCCTGGCCGCCCTGCAGGGCGGCCAGGCACGCAATGGCGCAGGCGGGAGTCGGCTGAGGGGTAGGTTCGACGCGGCGGTGTTCTTGCTGGCCGCACATCGGCATGTTGGCGTTGACCGGCAGGCCAGTGCCGCACGGTGTGCGGGCGGCCAGTGATGGCGCATCCGGTCGTGGCGCTGTAATCGGCCCACACCGAGGTAGGCGGGCACGGCGGCGACCCTACTTGGCAGTTCGACCCGTCCGCCGTGCCCTACACCGTGTCATGCGACAGCGGGTGCGGCGCCAGTGTT
>JANOWE010000004.1:0-10946 GCA_031417735.1 Betaproteobacteria bacterium
GGCCGGTGAATCGGGTGCGATGCTGCCGGCCGGCGAGATGTGGTCGGTAGTGATCGAGTCGCCAAACAGCGCCATCATCCTGGCGCCGCGGATGCCGTGGCCGGCGGGCGGCGGTGCCGGCTCGGCCAGTTCGAAGCCTTCGAAGAACGGCGGCAGCGCGATGTAGCTCGATTCGGGCCAGTGGTAGACCTGGCCGCGCGCGGTGCTGATCTTGGCCCAGCGCTTGCCGGGCTGGTCGGCCACCTTGTTGAAATTGGCGCGGTAGGCCTTGGCGTCCATCGCATGCTTCAACAGCGCATGGATCTCCTGGCTGCTGGGCCAGACATCGCCCAGGTAGACCTCGCGCCCGCCCTTGCCGCGGCCCAGCGGCTGCGTCATCAGGTCGGTCAGCACCGTGCCGGCCAGCGCATAGGCCACCACCAGCGGCGGGCTGGCCAGGAAGTTGGCCTTCAGGTTGGGGTGGATGCGGGCCTCGAAATTGCGGTTGCCCGACAGCACCGCCGCGCAGACCAGTTCATGGTCGGTGATGGTGGTGTTGAACTCCGGCCGCAGGTCGCCCGCGTTGCCGATGCAGGTGGTGCAGCCATAGGCCGCGAGGTGAAAGCCCAGCTTCTCCAGGTAGGGCAGCAGGCCGGCCCGGTCCAGGTACTCGGTGACGATGCGCGAACCCGGCGCCAGCGAGGTCTTGATGTGCGGCGCCACCCGCAGCCCGGCCTTGACCGCCTTTTTCGCCAGCAGGCCGGCGGCCAGCATCACGGCCGGGTTGGAGGTGTTGGTGCAGGAGGTGATGGCCGCGATCAGCACATCGCCGTTGCCCAAGGTCAGCGTCGGCACCGACTGCCTGGGCGCTGCGGCCTTGGCCAGCGCGGCCTGCAGCGTGGGGTGGTTGGCGTCCATCTCGACCTGGTCGCGCGGCGCACCGGCGGGCGCGTCGGCGGCCGGTGCCGGCACGCTGGCAGCGGCGGCGGCAGTCACCGCATGGCGCAGGTGCAGCAACTCGGCCGGCCGGTTGAAGCCGTTGTCGGCCGGCGGGCTGGAAAACAGCTGGCTGAACTGCGCCGACACCTGGCCCAGCTCGATGCGGTCTTGCGGCCGCTTCGGCCCGGCCAGGCTGGGCGTGACCTGGCCCAGGTCAAGCTGCAGCGTGCTGCTGTAGTCGATCTGCCCGGCCAGAGGCACACCAAACAGGCCCTGGGCGCGAAAGTAAGCCTCGAAGGCGCTGATCTCGCGCTTGCGCCGGCCGGTGCCCCGGAAGTAGTCGATGGTGCGCTCATCGACCGGGAAGAAGCCCATCGTGGCGCCGTACTCGGGCGCCATGTTGGCGATGGTGGCGCGGTCTGGCACGGCCAGGCAGCGCGTGCCTTCGCCGTAAAACTCGACGAACTTGCCCACCACCTTGTGCCGGCGCAGGTGCTCGGTGATGGTCAGCACCAGGTCGGTGGCGGTCACACCCTCGCGCAGCCGGCCGGTGAGCTCGACGCCCACCACATCGGGCGTCAGAAAGTACACCGGCTGACCCAGCATGCCGGACTCGGCCTCGATGCCGCCCACGCCCCAGCCGACCACGCCGATGCCGTTGATCATCGTCGTGTGGCTGTCGGTGCCGACCAGGCTGTCGGGGTAGTACAGGGCGGGCTCGGACTTGGCCGCAGCGCGCTGCCGGTGCACGCCACGGGCCAGGTGCTCGAGGTTGACCTGGTGCACGATGCCGAAGCCCGGCGGCACCACGGCCAGGTTGTCGAAGGCCTGCATGCCCCATTTCATGAACTGGTAGCGCTCGTGGTTGCGCTGGAACTCCAGCTTCATGTTCAGGCCCAGCGCGTTCTTCTGGCCCTGGTGGTCGACCATCACGCTGTGGTCGACCACCAGGTCCACCGGCACCAGCGGCTCGATGCGCGCCGGGTCGCGGCCCAGGGCCTTGGCGGCATGGCGCATGGCGGCCAGGTCGGCCAGCAGCGGCACGCCGGTGAAATCCTGCAGCACGATGCGCGCGACCACGAACGGGATTTCGGCACTGCGCGCGGCCTGCGGCTGCCAGCCCGCCAGCTGGCGCACATGCTCGGCAGTGATGCGCTTGCCGTCGCAGTGGCGCAGCACGGCTTCGAGCACCACGCGCAGACACACCGGCAGCCGCGAGACATCGGTCTTGAGTTGTTTGCCCAGCGCCGGCAGCGAGTACAAGCGGCCCAGCTTGCCCGGCGCCGGCTCGAACGGCAGGCAGGTGCGGGTGAAGGGGTGGGCTGACGGGAGGGCCGGGGACTTGGATCGGTGCATGGTCACTCCTGGTCGGATGGGGTGGCGAGGCAGGCGGTTCGGCTTGGTGGCGTCGACGGGCCTGCGCTGCTGCCTGACCCAATCTACCCCAGCGCTCAGGGTCAGGCCCCGGACAGACCCTAGACTTGCGTCCTGGCGCGCTTGCTCGCCCCCATATTCTTCCCTGTGCCGAGCCTGCGGCGCCGCCAAGCCGCCAAGCCGCCATGAGCCTGCCCTTGTTCAAACCACCGCCGATGCGCCCGACCGCAGGCCCGCAGCGCCGTCAGTTTCTGGCCTGGCTGGCCGGCGCAGGCGCAGGCGCTGTGGCACCGGCCTGGGCGGCGGCGGCGGACGAGGCCGGCCCGGTGATTGCCGCCGCGTCCGACCTGAAGTTCGCGCTGGACGACATCGCCGCTCAGTTCACGGCCCAGACCGGCCACCGGCTGCGCATCAGCTACGGTTCGTCGGGCAATTTTTTCCGTCAGATCGTGCAGGGCGCGCCCTTCGAGCTGTTCCTGTCGGCCGACGAGGACTTTGTTCACCAGCTGCATGGCCAGGGCCTGACCGAGGACTCCGGCGCGCTCTACGGCGTGGGCCGGCTGGTGCTGTTTGCGGCCAGGGGCTCGCCGCTGAGGGTCGACGCCGGCCTGCTTGACCTGCGCGCCGCGCTGGCCGACGGCCGGCTGCGCAAGTTCGCCATCGCCAACCCCGAGCACGCGCCCTATGGCCGTGCCGCCATGCAGGTGCTCGAACGTGCTGGCCTGTGGCAGGCCATGCAGCCCAGGCTGGTGCTGGGCGAGAACGTGTCGCAGGCGGCGCAGTTTGCGGTTTCGGGCTCGGCGCAGGGCGGCATCTTCGCGCTGTCGCTGGCCTTGTCGCCGGTGCTGCAGCAAGCTGGCAGCCGGGTGCTGCTGCCGGAGCAGATGCATTCGCCGCTGCGCCAGCGCATGGTGCTGACGCGCCGCGCCGGCCTGGTGGCGCATCAGTTCTACCGCTTTGTGCAGCGCGACGAGGCGCGGGCCGCGCTGCAGCGCTTCGGCTTTTCACTGCCCGGCACGCCGCAGGGCCAGCGCCTGGGCGGCGGTTGACCATGGATTGGGCTGCGCTGCAACTGTCGCTGCTGCTGGCGCTGGCCACCGCGCTGCTGCTGCTGCCCCTGGGCATCCTTGCCAGCCGCTGGCTGGCACGTTCTCGCCACGCCGCCAAGCCGCTGGCCGAAGCGCTGCTGGCGCTGCCGCTGGTGCTGCCGCCCACGGTGCTGGGCTACTACCTGCTGGTGGCCATGGGCCAGGCCTCGCCGCTGGGCGCGCTGTACCAGCAGGCCACCGGCCGCAGCCTGGTGTTCTCGTTCGACGGCCTGCTGGTGGCCAGCCTGGTCTTCAACGTCCCGTTTGCGCTGATGCCGATGCAGCGCGCCTTCGAGGCCATCCCGGCCGAGCTGCTGGACGCCGCACGAAGCTGCGGCCTGGGCCCCTGGCAGCGGCTGCGGCGGGTGGAACTGCCGCTGGCCTGGCCCGGCATCGTCAGCGGCATGGTCATGACCGTGGCCCACACCCTGGGTGAGTTTGGCGTGGTGCTGATGGTCGGCGGCAGCATCCCGGGCCAGACCAAGACCATCGCCATCAGCATCTACGACCGCGTGCAGGCCTTTGACCAGGCCGCCGCCGGGCGCATGTCGGCGCTGCTGCTGGGCTTGTCGCTGGCCACGCTGCTGCTCACTGCCTGGCTGTCGCAACGCAGCCTGCAGCGGCGCTGGGGACCGTGATGCTGCAGGTCAAGCTGCAGCAGGCCGGACCGATTGCGCTGGACGTTGACCTGCAGTGCGAGCCGGGTGAACTGCTCGCGCTGGTGGGCCCGTCGGGCAGTGGCAAGACCAGTGTGCTGCGCGCGATTGCCGGGTTGTCGGCGGTGCGCTCGGGCCGCATCAGTTTTGGCGACCAGGTCTGGTTCGACAGCGCCAGCCGCACCGACCTGGCGGCCGAGCGCCGGCCGGTGGGTTTTGTGTTCCAGCAGTACGCGTTGTTTCCGCACCTGAGCGCGCTGCAGAACGTGATGCTCGCGCTGGCACCCGGCCAACCACCGCAGGCGGCCCACGGGCTGCTGGACGAACTGCGCCTGCATGACCTGGCAAACAGGCTGCCGCATCAGCTGTCCGGTGGCCAGCGCCAACGCGTGGCGCTGGCGCGGGCACTGGCGCGCCAACCCCGGCTGCTGCTGCTGGACGAGGCCTTTTCGGCCGTCGACCAACCCACACGCGCCATGCTATACGACGAGCTGATGGCACTGCGCGAACGCGTCAAGCTGCCCATCGTGATGGTCACCCACGACCTGCGCGAGGCCAGGCTGCTGGCCGACAGGCTGTGCATTCTGGATGCTGGCCAGACCCTGCAGCAGGGCCCGCCCGAGCGGGTGCTGTCGCAGCCTCGGAACGCCCGCGTGGCCGCGCTGGTGGGTGTGCACGATGTGCACAGCGGCATCTTCCGCCGCCGCTTGCCCGGCCAGGCGCTGGGCCGTCTGCATTGGGGCGACGACGCGGCAGGCATTGAACTTCAGGTGCTGGACAAGGGCCGCCTGGACGACGGTGCCAGCGTGCGCTGGGTGGTGGCCGGTGAGCTGCTGCAGGTGCATGTACCGGGCACCGAGCCTGAGAGTGACCCTGCCGCTCCGACCAACCTGGTGCCCTGCGGCATTGGCCGCATCCGCAGCCTGGGTGAGGTCAGCAGGCTGGACTGCCGCAGCCTGGCCGAGCCAGGTGCCCGCTTGCGGCTGGAGCTGACCACCCACTTCGTGCGCCAGCATGGTCTGCACACCGGCGGCCGGCTGACGCTGCAGCTCGACCCCGAGGCCATCCACATCATGCCGGCGCGCGACACCGGGCCGCCAGGGCGGCCGGAGTGAGCCAGCGCTTCAGCCCGGCTCGCGCAGCAGGTGGTCGGCCAGCGCCTGCCAGGCCGGCAGCGACGTGACGTCATTGACCGCATTGGCCGCCAGCGGGTGGGAGGCAAAGCGCGCAATCACCAGCTCGGCCGCCGGGTTGATGTAGAGCAGCTGGCCGTGCACGCCACGGGCCATGTACGCGCCGTGCCGGTTGTGCGTGAGCCACCACATCGCGCGGTAGCTCCAGCCGGGCTGGGGTGCTGCGCCCGACGCGGCCATCACCGCCAGATCGCCACCGCAGCGCAGCGCCTGCACCACGGCAGTGGGCAGCAGTTGCCGGCCCCGCGCCTGGCCCTGCAGGCGCAGCATCTCGCCCAGCCGGGCCAGGTCACGCAGGCCGCAGACCAGGCCGCCACCGGCAAAGGCCGTGCTCTGGCTGTCCACCAGCAGCGCGGCGTCCTGCTCGGCCCCCAGCGGCTGCCACAGGCGCTTGGACAACAGCTCGGCCAGTGGTTGCCCGCTGGCGCGCTCGAGCAGCCAGCCCAGCGCGTCGGCGTTGACCGTGCGGTAGGCAAAGCCTTCGCCATGCTCACCGCTGGCCCGCAAGGTGCGCAGAAAGGCGCGGTAGCCTTCCGGGCCCTGGTAAGTCGGTGGCCGAGGCACCAGGCCGCCGGCGGTGGCATGGGCCCAGATGCCGGCATGGGGGTCGGCATAGTCTTCGCTGAAGTGCAGCGCGGTGCGCATGTCCAGCAGCTGTTCCACGCTGGCGTCGGCCAGGCCGGTGCCGGCCAGTTCGGGCAATTGCTCGGCCACGGGCGCCTGCGGGTCCAGCGTGCCGTCGGCCACCAGGGCCATGGCCAGCAGGCCCAGCACGCTCTTGGTCACCGACATCGCGATGTGGCGTCCGGCTGGTTGCTGCGGTGTCCGCGCGGTCAACGCGCCAAAGCAGCGCTCATGCACCAGCCGGCCACGGTGCAGCACGGCGATGCCGTCGGTGTAGTTGGCCGCCAGCGCCTCGTCCCAGCGCATCGGCGGGGCACCGCCCAGAGGGGTGAAGCGCAGGCCGTCGATGTCGTCGCGCAGCGCCAATGGCAGCGGTGCCGGCCGGCCCTCGGACCGCGCCACCGCTAGGGTGGGCACCAGTTCGGGCAGGTGGCTGAAGCTCCAGCGCAGCTGCGGAAACTGGTAGGCGCTGCCGTCGGCAAAGCGGATCTGGCGCGCGGGCGGCACCGGCGTGCCGGTCATCCAGCCCAGGCGCTGCGGGCAGCTGGCATGGGCGTCGGGCAGGGCCGGACGTTGGGCTTCGAGGACGGAGTTGCTCGCGGGTGCGTTCATGGCGGCCTTGGTGTACAGCGAGGTGGCGCCCGCAGCAGGCGGATGCGCGAGCGAGCCATGTCGCCTTATCGGCCGTCCGCAAGGCCGCTGAAGCCTGACTTCAGCGCCGGGCAATGCCTTGCCACCATGATCGGCGCCGATACTGTCCGGCAGCAGCATCCAGGAGACCCCATGCAGTTCTATCTGAACGGCTACACGCCCGGCGACCCCGACATCCAGGCGGCAGCGTCTGCGGCCGGGCAGTGGCCAGCCGAACTGCCCGACACGGTGGATGTGCTGATCGTCGGCAGCGGCCCGGCGGGCACGCTGCTGGCGGCCCAGTTGTCGGCCTTCGCCGGTATCAGCACCCGTCTGGTCGAGCGGCGCGACGGCCCGCTGCAGGTCGGCCAGGCCGATGGCGTGGCCTGCCGCACGGTGGAGATGTTCGAGGCCTTCGGCCTGGGCCAGAAGCTCATCCGCGAGGCCTACTGGGTCAACCAGACCGTGTTCTGGCGCCCGGCGCCGGATGATCGCTCGCGCATCGTGCGCACCGGCCGCGTGCAGGACACCGAGGACGGCCTGTCGGAGATGCCGCATGTGATTGTCAACCAGGCCCGGCTGCAGCAGTATTTGCTGGACCACATGCGCCAGTCGCCAACCCGGCTCGAGGCCGACTACGGGCTGGAGTTCGTCACACTGACAGTCGAAGCTGCGGGTGAGCGGCCGGTCGCGGTGACTCTGCGCGAGGTGGCCAGCGGCGCCGAGAAGACCATCCGCGTCCGCTACGTCGTCGGTTGCGATGGCGCGCGCAGCCGGGTACGCGAGGCCATCGGCGCCGTGCCGCAAGGCGACTTCGCCAACCATGCCTGGGGCGTGGTCGACATGCTGGCGGTGACCGACTTTCCGGACATCCGGCTCAAGGCCGCCATCCAGTCGGCCGACGAGGGCAACATCGTGCTCATCCCGCGTGAGGGCGGCTATCTGGTGCGGCTGTATGTCGACCTGGGCGCCATCGACCCGAACCAGCGCGAGGCCTTCCGCGAGAAGTACACGCAGGACGAGGTCATCCGCATCGCCCAGCGCGTGCTTCGCCCTTACACGCTGGACGTTAAAAGCGTGTCCTGGTTCGCGGTCTACCAGGTCGGCCAGCGCGTCACCGACCGCTTCGATGACGTGCCCGCCGATCAGGCCGGCTCACGCCTGCCGCGGGTCTTCATTGCCGGTGATGCCTGCCACACCCACAGCGCCAAGGCCGGCCAGGGCATGAATGTGTCGATGCAGGACGCCTTCAACCTGGGCTGGAAGCTCGCTGCGGTGCTTGAGGGCAGATCGGGGCCGGCGCTGCTGCGCACCTACAACGCCGAGCGCCAGGTCATCGCCCAGCAGCTGATCGACTTCGACAAGGAATGGTCGAGGATCATGGCCTCGCCGCCGATGGACCCCAGCCGACCTGAGCTGGGCGGGGTTGACCCGGCGGAGTTGCAAGCCTATTTCGTCAAGTCGGGCCGCTACACGGCGGGCGTGGCCACGCAGTACGCGCCGACCACGGTGTTGACCGCCGCGCCAACCCACCAGGCCTTGGCCACGGGTTTTCCGGTCGGCATGCGCTTTCACTCGGCACCGGTGCTGCGCCTGGCCGACGCCAAGCCGATGCAGCTGGGCCATGCCGCCCGGGCCGACGGCGCCTGGCGCCTCTACGCCTTTGCCGACGCGCACGGGCAGCGGCTGCGTGCGCTGGCCGCATTTCTGGTCGATTCGCCGAATTCGCCGCTGCGCCGCTTTACCCCCGGTGGCGCCGACATCGACAGCGTGATCGACGTGCGCGCGGTGTTCCAGCAGCCGCTGCACGGGCTTCAGGTCGACCAGTTGCCCGCGCTGCTGCTGCCACGCAAGGGGCGCCTGGGCCTGGTCGACTACGAAAAGGTCTTCTGCCCGGATTTGCGCGGCGGCGCGGACATCTTCGACCTGCGCGACATAGACCGTGCCTCGGGTGCAATGATCGTCGTGCGGCCTGACCAGTATGTCGCCAACGTGCTGCCGCTGGACGCGCACGAAGAACTCGCAGCCTACTTCGGCCAGTTCATGCTCGACCAGCGGCCGGCGGCGTCGGCCGGCTGAGCCGCTGCGCATTCGTGTCAGGCCTCGAAGTCGTCGACCTGGATCACCTTGTCCGCCGCCTGCAGGCAGGCCAGCGCAGCGGCCGGGTTGCTGGCACTGGCGGCGGCTTCCATCTCGTAGCGCCAAAGGCAGGCCGAGGCCAGGTACAGCGCCGACAGGATGTCGCCCAGCCGTGCTGAGAGCAATTCCAGCGGCTTGAGCTGGCCGCCCAGCAGGCCCATGGCCAGGTCGGCCGTCAGTGCGAACGGGGCTGAGAGTCGGCTGATGCGCGCGGTCTCGGCGCGCAGGCCCTGTGGTGCCTGGCCACGAAAGCCGCCGCCCAGCAGCGCACGGCCGGTGTTGCGCAGCACATGCAGGCCATGGTCGCGCAGCGCGCGGCCCAACGCGGCCTCGTCCTTGGCGGCCACCGCGGCCATCTCGTCCAGCACATGCGGGTGGCCGCGCACGGCGCCCTGGCCGTCGATCTCGCGCTCGGTCAGCACGCCACGGTCGGGAATGTTGGACGCGTCACTTCCGGCATAGGGTGATGTCAGGCCGAAGCAGGGCAGCTCACGGCTGTCGGCCAGACGGGGCAGGTCATGCAGCTACTGCGCGTCGCTGCCATAGCGCAGCAGCAACTCGGCCGGGCCCAGTGAGTTGGGCACCATCACCGTCACGGCTGCGGCGATGTTGACGGTGGCGATGCGCGTGACCACCGTGGCATGCGCAAAGTGGCCGAAGCCCAGGCCACCATGTTCCTTCGGAATGATCATGCCGAAGAACTTTTTCTCGCGCATGAACTGCCAGGCCTGCGCCGGCAGTCATGGGCCTGGTCGATGGCGTCGTCGTCCAGCATCTGACACAGCTGCACCACCTCGTGGTCCAGAAAGGCCTGCTCCTGCGCCGTCAAACGGTTGGGGCCGCGCCGGCGCAGCGCGTTGAAGTCGGGCCCGGCCGCCGAACAACTCGCCCTCGAAGCCCACCGTGCCGGCCTCCAGAGCCGCGCGCTCGCTGTCGCCCAGCGTGGGCAGCGCCTTCGCAAAAGGCGCCATCGCGCGATGGCCCAGCTGGTCGGTCCATGTCATCGGAGGTCTCCGACTCGATCAGGGCCTTTGTGGCGCAACAGCTGCGGCACGGCGCGGGCTCTGATGTGCGCCATGCTCCCCTGCGATTCATCTGGCGGCCGGGGGTTCCAGCCATGGCTGCTGCAGCGGCCATCGAGTCCGCATGTCCTACAAGGCCGGGCGGCGCCGTCGTGAGGCCGGCAGGCGCGTGCCGGCTACAGTGGGCCGCATCCTTTCTCATGCTGGAGCGCCTGCCTTGCCATTGACCACTCTGAGTTCGATCCCGAGCCGAGCAATGCCCTTGCTTGCCGTGGCCGCTGCACTGGGCAGCCTGGCTGGCTGCGGCCTGCTCGTCGATGGCGACGGCCCGCCGGGGGCATCGCCCACCGCCACCGTGGGCCCCCAACCGACTCTGGGCGCGCCCGACCCAGGGCTGTTGCCCACCGTGCGGGTGGCACCGGTGGTGGGCTGGGCAAACGGCGCCGGGCCCCAGGCTGCGCCCGGCCTCCAGGTGCAGGCCTTTGCCCGCGGCCTGGACCATCCACGCTGGGTCTACTCCCTGCCCAATGGTGATGTGCTGGTGGCCGAGTCCAACGCGCCGCCGAGGCCGCAAGACGAGGCCGGGCTGATGGGTCGGGTGACGACATGGGTGATGGGCCGCGCCGGTGCCACGGTGCCCAGCGCCAACCGCATCACCTTGTTGCGCGACGTCGATGGCGATGGCGTGGCTGAAGTCCGCAACGTGTTCCTGCAAGGGCTGAACTCGCCCTTTGGCATGGCGCTGGTGGGCAATGCCTTGTATGTGGCCAACACCGACGGCGTGATGCGCTACGACTACCAGCCCGGACAACAAGTGATCACCGGCCCGGGACGCTTGCTGACCGACCTGCCGGCCGGCCCGCGCAACCACCACTGGACCAAGAACATCCTGGCCAGCGCCGATGGCAGCACGCTGTACGCCACCGTGGGCTCGAACAGCAACATCGCCGAATACGGCATGGCGGCCGAGGCAGGCCGCGCCGCGATCTGGCAGATCAAGCTGGCTGACGGCAGCAAGCGTTTGTTTGCCACCGGCCTGCGCAACCCCAACGGCATGGCCTTCGCCCCCGGCAGCCAGACGCTGTGGACGGTGGCCAACGAGCGTGACGAACTGGGCAACGACCTGGTGCCCGACTACCTGACATCGGTGCAGGACGGTGGCTTCTACGGCTGGCCCTACAGCTACTACGGCCCGCATGTGGACGCACGTGTGCAACCGCCGCGGCCCGAGCTGGTGGCCAAGGCGCTCAAGCCGGACTACGCGCTGGGCTCGCACGTGGCGCCGTTGGGCCTGGCGCTGGC
>JANOWE010000005.1:0-27012 GCA_031417735.1 Betaproteobacteria bacterium
CGCGTGACTACTTGAGGTCATATTCTTCGACAGAGCCTCTCAAGGACATGTGGCTTTGCAACTTTCCTTTATCCCCTCGGGGGACGGCCGGCCCCGGCCGGCCTTGGGGCGCTCTCAAGGAAATGTGGCTTTGCAACTTTCCTTGATCCCCTCGGGGGACGGCCGGCCCCGGCCGGCCTTGGGGCGCTCATAGCGCAAGCGACAATTGAGAATGCCCCAGCAGTTCGCGCCGGGCACGGGGCGACAGGCCCTCGCCCTTGATGAAGGGGTTGTCGGCCAGTGCCGCACGCAGCGCCTTGCGCCAGCCAATGCCCTTGTGCAGCGCCTGGCCGGTGGTGGCCACGGTCATCGTGTATAGCCACCAGCGCTCTTCGGGCGCCAGCGCTTCCCAGTTGCGCAAGGCGTTGGGAATGTCGGCCGGCGGTGCTTCTTCCACCGCCCAGCACAGCACGCACAGCTCCTTGCCCAGGGAAGCGTGCAGGGGCACCGGCTTGGCCGGGTTCTTGATGAACTTGGCCACCGGCAGGCCGTTGGCGCGCAGGCGGCGGTTGGCGTCTTCCCAGAAGGCGGGGGCCAGGGCCAGCCAGCGGGTGCGGTCGATCAGCACGCGCAGCGCACCGTCGGCCGGGTTGAGCGGGCTGCTGTGGCGCTCGCCCAGGCCGTCGAGCTCGGCACCGCGGTGTTCAGAGATGCAGACCATCTCGGCCGGTGCGCTGCCCTTGGGCACGTCGACCAGGAAGCCGTGGCGGGCTTCGTCGGGCAGGAAACCCAGGCCAATGGCCTTGCGACCGCCTGTCGAGCGTGAGGATGAGGTGCTTGGCATGGGTCAGGCCTGCTGCTGCACCTTGGCAGCGTCGAAGGGTTGCTTGGTGGCCTTGAGCCAATCCAGCAGGGCCTGGCCCGTGGCGAAGCCGAGCGAGCCGACCGTCATGCGCAAGGCGCCGGCGCCGACGATCTCCTGCAGCTTGTCGGCGGCAGTCTTCATGGCGGCAGCGGTGTAGCTGGCGTCCAGCGCGCCGGAGTAGTCGACGTGCTGCAGGCCGTCGGTGCTCTCGGCCGTGAGCTGCAGGTCGAAGGCGATGACGGTGGCGGCTTCGTCCAGGCGCTGGATAAAGTCCCATACGGCGCCGGCGTCGTCGAGCTTGGCGCGTTGCGTCCAGCGGGCGGGTTTGGCAGGTTCGAGCTTGGGACCGGTGTCGTCTTTTTGGGGAATGGGAATGCGCAGCAGCTCGGAATACAGCCCGAGATCGCTGGCGCCCGCGATGGCGCAGACGACGCGGCTGCCCGCCGGCACGCGGAAGGTGCCGTCGCAGGTGGCGGCGCCCACATGGGTGGGGGCCGAACCGTCGGTGGTGTAGCGGATGGCGATGCCGGCCACGCGCGGCAGTGCGCGCAGTTCCACCTCGAAATGGTCACCGCGGTTGTGCAACTGGTACTTCAGGCGAATCCTGGCCGTCCATTCCTTCACGGGGCTGGCGAGCGTGAGGACGGTCGGGTCGTGCGCCAGGAAGCGATAGCGCAAGGCCGTGGCTTCGAAGCGCGCCGGGGTGGGCACGGGGCTGGAGGCCGGTGTGGGGTCTGTATCTCCGGTCTCGAAGACGATGGCCGGCGCGTGCAAGGGCTCCACCTTGAGGTAGGCGCGGCCGTCGCCGTCTTCGTCCACCGACAGCTCGCGGATCTCCACCGACGGCGCGGGCGGCGGGAAGGGGCCGCGGCGCACATGGTTGCCTTCCTCCCGCCAGAGGCCGCGCCGCACACACTCAGCCTTCAGATCGTCGAGCGCCGAAGTCTTGTGCAGCGGCCAGTGGGTGTTGACCGCGGCATGGCGCTTGAAGTCGGACCACAGCACCACCTTGGTCTCGGCGCTGCCGAACAGGCGCACCTCGGCGCGCGAGCGGAAGGCGTCGTCGTCGATCCTGGTGCTGAACTTCTGCGCGCCTTCCAGCGTCTTGCGGATCGTGGCCTCGCCGCTGCTGTTGCCGGCAAAAGCGAGGTCGACGCCGGTGGCTCGCAGCGCCGTGTTGATGCTGGGGTAGACGATCTGGTCGAAGGCCTCTTTCAGCGCCGCGCTGAACTGCAGCGCAATGCGGTCGCGCAGGCCATCCAGTGCGCGCCACTGCGGGTCATCGGCGGGCGTCTTCTCCTGCTTCAGTTCGTCCTCGATGCTCTGCAGCGCACGTGTCTGGCGCGCCGCGTCGATTACCTTCTGGAAGGTGTCGCGCGAACCGGTGAGGAACAGCACCCGGTTCTTGTACTGTTGCTGCTCCCACCACGCTTGCCAGTCGGCCGGGATGGGCAGCTGGTTGGCCTGTCCGCCGGGCCGTACCACCACCAGCGTCGTGCGCTCTTGCTCGACCTGCACTTCGTCGGGCGGCGGCAGCACCTTCACAACCTGGTAGCAGTCGCGCAGGCTGACAGCGAAGTGCAGCTCCAGGTGTTCGCGCAACATCCGGTCCACCGTCTCGGCGTGCAGCGACAGCGCCGTGGCGCGCAGCTTGGCGGCCAGGTTCTGCTGGTTCTTGAAGTACAGCCGGCCGTCGGCCGAGTTGTGCAGGTACCAGGCCCGGGTGGCCAGCTTGTCCAGCACGTTCACCTTGAAGGTTGCCAGATCGCGGCCCGGGCGCTGCAGGCAGTCCACCAACTGGTACTCACGCAGCCCGTGGATGGCGCCCGGCGTGGTCGACAGCGATGCCACCAGGATCAGGCGCGCGGCCTCGGAGGCGTCGGCGTTGCCGTTGGCCAGGTCGATCTGCTCAACCTCGGCGTCACCGCCGTGGGCGATGTCATGCGCGATGGCTTCGCTGAGCGACGGGTTGATCGTTCGCACCTCGGACGCGATTTCATCGACGTTGAGGTCGATGTCGTAGGGGTGGATGAGGTCTGTGCCCTCGGCCTTGCCGGAATTCCACAGATCGGCCACCACCATCTGCATCAGGCGGATGACGCCGCGCGTCTGCTGGAAGCCGTCGTTCTCTTTGAACTTGCCGACGAGTTCGCGCAGGTCCGGGTGGAATGGGTAGGCGTCCGTCACGCGCGAATACAGCGATTCGGGGGTGGTGCTGGTGAGGTTCATGCGCGCGGCGTCGCGCAGCGCGTCGCGGTAGGCGGCGGCAACTCTGTTGATCTCTGGCTGCGGCGCCACTGTCGCGAACAGCCTCTTGCGCAGGATGTGGTACAGCTCGTCGCCGTTCGGGTTGACCGGCGTGATGGGCACCGCGATGCGCTTCGATTCGGCGCTGATGCCCTGCACGGCCCGGCCGAATGCGGCTTGCAGATGGGCCTGGCCGATGCTGAAGTTGCTGCCAGCCAGATCAGACAGCACCAGGCAGACCTTGTCCATCTCGGCCACCGCGACGAACAAGTTCGCCAGCGCAGTGGTGGTGACCACGCCCAGATCGGCATTGCCGACAGGCACTGCGACGGCGTATTCGAGGTATGGCGGCAGTTCGTCCAGAAACAGCACGAGGGGGTCGTCGCCCAGCAGTTGCTTCCAGGCCTCGGGGCCGGGGGCGCTGAGCAGGGGGGACACGTAGCGCGCAAATTGTTCGGCCCGGTTCAACTGCTCGGCGATGGAGCCCCAGATGCCGCCCGGCGCGTCGGTGCTGCGCCCGTTGAAGCCCACGACACGGCAGCGGCCGAGTTTCGGGGCCGGGTCTTTGTCGCCCAGCACGCGGCGTCGCAGTTCGGGGTCGCGTGCCAGCAGGCCAAGACCGATCATGCTGTGGGTCTTGCCGCCACCCATGGCCTGCGACAGCAAGAACACGGAAGACCCGGCACCGGTGCCCGACAGGTGCCGGAAGGCCCGGTCGACCAACGTCGTCATGCCATTGGTGAATTAGTTCTCGTCAAAGAACTCGCTGCCATGCACCTTGCCTTTGAGGAAGGTGTCCAGGTTGAGCACGGTGGCCCTGCGGTCGGCAACGAAGACCGAGTCACGGGGAGTGCAGTAGGTCTTGAGTGTCATGGGGCAGACGGGGTGGTTGAACGAGCAGGCTAAGCAGCGTCCGTCCAGGGGAACCCCCTCCGGCGCCCGGTGAATCAATGTGCTCTTGCATGCTAGTTCAAGTCCGTCGCTGTTCCGGACGGATGCAACCGTACTGCGGCCGTAGCGACCCCCGGACGCGCAGGAGGCGACGCGCTGAAGTCACCGCCGTCGCCTGCGGGCTCCACCATCGATGGGCAACTGATCGCCAACAAGCGGTCCGATCCTTGAGCGGCAAGTGTTCGATTTTGCGGTGCGTGGCAGGGCCGTGGCGCCGGCCGGCAAGCCCTTGCCGGGCAACGGCCACCACCCTGTGCTGATCGACACCCGCTTACCGATGGGCGTGAGCGGCAGCATTCCGTTCAGCGACAGCCACCGCCACTTCGGCCAGGGCCAGACCTCGGCCGTGCTGGACCTGGCCCCGGGCGAGCACCGGCTGCGGCTGCGCTTCGTTGACAGCCTGACCCAGCGCGACCTGATGGCGCCGGTGGAGCACAGCCTGCCGGTGGTGGGGCAGGAGCGGATGCAGGCGGTGTGGGCTGGAATCAGGCCGCAAAGTCGCCCGGCAGCAGCGCCAACGGCTGGCCATGCGGCGTTCGCTCGGCGGCGCTGGCCCAGGCCTGGGCATGGCGCTGCAACTCCGCCGCACTGGCCGCACCCTTGCTGGCCACCAACTGCTCCAGCGCGGCCAGCCAATGCTGGTAGTAGTGTTCACCGGTATCGGTGCAGGCGCCGGGCGCGCTGCGCAGCGCGGTGTCGGCGGCAATCTGGGCCGACAAGGCTTCGGCCCATTCTGGCCAGCTGAACAGGCCGCGCTGGTGCAGCGCCAGCGTCAGCGCAAAGGCCTGCGCCATCCAGGGTTCGGCAAACACCGGCTGGGCGTCGTCGGAAAGTGCTTGGCCGGAGCAGGCGGGGTTCTGCGTCATGCGGGATCCAGGTTGCTTTGCCAGATGTCCAGCGTCACGCTCAGGCCGGGGTCGGCGTCGGCGCCCCACAGTGTGCTGCCGTCAAAGACCACCGCATACAGCCACTGCGGCGCCTCGCCCAGGCCCTGGGCATGGCTGTCGGCAAACACATGGGCGCCATGAACGCGCAGCACCCGGCCGGTCTTGCCGCGCGCATAGGCCGGCAAGCGGCTGTGGTGGGGCGTGGGCGCGTCGCTGCTGCGCACCGCGTCACCTTGCGCAAAGCGGGCCGGCTCGGCCACGCTGCGCAGCGTGGCCGAGCCCTTGGCCAGCACGCCCGGCACTGCGTCGGCCAGCAGCTTGCGCGGCAGGGCCTTGGCCGGGTGCAGCAACTGGCCGGCAGCCAGTTCATCGGCCATGGCCAGGGCACGCTCTGCCAGCAGGCGCTGCAGGCCGGCCAGCCAGATCTGGTAGTAGCTCAGTTGCAGGTAATCGGGCAGGGTTTCGCGCGCGGCGCGGCTCTGGTCGATGTTCCAGGCGCCGGTGGCGCCCATGGCCAGACTGATCGCCAGCGCTCGCGGTTCCCAATCGGCGTGAAAGAGCTCGCCCTCGGGCTCGGGCGTGACGGCGCCAAAGCCCGCTTGGCCGCCCAGGTCGGCATGGTTGAGATAAGGCATCAAGCGGGCGACCTGGCCAGGGCCGTACCGATCATCGAATCGCGGCTGACCAGGGCGGCGAGCTGCTCTTCGCTCAGGCCCTCGCTGTCCGCCGGGCGCTGCGGGATGACCAGGTAGCGCACTTCGGCGGTGGAGTCCCAGACCCGGATGGCGGTGGCATCGGGCAGCGCCACACCAAAGTCGGCCAGCACGCCGCGCGGGTCTTTGACCGCGCGTGACCGGTAGGGCGCGCTCTTGTACCAGGTCGGCGGCAGGCCCAGCACCGGCCAGGGGTAGCAGCTGCACAGAGTGCACACCACCAGGTTGTGCAGCTCGGGCGTGTTGGCCACCGCCACCATGTGCTCGCCCTGGCGGCCGCCGTAGCCCAGCGAGGCGATGGCAGCGCTGGCGTCCTGCATCAGCCAGTCGAAGAACGCCGGGTCTGACCAGGCCCTGGCCACCACCCGTGCGCCGTTGCGCGGCCCGATGCGGGTCTGGTAGGTGTCGATCAGCACGTCCAGCGCGGCGGGGTCGATGTAGCCCTTGGCGGCGAGCACGGTTTCCAGCGCGCGCACCCGCAGGTCCATCGCGCCGAGGTGGCTGTGCTCGTCGTGGTCGCCGTGCTCGTGCTCGTGCTCGTGCTCGTGCTCGTGATCGTGGTCGTGGCTCATCGTCATGTCCTGCGGGTTCAGGGCAGCAGCCGCAGCAGCCGGCCGTCGGCGTTGTCGGTCAGCAGGTAGAGCCAGCCGTCGGGGCCCTGTCGCACGTCGCGGATGCGCTCGTTCAGGTTCTGCAGCAGGCGGTGCTGGTGCACAACCTTGTCGCCGTCGACCTCCAGGCGCAGCAGGGCCTGGGCCCGCAGCGTGCCGATGAACAGGTTGCCACGCCAGCCGGGGTAGCGCTCGCTGGTCAGAAAGGCCATGCCGCTGCGCGCGATGGAGACCGGCAGCCAATGCTCCAGCGGGGCCACCACCTCGACGCGCTGCGTGCCTTCGCCGATGACGGTGCCGCTGCCGTAGTTGCGACCGTAGGTGATCACCGGCCAGCCGTGGTTGCGCCCGGCCAGGGTGAGGTTCAGTTCATCGCCGCCCTGCGGGCCATGCTCGGTGGTCCAGAGCTGTCCGGTGACCGGGTGCACGGCCGCGCCCTGCACATTGCGGTGGCCCCAGCTCCAGATCTCGGGCCGGGCGTCGGTGCGGCCGGCCAGCGGGTTGTTGGCCGGGATGCTGCCGTCGGCCTCGATGCGCACCACCTTGCCCAGGGTATTGCCCAGAAGTTGCGCATCGTCCTTGCGCGAGAAACGGTCGCCCAGGGTGATGAACAACCGCCCGTCCTGGCCAAAGGCCAGCCTTGAACCAAAGTGCAGCCGGCTGGCCACCTTAGGCGCCTGGCGAAAGATGATTTGCACAGAGGTCAGCCGCTCGGCGCCGTGCTC
The DNA here is from genome assembly GCA_031417735.1 of Betaproteobacteria bacterium. Lineage (GTDB taxonomy): Bacteria > Pseudomonadota > Gammaproteobacteria > Burkholderiales > Burkholderiaceae_C > Pseudaquabacterium. The sequence goes on from JANOWE010000005.1 coordinate 6,979, forward strand.
GCCGTCCAGCCGGGCGCGGGCCACGGCCGTGCCGTTGGTGCCAGCCTCTCCGGGCTCGCTGTAGCTCCAGTAGACCAGCCGGTTGTTGGCGAACTTCGGGTCGGTGACCACGTCGAGCAGGCCGCCCTGGCCCTCGGCCACCACCGTGGGCAGGCCGGGCAGGGGCGGACCCAGCTTGCCGTCGGCGGCCACGATGCGCATGCGCCCGGGCCGTTCGGTGACCAGAAAGCGCCCATCGGGCAGGAAGGCCACGGCCCAGGGGTTGACCAGACCATGGGCCACGGTGACGACGCTGGACTGGGCCCGTGCCGGCCCGGCAGCGCCCAGGCCGGCGAGCAGCACGGCGCCGCACCACAGGGCCAGGCGACGTTTGACATCGAGCGGGGCGCTGATCATGCGGTGTGGCTGTCCATGCCCGCTTCTACCACCATCTGCACCCGCTGCTGGCCCTGGAATTCGTCCAGGCTCAGCCGGTAGGCCAGGCGCAGTCGCGCCGGCAGGGGCTCGACGTGGCCGAACCAGATCGCGTCGCGCAGTTCCTGCTTCGGCGCACCAGGGGCGCTGGCCAGCCGCAGACGCAGCTTCATGTGCTTCTCGCCGACCAGGCGCTGCTGCACCACCTCGACCTCGTCGCAGAACACCGGCGCCTCGAAGCCCTGGCCCCAGACCTGGGCGTCCAACTGGCCCACGGTGGCCGCGTTGTAGTACTCCACCGCCAGCGGGCCGTCGGTGGCCAGGGTGCGGGTCAGCGCGGCGGGCAGCAGCCATTCGGTAGCCACGGCGCGCAGCGCGGCATCAAAGGTGGTCAGCTGGTCTTCGTCCAGCGTGCAGCCTGCGGCCATGGCGTGGCCACCAAACTTCTGCAGCACGCCAGGGTGGCGCTTGCTGACCAGGTCCAGCGCGTCGCGCAGATGAAAACCGGGGATGGACCGGCCCGAGCCCTTGAGCCGGCCGTCGGCGCCACGGGCCAGCACAAAGGTCGGCCGGTGCAACTGGTCTTTCAGCCGGCCGGCCACGATGCCGACCACGCCTTCCTGAAACTCGGGGTCGAACAGCACCAGTGCCGACGGCGTGGCCGCCGCGCCCGGCTGCTGGGCCAGCAGCCGGTCGAGCAGCACTTCAGCCTGCAGCCGCATGTCGGCCTCGACCTCGCGCCGCTGGCGGTTGATGGCGTCCAGTTGCGCGGCCAGCTCGGCCGCGCGCACGGGGTCGTCGGTGAGCAGGCATTCGATGCCCAGGGTCATGTCGGCCAGGCGGCCGGCGGCGTTGATGCGTGGCCCCAGCGCAAAGCCGAAGTCGAAGGCGGCGGCCCGCTGTGGCTGGCGGCCAGCGGCGGCAAACAGCGCGGCCACGCCGGGCTGCATGCGGCCGGCGCGCAGCCGCTTCAGGCCCTGCGCGACCAGGCGGCGGTTGTTGTCGTCGAGCTTGACCACGTCGGCCACCGTGCCCAGTGCCACCAGGTCGAGCAGGCTGTCCAGCCGGGGTTGATGTGCTGCGTCAAAGGCAGCGCGCTTTCTCAGCTCGGCACGGGTGGCCAGCAGCACATAGAACACCACGCCCACGCCGGCCAGGGCCTTGCTGGCAAAGCCGCAGCCGGGCTGGTTGGGGTTGACGATGACATGGGCCGCCGGCAGCTCGACCTGGCCGTTGCTGCCCAGCGCCGGCAGGTGGTGGTCGGTGACCAGCACCTGCAGGCCCCGTTGGCGGGCATGGGCCACGCCGGCCATGCTGGCAATGCCGTTGTCCACCGTGATCAGCACGTCGGGTGCGCCTTGTGATCCGGCCATGGCCAGATCGACGATGGCCGGCGTCAGGCCATAGCCATGCACCGCGCGGTCGGGCACCACATAGTGCAGATGCTGCGGCGCCGCGCCCAGCAATGCCAGGCCACGCAGGGCCACGGCGCAAGCGGTGGCGCCGTCGCAGTCATAGTCGGCCACCACGCACAACTTCAAGCCAGTACCGATGGCGTCGGCCAGCAGCACGCCGGCGGCCTCGGCGCCCAGCAGATCGCTGGGTGGCAGCAGCCGGGCCAGGCCGTCGTCCAGGTCGTCGGCGCTGCGCACACCCCGGGCCGCAAACAGCCGCGCCAGCAGCGGGTGCACGCCGGCCTGTTCCAGCGCAAAGGCCGCGCGGGGCGGCACATCACGCAGGCTGATCATGGGCTTGGCGCTCACAGGCTTTCCAGTACAGGGGCGGCAGCCTGGCGGCGCGCGCCCAGCCAGCGCGACCACAGGCTGCGGGGCTGGGTGCGCCAGGTTTGCGCATGACGCTCGCCGCAGAGGCTGAGCTGCAAGGGGCCGCCGGCTTGCAGTGCGGCCAGGGCCCGGGCCAGCGGGCCGGCGTCGAGTGCGGCCCAGGCCTCGGCCCAGGCCGTCCAGTCGCCGGCCAGCGCGGGCTGGCGAAGCTCGTCCAGCAGCACCGGCACCTCGGTCCGGCTGGACAGGCCGGCCGGGCCGGTGCCGCTGAGCCAGACCGAGTTCACCGGCAGCAGACCCTGTGCTTCACGTGCGGCGTTCAGCGGGTGGCTGTGCAGCAGCATCTGGGCCTCGGCCTGCAGGCGGCGCATCGGGCGAGCGTCCACGTGCTTGGTCAGCCAGAGGTCGATATTGCGGCCCACCACCCGGTCCAACGACGCCGTGGGCAGTTTGGCCAGGCTGGCGTGGCGTGCGTACCAGCGGCTGGGCGCGCCCCAGTGCAGGCTCCAGTCGTCTTGGTCAAACAAGGGCAGCAGGGCCTGGAACAGTGCGCGCGCGCCGGCCTCGTCCAGCGCCAGTTCGGCCGGGTCGGACAGGGTCACGAACTCGTTGCCCAGCTGCCAGTGGCAGGGGCTGAGCAGGCCCCAGCCTCGGGTGTCGCTTGATTCAGCGGTGGCCAGGCCATCGGCCGCGGCGCTGCGCTCGGCCAGCGGCAAAAGCCCGTCGACCAGCGGCCAGCCCAGGGCCTGGGCCAGTACGGTTTCATGCGGGGCAGACAGCGACAGCTCGTCACCGGCCCGTGGTGCGTCAGCGCTGAGCAGGGCCAGCAGGCGTTCCAGACGGGGCAGGTTGAGGGTCGACGCAGCCTGTGCGGCGGCCGGCGACGCGGCGCCGGCAAAGGGGAGCAGCAGGTGCATGGGCCCGATTATCGGGGCGCGACGGGCGCGCAACCGGGGCGCGGTTAGCATCGCCCCCCCATGAGCTTTGATTTCAAGTGGCCTGACCAGTGGCCCTACGAATGGCAGATCGGCTGGCGCTACACCCGCGCCGGCCGCGCCGGTCGGCGCAACGGCTTCATCTCCTTCATCTCCTTCGTCTCGGTGCTGGGCATTGCACTGGGTGTGGCCGCGCTGATCATCGTCTTGTCGGTGATGAACGGCTTTCAGAAGGAAGTCACCGACCGCATGCTCAGTGTGGTCTCGCATGTGGAGGTGGTCGACGGCCAGGGCAATGCCTTGCCCGACTGGCAGGCCACCGCCGCCCTGGCGCGGCAGAACCCGGCGGTGGTGGCCGCAGCGCCCTTCATCGCCACCCAGTCGCTGGTCGCGCGCGGCGACGAGATGCGCGGCGCGGTGGTGCGCGGCATCCTGCCCGAGATGGAGGCCAGGCTGACGCCGCTGGCGGCGCAACTCAAGGACGGCCCGCTGGCCAAGCTGCAGCCCGGCGCCTGGAACATCGTGCTGGGCATCGAACTGGCGCGCCAATTGCGCGTGGTGCCCGGCGACAGCGTGACCCTGGTCGCGCCCGGTGGCCAGGTCACGCCGGCCGGCACCGTGCCCCGCTTGAAGAGCTTCACCGTGGCCGGCGTGTTCGAGGCCGGGCACTTTGAGTACGACAGTGGACTGGCCCTGATCCATCTTGAAGACGCGCAACGTCTGTACCGGCTGGAAGGCCCCAGCGGCGTGCAGCTCAAACTTGCCGACCTGCACCGCGCCCGCGCCGTGGCGCAGCAGATCGCCCAGACCCTGCCGCCGGGGCTGGCGGTGCGCGACTGGACCCGAACCAACCGCAACTGGTTCGACGCGGTACAGGTGGAAAAGCGGCTGATGGCGATCATCCTGACGCTGATCGTGGCCGTGGCCGCGTTCAACCTGGTCTCGACCCTGGTGATGACGGTGACCGACAAGCGCGCCGACATCGCCATCCTGCGCACGCTGGGCGCCAGCCCGCGCTCGGTGATGGGCATCTTTGTCGTGCAGGGGGCGGCCAGCGGGGTCATCGGCACGCTGGCCGGCGTGGGCTTTGGCTTGGCTGTGGCCTTCAACATCGGCACCCTGGTACCGGCGCTGGAACGCCTGCTGGGCGTGGCCTTCCTGCCCGGCAGCATCTACCTGATCAGCCACATGCCCAGCGACCCGCAGTCGGGCGACATCGTGCCGATTGCACTGATCTCGCTGCTGCTGGCCTTCGTGGCCACGCTCTACCCCAGCTGGCGCGCCAGCCGCGTCAACCCGGCCGAGGCCTTGCGTTATGAGTGAGCGGCAGACCCTGCGCGAAAACGTCGGCGGCACCGTGCTGGCCTGCCAGGGCCTGGGCAAGCGCTTCAGCGAAGGTGGGCTGGACGTGCAGGTGCTGCAGGGCGTGGAGCTGTCGGTGGCGGCGGGTGAAACCCTGGCCATCGTCGGCGCGTCGGGCTCGGGCAAGAGCACCCTGCTGCACCTGCTGGGGGCGCTGGACGCGCCGAGCACCGGCAGCGTCACCTTGATGGGCCGTGACCTGGCCACGCTGGACGCGACCGAGCAGGGCCGCTGGCGCAACCGGCAGCTGGGCTTCGTCTACCAGTTCCACCACCTGCTGCCCGAGTTCAGCGCGCTGGACAACGTGGCCATGCCGCTGCGCATCCGACGCCAACCGGTGGCCCAGGCCCAGGCCGCGGCGCGCGCCATGCTGGCCCATGTCGGCCTGGCCGAGCGGGTTCTGCACCGGCCATCGGAACTCTCGGGCGGTGAGCGCCAGCGTGTGGCCATCGCCCGCGCGCTGGTCAGCCAGCCGGCCTGCGTGCTGGCCGACGAGCCCACCGGCAACCTCGACCGGGGCGCGGCCGACACCGTGTTTGCGCTGATGCTGCGGCTGGCGCGCGAGCAGGGCACGGCCTTTGTGATGGTCACCCATGACCCGTCGCTGGCCGCGCGCTGCGACCGGCAGCTGAAGCTGGACGCGGGACGGCTGGTGGGCTGAGTTCGGCCAGACTGGCGCTGCGGCACACTGGTGGCCACCCGCCCACTGAACAGCGCCGATGACATCGCCTCCGACTCCCACGACGCTTGACGCCGACGGCATTGCCACGCTGACGCTGCAGGGCGCCAAGTCGCTCAACATCATCGGCACGCCGACCATCCTGGCGGCGACCGAGGCGCTGCATGCCCTGCGCCAGACCGAAGGCCTGCGCGTGCTGGTGCTGCGCGGACCGGGCGATCAGAATTTCGTCGGCGGCGCCAACCTCCACGAGATGGCCGGCCTGACGCCCGACACGGCCCAGGCCTTCATCACCCGGTTGAAGAACCTGTGCGACGCGGTGCGGCTGTTTCCGGTGCCGGTGATCGCGCGCATGGCCGGCTGGTGCCTGGGCGCCGGGCTGGAACTGGCCATGGCCTGCGACCTGCGCATCGCGAGCAATGGCGCAGTGCTGGGCATGCCCGAGGTCAAGGTCGGCATTCCGTCGGTGATCCATGCCGCGCTGCTGCCACGCCTGGTAGGCCAGTCGGTGGCGAACTGGATGCTGCTGACCGGCGAGCCCCTGGACGCGGCCACTGCGCTGGGCCATGGCCTGCTGCACCGCGTGTGCGCGCCGTCGGAGCTGGACGCCTTGGTGCAGCAGACGGCATTGCAACTGGCCAACCTGGCGCCGCAGGTGCTGCGCCAACAAAAGCGGCTGCTGCGCGAGTGGGAGCGGGTCAGCCTGGATCAGGCCATGGCCCACAGCGTGGCCGAGTTCGGCCAGGCCTTTGCCACCGGTGAACCGCAGCAGCACATGCAGCGCTTTCTGGCGCGCAAGCGCTGATCGCCGAACGCACGGGCCCGGACCTGGATGGCGGTTTCAGCCGCCTGACAGGCTGGCGCCCTGGTGTGCCGCGTCGTCCACCAGGTGGCTGGTGTCGGCCAGCAGGGACAGCAGATGGGGTGGCGAGGCGGTGCCGATGCTCAGCGCACAGTTGGCCAGATGGGCCGGGGCCTGGGCCCCTTTGGGCAGCGTCAGCGTGCCGCCCAGCAGCCAGTGGCGGATGACCAGGCCATGGCTGACCACCGCCACCGGTCCGCCAGCCGCAGCCTGCTGTTGCAGCAGCCAGGCCCAGGCCGCATCGCAGCGGGCCTTGAACTGGGCCGTCGATTCGCCCTCGGGTGGGGCGTCGTCAAAGGTCAGCGGGTCGAAGCCCAGGCTGTCGTAGGCCAGGCCGCGCAGCATGCCGAAGTTGCGCTCCTGCAGCAGCGGCGATTCGATCACCGGCAGGCCGCAGGCCAGAGCCACGGCGTCGGCGGTTTGCCGCGCGCGGGGCAGGTCGCTGCTGAGCAGTGCGGCCAGGCCCTGGCCTCGCAGTCGCCGCGCCAGCGCCTGCGCCTGCAGCAGACCCCGCGCCGACAGCGGCGTGCTGGCCGGCTGCAGCACGCGGGCCACATTCAGCGGCGTTTCGCCGTGGCGAATGATCAGCAGCTGCGACATGGTGGTGGCGCAGCCGCTCAGCGCACCAGGTTCACACCGCCATCCACCGTCAAGGTGGTGCCCAGCACATAGTCGCCGGCGCGCGAGGCCAGGTAGATCGCCGCACCGGCCATGTCGTCGTCCACGCCCACGCGGCGCGCCGGCACGCGCGCGGCCACCTTGTCGCCTTCGTCGCGCGCCACCTTGTTCATTTCGCTGGCAAAGGCACCGGGGCAAATGGCGTTGACCACGATGTTGTCTTCGGCCAGGCGCAGCGCCATGCGCTTGGTCAAATGGATCAGCCCGGCCTTGCTGGCGGCGTAAGAGTAGGTTTCCATCGGGTTCACGGTCTGGCCGTCGATGGAGGCGATGTTGATGACCTTGGCCGGCTGGGTCTGTGCGGCCTTGGTCAGCGCGCCATGCAGGGCCTGGGTCAGGAAGAACGGCGCCTTCATGTTCAGGTCGACCACCTTGTCCCAGCCGTTTTCCGGGAACTCGTCGAACGCCGCGCCCCAGGCCGCACCGGCGTTGTTGACCAGGATGTCGAGCTGGCTTTCACGCTCGCTGAAGGCCTTGACCAGGCCGGCCATGCCCGCCGCGCTCGACACATCGGCCGGTAGCGAAAAGCAGGGCCCGATGGCCGACAGCTCGGCCGCCGTGGCGTCGCAGGCCTCGGCCTTGCGGGCGCTGATGTAGACCTTGGCGCCTTGCTGCAGGAAGCCGGTGGCGATCATGCGGCCAATGCCGCGTGAACCACCGGTGACCAAGGCCACGCGGCCTTCCAGGCTGAAAAGTTTGCTCATGTGTCGCTCCTATTGGGGGTTGGGTTCTTCAGGCCTGCTGCAGCAGGTCGTTTGAGACCTGCCACAGCCGTTGCGCGGCGGCCGGGTCGGCGATGTGCGGCGCAAAGCCCGAGACGCGGTCGCCCGGCACGGTGGGCAGGCCGACGTGGCAGTCTTCCAGGTACAGGCCGCCCCGGCCCTGCAGTTCGGCGGCCGTGGCGGCCCAGACGCTGGTGGCCGCGCCCTGCTCGGTGTTCTTGAACAGGTCCAGCGGGGTGCCGTCGGGCTTGAACCAGCCTAATCTGTTCATCTCGTCCGTGCTCAGGTGCTGCTGCAGCCCGGTCATGATGCCACCGGGGTGCACCGCGTTGGCGGTGATGCCGTCGCCGCCATGGCGCAAATGCAGGCCCAGCGCCAGCAGCGCATTGGCGCTCTTGGCCTGGCCATAGGCCAGCCATTTGTCGTAGGGCCGGCGGTCGAAATGGATGTCGTCAAAGTGCACGGGGCTGAGCTTGTGGCCCGATGAGCTCAGCGCCACGACCCGCGAAGGCGCAGCGGCCAGCAGCGCCGGCAGCAGGGCCTGGGTCAGTGCAAAGTGGCCCAGGTGGTTGACCGCGAACTGCGACTCCCAGCCCTGGGCGCTGCGTGCCAGCGGGCAGGCCATGATGGCGGCGTTGTTGACCAGGATGTGCAGCGGCGTGCTGCCCCATTGGCTGGCAAAACGGGCCACGCTGGCCAGATCGGCCAGGTCCAGCGCGACCACCTGCAGCGGCGCCTGGATACCCTCGGAACGCAGAGCCTGAACCGCCGCCCGGCCCTGCGCCAAATTGCGCACGGCCAGCGTCACGCTGGCGCCGGCACTGGCCAGCGCTCGGCTGGTTTCAAAGCCCAGGCCGCTGGCGCCACCGGTGACGATGGCTTGCTTGCCGCGCAGCTCCAGGCCCTGCACCGCCTGCAGGGCGGTGCTGCGCGGGTCGATGCCGGAATTGACGGTTTGATCGCTCATTTTGTTGGTTGGGCTGGTGGCAGGAGGGGCTCAACCGAACTGGCTGGCGCTGGCCATCACGCCCATGCGCGCGCTGATGCGGTGGAATTCGTCCACCGTATCGTGCACCACCTGCTGCGCAGTTTTCACCGCATGGATCAGCCCGGCAGACTGGCCGGCCAGCGCCGGCCCGGCTTCCATGTCGCCCTCAAAGTACAGCTGCTTGAGGCCGGCAAAGGCGTCACCAGGCATCACGCCGGCTTCATGCCAGGCGGCGGTGCGCGCTGACTTGAGCGCGCGAATGCAGGGCGTGGCATTCTTGTTCAGCATCCAGGTGCCGGAGGTGGCGGCGCCGACGATGGCCTGCTTGAAGCCGTCGTGCACCGGGCTCTCGGCGCTGGCCACGAAGCGGGTGCCCATCTGTATGCCTTCGGCGCCCAGCGCAAAGGCTGCGGCCATGCCGCGCCCGTCGACGATGCCGCCAGCGGCGATCAGCGGCACGTCCACCTTCTCGCGGATGGCCTGCAACAGCACCAGGGTGCTGACCTCTTCCGGGTTCTTGAAGCCACCGCCCTCGGCGCCTTCAACGACCAGGCCGTCCACGCCCGCGTCCACGCACTTCAGCGCCAGTTCCAGCGTGGGCACGGCATGGTAGACATGGATGCCGGCGGCTTTGAGCGGTGCAATGAACTTGGCCGGGCTGCCGGCCGAGGTGCTGACAAAGCGGATGCCCGAATCGCAGACATAGCGCAGCATGGCCTCGTCCTTGAGAAAGCGGATCGGCAGGTTCACGCCGAAGGGCAGGCCGCTTTTGAGCATGATCGAAATCTCGGCCTGGCAGTTGGCGGTCTCGCCCGACGATGTCTCGATGATGCCCAGGCCACCTGCGCGCGAGACGGCCAGCGCCAGCGGGCTGCGCGCGATCCAGCCCATGGGCGCTTGCAGAATGGGGTAGCGGGCGCCGGTGTGGGCAAGGACTCGGTTCATGGGCAGGTTTGCGGCATCAGACAAGGCTCGGCAGTGTCGGCGCTGGTCGCCGACGGGGCAGTCGCCCAGGCGTCAAGCTGGTTCGGTGCAGCCAGGGGTGAGGCCGGTGCTCAGGCCGGCAGCGGTGGCGCCGCCCCGCCGCAGCGCCAGCACTGGTCGAACGGGCCTTCAATGACCTCGCCACAGCCCGGGCAGGCCCAGCGCCGCTCGGGTGGGTGCTGCAGCTCGTGCAGCAGAGCGCGCGCGGCGGCCCATCGCGACTCGTCGCTCAGCCACAGCTCGGGCAGGGCCTGATCGGGTGGAATCTCGCCGGCAATGCCACTGGCAAAGGCGCGCTGCACCGTGACATCAAAGCCGGCGCTGCCCAGCACATCGCGCCACAGTGTGGCGATGGCCAGGTTGGGAGCCTGGGTCAGGCGTTTCATGGCGGGCCGGGCGGTGGAACGCGTTGGGGCCGGATCATCGCCCACGACGAAGCCAGGATGCCCGAGGCGATCAACCCGAAGGCCAGCGCATGAAAGGCCTGTGGCGCCTCGCCCAGCAGCGCGGCCGACAGGATCGCAGCGAACAGCGGTGTCAGGTTGGCAAAAATGGTGGCCACCGCCGGCCCGGCCTGGGCCACGGCCAAACCCCAGGCGCGGTAGGCGATCAAGGCCGGGCCCACCGCTATGAAGGCCAGCGCCAGCCACAGCTTCGCCGACCACTGCGTCGGCGCGCTCGGCGCCAGCCATTCACCCAGGCTGGCAATGGCCAGCGCCCAGGCCAGGCCCGGCAGCATCTGCGCGCTGAGCAGCTCGGCCCAGTTCCAGCCCGGGTGCGCGCTGCCCTGCATGTGCGCCGGTGGCCGGGCCAGCAGCCAGCTGTAGACCGCCCAGCACAGCACGGCGCACAGCATCACCAGGTCGCCAATCACCAATTGCACCTGCAGCAGCCGGGCCGGGCTGCCGCGCGACAGCACCACCGCCACGCCCAGCAGCGACAGCAAGGCGCCCAGCCATTGCGCCTTGCGTGGCCGCTCGGCATAGACCAGCGCGCCCAGCGCCATCGCAAACACCGGCGTGCTGGCGGCGATCAGGGTGACATTGAGTGGCGTGCTGGTGGTCAGTGCCAGGTACTGCAGGGCGTTGTAGGCGCCCACGCCGCTCAGGCTCAGGGCGGCCAGGTAAGGCCAGCGCTGGCGGACCTGGGCCCGGCCGGCGGCGCTGGTCCAGACCCGGTGGCCCAGCGGCCACAGCAGAGCCAAGGCCAGCGCCCAGCGCGCGACATTCAGCCACAGCGGGTCGATGCTGCCCACCAGCAGGCGGCCGACGACCGCATTGCCAGCCCACATCAGGGGCGGCAAGATCAACATCAGGCTCAGGCGTGGGCTCAGCTGCATGGTCGGGGTCGGCTGGCCATTGTGATGGCTGGCCATGCTGCGGCCTTGCATCGGCCGCCTGGCCAACAGTTAACCTCGGGCCATCCACAACCACAGGAGATCCCTGCCATGTCCCAAGCGATCCAGATCAAGGCCTTTGGCGGCCCGGAGGTGATGCAACTGGTCGATGTTGAAGTCGGCGAGCCCGGCCCCGGTGAACTGCGCATCCGCCACCAAGCGGTGGGCCTGAACTTCATCGACGTCTACCAGCGCACCGGCCTCTACCCCAACGCCCTGCCGCTGAACCTGGGCATGGAAGGCGCAGGCATCGTCGAGGCTGTGGGCGAGGGCGTTACCCACCTCAAGGCCGGTGACCGCGCCGCCTACGCCAGCAACCCGCCCGGCAGCTACAGCCAGCAACGGGTGATGCCGGCCAGGACGGTGTGCAAGCTGCCCGACGCGATCGACTTCGAGACCGGCGCGGCGATGATGCTCAAGGGCCTGACCGCCCAGTACCTGCTGAAGAAGACGCTGCCGGCGCAGGGCCTGCAATCCGGCGACGCCGTGCTGTGGCATGCTGCGGCCGGTGGCGTGGGTCTGATCGCCTGTCAATGGGCCAGACACCTCGGCCTGGAGCTGATTGCCACCGCCGGCAGCGACGCCAAATGCCAGCTGGCGTTGGAACATGGCGCGGCCCATGCCATCAACTACCGCACGCAAGACTTTGTCGCGCGGGTGAAGGAGATCACCGGCGGCCAGGGCGTGAAGGTGGTCTACGACTCGGTCGGCAAGGACACCTTCGAAGGCTCGCTCAATGTGCTGCGCCCTTTCGGCCTGCTGGCCAGCTTCGGCAATGCCTCGGGACCGGTGCCATCGTTTGCCCCCGGCATCCTCGGCGCCAAGGGCTCGCTCTACCTCACCCGCGCCACGCTGTTCAGTCACATCGCCACCCGCGAGGCCACGCAGCAGATGGCCGATGAGTTGTTCGAGGTGGTGGTCAGCGGCGCGGTGAAGATCCGCATCGACCAGCGCTACCCGCTGGCCGAGGTGGCCCGTGCCCACCAGGAACTGGAAGCGCGCAACACCACGGGCTGCAGCATCTTGCTGCCTTGAGTTCTTCCCGGCTGACGGCTTGGGGCTCACTGCGGCCCCACAACACATTCAGGCTGCTTGAGAGCCCCGATGCGCCCAGCCGGTGATGCGGCGTTCCAGCGCCGAGAAGAATTCATACATCACCATCGCCATCGCGCCCACCACCACCAGGCCGGCGAAGGCCAGGCCCATCTGCATGGCGCTGCCGGCCGAGACCAGCAGGTAGCCGATGCCCTCGTTGCTGGCGGTCATCTCGGACACGGTGGTGCCGACGAAGGCCAGTGTGATGGCCACCTTCAGGCTGCCGAAGAAATAAGGCATCGAGCGTGGCAGGCCGACCTTGACCAGCACGTCCCAGCGCTTGGCGCCCAGCACACGCAGCACGTCTTCGAGCTCGGGCTCCAGTGTGGCCAGGCCGGTGGCGATGTTCACGGTGATCGGGAAGAACGAGATCAGGAACGCGGTGAGGATGGCCGGGCCGGCGCCGATGCCCATCCAGACCACCAGGATGGGCACGAAGGCGGCCTTGGGCAGAGCGTTGAAGCCGGTCATCAGTGGGTAGATGGCGGCGTAGGCCAGGCGCGAGCTGCCGATCAGAAAACCCAGAAGCACGCCGACCACGATGGCCAGGCCGAAGCCGGCCATCGTCACCCAGTAGGTGCGCCAGGCATGCCTGGCGATCTCGCCCTTGAATTCGACCATCTGCGACCAGATGCGTGCCGGGCTGGGAAAGATGAATTCGCTGACGTTGAAGGCGCTGCAGATGCCCTGCCACAGCAGCAGAACCGTCATCAGCAGCAGCCACGGTGCCCAGGCTTCGAAGCGCTTGCTGCTCATGTCGCCGCCGCAGCAAAGGTGTTGCGCACCGCACCAATGTGGCCGCGCAGCTCATGCACCAGTTCGGTGAAGGCGTGGCTGTAGGTGATTTCCAGGTCGCGCGGGCGCGGCAGGTCGATCTCGCGTTTGACGACGAAGCGGCCGGGGCTTTTGCTCATCACATAGACCGTGTCGGCAAGGAACACGCTTTCGCGCAGATCGTGGGTGACCAGGATGACGTTGAACTTCTGCGCCGCCTGCAGGTCGCGCAGCGCGCACCACAGCTCTTCGCGGGTGAAGGCGTCCAGCGCGCCGAATGGCTCGTCCAACAGCAGCAGCTTGGGCTCGTGCACCAGCGCGCGACAGATGCTGGCGCGCTGCTGCATGCCGCCCGATAACTGCCAGGGAAATTTGTCTTCATAGCCGCCCAGGCCTACGCTTTGCAGCAGTGTGCGGGCCTTGTGCTCGTATTCGGCCCGTTTCTGCTTGAAGCTGGATCGGTAGGGCTCGACGATTTCCAGCGGCAGCAGCACATTGCCCAGCGTGGTGCGCCAGGGCAGCAGGCTGGGCGCCTGGAAGGCCATGCCGGTGATCTTCAGCGGCCCGGTCACGGGCGTGCCGTTGATGGTGACCGTGCCCTGGCTGGGGCGCTTGAGGCCGGTGGCCAGCTTCATGAAGGTGCTTTTGCCGCAGCCCGAGGGGCCGACGATGGCGATGAACGCGCCCTCGGCCACCTGCAGGCTGATGTCTTCCACCGCGAATTGGCGCTGGGCCAGCAGTTCCTCGTTGTAGGCCAGCCAGACCTTGTCAAAGTCGACGAAAGCTGCAGGGGCACTCATCGGCGGCTTACTTCTTCAAGGCTCTGGGCTGGCTGAAGATGTCGCGGTCGGCCGCAGCGGGCAGAAAGCTGCCGTTCCACACCGCCTCGGGGTTGATGCGGCTTTTGGTGGCATAGGCGTCGGCGACCTGACTGGCCATCAGCGACAGGCGTGGCCCCTTGACATCGCCGAAGCCCTCGGCCTTGGCGTCAGCGGTGGCCACGGCTGATTCGATGGCCAGGCGCAGGCGCCGCTCTTCCAGGTCGGCGTTGATGATGCCGTCTCGCTCCTTGACCACCGCAACGGCGGCCTTGGGGTCGGCGATGACCTGTTTGGCAGCCTTGGCAAAGGCACGCAGAAAAGCCTTGACCGTGTCGGGGTTCTTCTTCAGGAACTCTTCGCCCACGATGATGGCGTTGCCATAAAGTTTCACGCCATGCTGCGGGTAGAGCATCACCGCCACCTCGTCGGCCTTGACGCCGCGCGCCTCGAGGTTGATCAGGCTGGTGAAGTAAAAGCCGGTGATGGCGTCCACATCACCACGCACCAGCATGGTCTCGCGCAGCGGCGGGTCCATGCTGATCCAGTTCACCGCGCCGATGCCGTTGGCCTTCTGGAAGATCGGGAAGGCCCGGCGGCCGGCGTCAAACACCGGTGAGCCCAGCTTCTTGCCCGCCAGATCGGCCGGCACTTTGATGCCGGTCTTCTTCAGCGAGAAAACCGCCGCCGGGGTGTTGTTGTAGACCATCATCACCGCCACCGGCTTGTTCGGCGCGGTGGGGTTGTTGGCGTGGAATTCCATCAACGCGGCCAGGTCGGCAAAGCCCATGTCGTAGGTGCCCGAGGCGACCCGGTTCACCGCATTGCCCGAGCCGTTGCCGGCGTCCACCGTGACATTGAGTTTCTCGGCCTTGAACTGGCCCTGGGCCACGGGCAGCAGGAAGAAGGCGCTGGGGCCTTCAAAGCGCCAGTCGAGCTGGAACTTGACATTGGTCTCTTGTGCCCAGGCGGGCAGGGCGGTGGCCAGAGCGGTGGCCAGGCTGACCCGCAGCAGGCTGCGGCGGTTGAAAAAGCTGAACATGCTGAAGACTCCGGATTTGAACGGGGATCACTGTAAGGGTTTGGGCGAATTAGCAATATCCGTGCGCACCCGATCAAATTGACAGGGGCCGGGGCGCCGGAGATGATCCGCCGCCTTTTGCCGCAACCCGCTCGAGCCCAGTCCGATGTACGCAGGGCCGCACCGACCAAAACGAGGAGTTCCCCATGACCCGCTGGCGCACCCGCCTACACCACAGCCTGGGCTTGTACCTGGCCGCCCTGAGCCTGGCCGCCAGCGTGCAGGCGGGCGAGATCGTGCGCGAGACCTGGAACAGCGCTGCGCTCAAGCGCGAGGCCCAGTACACCGTCTATCTGCCCGACGGCTACAAGAATTCGACCCAGACCTACCCGGTCGTCTATCTGCTGCACGGCGCCAGTGGCGACGAATACAGCTGGATCCGCCAGGGCAGCGTGACCGAGACACTGGATGGCCTGATCAAGCGGGGCCTGATCCGCCCCAGCGTGGTGGTGATGCCCACCATGGGCAAAAGCACCTGGTGGGCCAACGGCGCCGAAGACGCCGCCGAAACGGCGTTGATGGACGAGTTGCTGCCGCAGGTCGAGCAGCGCTTGCGCGTCGGCAAAGAGCGTGCGATGCGTGCGGTGGGAGGCCTGTCGATGGGCGGCTATGGCGCATTGAACCTGGCACTGAGCCACCCGGGCAAGTTCTGTGCTGCGGCGGTGATCAGCCCGGCCATCTACGACCCACTGCCGCCCGAGGCGTCGGCGTCACGGCGCACGCCGCAGTTCGTGCGCAACGGCGCCTTCGACCCCGAGACCTGGAAGTCTCTGAACTACCCGGCGCGGCTGCCCGGCTATGTGGCCGCCAGGCAGACGGTGCCGATGTGGATCGTCGCCGGTGACCACGACTACCTGGGCATCGCGCTGATGTCGGCCCAGTTGTATTGGCGCCTGTACCAGACCCAGCCCAGGCAGGTGGAACTGCGCATCGTCGACGGCGACCATGAATGGATGGTCTTCCGCGACGCACTGCCCGAGGCGCTGCAGTATGTTGACCGGCAGTGCCAAAAAAGCGGATGACGGGCGGTTGCCGGGCGGTTGATCGGCGGCAGTCTGGCGGCTGAACCCTTGCCAGGGCGGGCCACCACCTGAGTGGCCCGCGCCCCGCTCAGCGAATCGCCACCGGGTTGATCATCGACTGCACCGCGCCCTCGTACTTGTTCTGGCCCAGCACGAACAGGAACTCATAGGCCTTGTCCTTGGCCAGTTCGGCGGTGTTGATGTTCTCCAGGATGAAGGTGCCGCTCATCGGCAGCAATATCTGGTGTACCTCGAACACACCAGCGTCCTTCTCGAACGGAATCGCCTCCAGGCCCCAGGTGTCGGCGCCGATGGCCACCACGTTCTTGCTCACCAGGTAGCGCGCGCCCTCGCGGCCCAGACCGGGCTCGGCCGCACCGAAGCGCTTGGGGTCCTTGTCGATCAGGCTCAGCCAGCCGGTGTGGAAGATCACCACATCGCCCTGGCGGATCTCGACCCCTTGCTTGCGCGCCGCGCCGTCGATCTCGGCCTTGTTGAAGGCCGTGCCCTCCTTGACCACGTCCACGCCCAGGTAGGCGGCCATGTCCAGCAGCACGCCCCGGGCGACCATCGGCGGCACCTTGTCCACGCCCAGCTTCTTCAGCCCGCCCATGGTCGCGAACTCGCCCCACTTGAAGCCGTTGTAGTAGCGGTCGCCCACACCGATGTGGCCCAGGCCGTCGAGCTGGGTGCCGATGCCGTTCCAGCAGTTCAGGATGTCGTCGTTGTAGGTGGTGTGGGTCGGCCCCAGGCCTTCGGCCGAACCGGTCTGGCCCGGCTGCACGATGTACAGCGAGCAGGTGCGCGGCGGGTAGGCCGGTGTGCTGGTATTGACCGTGATGCCCAGCGAATAGGTCTTGCCGGTGGTCACCAGCCTGGCCGCGGCCAAGGCCAGGGCCGGTGTGAGGTAGTTGGCGGCGCCGATCTCGTCGGTGGGGCCGAACTTGCTGGGGTACCAGCTGGTCTGCGCGGCAGCGCTCAGGCTCAGGCTCAGTGCGGCTGCGCCGACCAGTGACTTCGTCAACATCTTCATGAGAGCTCCTCGGGTTGGATTTCAGATTCCCTTCGACGGGCCCGGCGCGGCATAGGCGCCAGGCTCATGTATCGCAGACTGCCCGGTCGGCGGTCAGGTCCGGTCAGATCAGCTCAGGGGCCACGTTGGCACCACGCTCGATCACCACCTCCAGATCGACCAGCCGGCGCGAGTGGTTGAGATCGCTCTGCGCGATCAGCACCGAGACCTGGCGCGCCTTCAGGCCGGCAATGACCTCGGCCAGGCGCCGTGAAAGCGCCGGGGCCACGCCCTCGAAAGGCTCGTCCAGCAGCAGCAGCCGGGTGCCCACGGCCAGCGCGCGGGCCAGCGCCACCAGCTTCTGCTGACCACCGGACAGCAGCAGCGCGCGGCGGCTGCGCATCTCGATCAGTTCGGGCAGCACCTCATAGACCAGCGCCAGCCGCTGGGGCGCCACCAGGGCCTTGTTCACCCACACCGGCAGCAGGATGTTTTCTTCCACCGTCAGCTCGGGCACCAGGCCGCGGTCTTCGGGCATGTAGCCGATGCCCATGGCCGCGCGGGCGTGGGCCGGCAGCGCGAGCAGGTTCTGACCGTCAAAGTGCATGCTGCCCTGGCGTGGCACCAGATGGCCCATCACGGTGCGCAGCAGGGTGGTCTTGCCCGCCCCGTTGCGGCCGATCAGGCCGACCATGGCGCCGTCGGCCACCGTCAGCGACAGCCCGCGCAACGCCACCACCGAGCCGATGGCGACATGGATCTGTTCAAGCTGCAGCATCGTCAGTCCGTCAACAGCTCACCGGTGACATGGCGGCGCACCTCGTCCATCTGCAGCGCCGCCTCAGGCACGTCGTCGGCGATGACCCGGCCGCTGGCAAATGCCACCACCCGGCTGGCGTAGCGCCGCACGATGTCCATGTCGTGCTCGACGAACAGCACCGTGGTGTGCTGCTCGTGGCCCAGCGCGGCCATGATGGTGTCCATCATCGGAAACTTCTCTTCGGCCGACACGCCGCTGGTGGGCTCGTCCAGCAGCAGCAGCAGCGGGCTGCCGGTCAGCGCCATCGCAATGTCCAGCAGCTTGCGCACGCCGCCGGGCAGTTCGGCCACACGGCGCAGGCGGTGTTCGCTCAGCGCAAAGCGCTGCAGCAGCGCATCGGCGCGTTCAATGGCGCGCGGGTGATGGGCCGGCCGCCAGAAGCTCAGCCGGTGGTCATGGCAGGCCAGGGCCACCAGCATGTTGTCCAGCACCGACAGCTCACCGCACAGCTGCGGGATCTGGAACGAGCGCGCCACGCCCAGCCTGGTGATGGCGCGCGGCGCCAGCGGCGTGATGTCGCGCCCGGCCAGCATGATGCGGCCCACATCGGGCTTGAGGTAGCCGGTGACCATGTTGACGAAGGTGGTCTTGCCCGCGCCATTGCTGCCGATCAGGCTGACCCGCTCACCGGCCTGCAGCGTGAGCTGTATGGCCTCGGCCGCCACCACCGCGCCAAAGCGCTTGCCCAGGCCTTCGGCCACCAGCAGCGCGCTCACCGAACCACCCTCCTGTCACGGCGTGACATCCTCCCCGAGGGAGGCGGAGCGCTCCCTTCGGGCGGCCGGGCGGGAGCGCTCATCGCCCGCCGCCCTTCATCCACAGCGAGCCGATGCCACGCGGCAGGAAGCGAATCACGAAGAGCAGAAACAGCCCCAGCGCCAGCTGCCAGGTGGTGGGAAAGTAGCTGCTGGAAAACGAGCGCACGATCTCCAGCACCGTGCTGGCCACGAACACCGCGGCCACGCTCTGCCAGCCGGCCAGGATGGCGACGAAGACGAATTCGCCCGAGGTGGTCCAGAAGCTGAAGTTGGGCTCGATGTGGCCCAGCGACAGCACCGCCAGCGCGCCGCCCATGCCGGCACAGAAGGCGGCCAGCACGAAGTTGATGGCCATGGCCTGGCGCACCGAACCGCCCAGGTACTCGACCCGCAACTCGTTCTCGCGCACCGCCTGCGTGACCATGCCTCGGGTGGAATCGAAGTAGACGCGCGCGGCCAGCGCCGTCAATGTGGCCAGCACGGTGGTCAGCACGAACAGCGTGTAGCCGACCCAGGCGTCGGCCAGCTTCTGGCCGAACAGCGTGGGCCGACCCAGGTTGAAGCCGTCGGAGCCGCCGAACAGGTCCCACTTCATCAGCAGGCCGTAGGTCACCATCGACAGCGCCAGCGTGAGCATGGCGAAGAAGATGCCCCGGTAGCGCGAGAGCAGCGGCGCAAACGGCGCGGCCACCAGCGCGGCGGTGACGCCGCCGGCCAGCGCCAGGCCCAGCGCGTCGGTCAAGCCCAGCCGGTTGTAGGCCAGCGCGGCGGTGTAGCCGCCCACCGCCAGCATCATGCCCTGGCCGAAGGGCACCACGCCGCCGCGCATCAGGCCCACGATGCCCAGGCTGACCAGGCCATTGGCCGCAGCCATGGTCAGCAGAAAGCTCAGCCACTTGGGCATCACCAGGCCGGCGGCGGCCAGCGCCGCACAACTGGCCAGGCCCAGCAGCGCAGTGCGGCCATGGCCGTGACCGAGCCTGGCAGCAGCCACGCTCATATCTTGCGTGCCTGGATGCGTTGAAAAAGGCCTTCCGGGCGAAACATCAGCACCACGGCCATCACCACATAGATCGAGAACAGTTCGGCCACCGGCATCACATGCACCGCCAGCGAGCGCGCCAGGCCGACGATCAGCGCGCCGATGGCCGCGCCTTCGATGCTGCCCAGCCCGCCGATGATGACCACCGCAAACGAGACGATCACCACGCCCACCGACACCCCCGGCTGGACCGAGATCATCGGCGCGGTGAAGGCCCCGCCCAGCGCGGCCAGGAAGATGCCCACGCTGAAGGCCAGCATGTAGACCCGCGACACGTTCACGCCCATGCTGGCGGCGATTTCGGCGCTGTGGATCACCGCCAGCACGACTTTGCCGTGGCGCGTGCGGTTCAAGCCCCACCACACCGCCAGGCCGACGACCACCGCCAGCCCGACCAGCAAGAAGTCGTAGCCGACGTAGCTCTGGACCCCGATGTCGATGTTGCCGAACAGCGCATAAGGCTCGGACACGAAGTACGGGTTGGAGCCCCAGATCAGCTTGGTGAGGTCTTCCATGATCAGGAACAGCGCGTTGGTGGTCAGCACCAGCAGCACCTCGTCGCGGCCGTAGAAGAAGCGCAGCAGGCCGCGCTCGGTCAACGGCGCCACGATGGCCGCGATGACCACCGCCGCCAGCAGCATGGCCACCAGCGACAGCCACGGCGCAAACTGCATGCTGGCGAACCAGGCCACCATGGTGGCCGCGCCATAGGCGCCCAGCGCATAGAAGCTGCCGTGCGCGATGTTCAGGATCTTGAGCACGCCGAAGACCAGCGTGAGCCCGAGCGCGACGATGAACAGCCAGGACG
>JANOWE010000006.1:0-23449 GCA_031417735.1 Betaproteobacteria bacterium
CGAGACTTCCGGGTTGGTCACCACCAGCGCCTCGTCGGCGAAATGCATGGCCATCAGCGCACCGGTCTCGATGCCCGCGGGCGAGTCGCAGACGATGTACTCGAAGCCCATCGCGGCCAGGTCGGTCAAGACCTTCTCGACGCCGTCTTGCGACAGCGCGTCCTTGTCACGCGTTTGCGAGGCGGCCAGCACGAACAGCTTGTCGCACTGCTTGTCCTTGATCAGCGCCTGGCTGAGCTTGGCCTCGCCGTGGATGACGTTGATCAGGTCATAGACCACGCGGCGCTCGCAACCCATGATCAGGTCGAGGTTGCGCAGGCCGACGTCGAAGTCGATGACCGCGGTCTTGTAGCCACGCAGGGCCAGGCCGGCCGAGAAGCTGGCGCTGGTGGTGGTTTTGCCCACCCCGCCTTTGCCAGAGGTGACGACGATGATCCTGGCCATCGGGGGCTTGTCCTTCGGCGCTGAGGGTGGAGTTTGGTCTGCAGAAGTCATGCGTTGGAATGGTGTGAGGGTTGGCGCTGCAAGCAGCCGGTTCAGGCGACTCAGCCGTCCAGCGGTTCGATCAGGATGCGTTCACCGTCCAGCCGCACCTGCGCGGGCTTGGACAGCACATGGGCCGGCAATTCGGTTTCGGTCGTTCGGTAGATGCCGGCAATGGAGACCAATTGCGGCTGCATGCACAGGCTGAAGATGCGGGCGTCATGGTTGCCACGTGCGCCGGCAATGGCGCGGCCACGCAGCGGTGCGTAGACATGGATGCTGCCGTCGGCAATCACCTCGGCGCCCACGCTCACCGCAGCCATCACCACCAGGTCGCCGCCCCGGGCGTAGACCCGTTGGCCAGAACGCAAGGGTTTGTCGATCACCATCGTCGGCGCAGCGCCTTCGGCGGGCACCTCGCGCACCATTTCACGCACCACCTCGCGCACCTCGATCGCCTGGTGCACGGTGGGCGCGTTCAGGGCCGGGTTGGCCACCATGCGCCCAGTGTCGACTGCGGGTGCGGCGTCCAGGGCGGCCACCAAACCGGCCTCCAGCGCCATCGTGGTCTGCACCAGGCTGCCGCCCTGCACGGCGATCGGCAACAGGCGGTGGCGACGGATATGAGGCAGCAGCGCAGCGAAGTCCAGCACCGGATCGGCGTCGCGCAGCGGGCTGAGGTCGATCACCACCGGGTCGTTGTCGAACATGCCGGGCGTGGCCCCGAAGCGGGCGTCCAGCGCCTTCACCAACTCGTCCAGCCTGGCCGTCTGCAAGCGCAGTGCGGTCAGCGTCCAGGTGGTGCTCTTGAGATCGAACGCGGCTTTGGCCGGGGCGGCAGAGGACATGGAAAACCAGGTGCAGGGGGCGTTGGACGGCAGTGGCGGCAGCTACGGCGACGCTGGGCGGCCGCTGGCGGGCGGCAGGCCGATGCGCGCAATGGCACAGGCCCTGCAAGACATGCCAGTGTATCCGCCGCCACCCATGGTCACGGCAGGCCGCATCAGCCCTGCCCATTTGCCAGCTGCCCGCCAGACGGCGCAGGTTGGGGGCAATGCGATGATCCGGACTGCCCGCTGCCCGACAGACCGGGCTTCACACCTCTATCTGACCCGACAGGAGTCGTTCGATGCTCACGCCACCATTCGCCAGGTCCTGGCGCCCTGCAGCGGCTGTTCTTTTGTTGGCTGCGGCCGGTTTGGGCCAGACCTGGGCCGACCAGCCCGCAACTGTGACCACGGCCACGACGGCAGCCAAACCCGGCGCGGCCACACCAGCCACAGCGGTGGGCACCACCACGACCACGCAGACTGGCCTGGTCATGCAAACCATGCTTGAGGGCAAGGGCAGCAGCCCCAGTGCCACCGACACCGTCAAGGTGCACTACCGAGGCACCTTCACCGATGGCCGCGAGTTCGACAGTTCCGTGGCCCGAGGCGAGCCGGCCGAATTTCCGCTCAACCGCGTCATCAAGTGCTGGACCGAAGGCGTGCAGAAGATGAAGGTGGGCGGCAAGTCCAGGCTGACCTGCCCGCCCGCCATCGCGTATGGCGAACGAGGCGCGGGCGGCGTGATCCCGCCCAATGCCACGCTGAACTTCGAGATCGAGCTGCTGGCCATCAAAGGCCAGCGCTGAGGCAATGAGCGTATTCGTTGCAGATGCGCAACACTCACCCGGCACGCTCTGTGCGCATCGCACCGCGATCTGCGCCCGCGCACCTTAGACTCTTCGCTCTGACGTAAACCGAAACCAAGCCGGCAGCGTTTGATGCCAAGCCGCTGAAAATTCTCCGGCCCAACCACGCAACAGCTTCGGCTGAGCGTTGACACGTTCAACTCCAAGGAGAGACTCAATGAACAAGACCCTGATCACCCTGTCCGCCGTCGCCGCCGCCCTGTTCGCCAGCCAGGCCGCCATGGCCCAGGACGCTGCCAAGACCCGTCCTGAAGTCAAGGCCGAAGCCAAAGCCGCTGTCAAGGCCGGTGAAGTCGTCAAGGGCGAGGGCTCGGCCCCCGCCGCCAAGGGCACCAAGTCGACCGCAGCCCGCGCTGACGTGAAAAAGGAAGCCGCTTCCGCCGAGAAGGCCGGCACCATCGTCAAGGGCGAAGGCTCGGCTCCGGTGGCCAAGGGCACCCAGTCCACTGCAGCCCGCGCTGACGTCAAGGCCGAAGCCAAGGCCGCCGTCAAGGCCGGCGACGTGGCCAAGGGCGAAGGCCCGGCCAAGAAGTAAATCAGGTCAGGCGCGGGCACCTCGGGTGCCGGCCAGATCCGATCACGGCGACGCAGCCTGCCTGCGTCGCTTTTTTTTCGTCAACCGATTCAAGCCGGCGAAACGGTCACCGCCACCATAGGCGGTGCGGCACCGCCACCGCGGATCACACCGCGCAATGGGGCGACATCGCCGTAGTCACGGCCCCAAGCCAGGGTGACATGGTCTTGCCCGGTCACCAGGTCATTGGTGGGATCCAGCGCCACCCAGCCGTGGCCCGGGCACCAGACCTCGACCCAGGCGTGACTGGCATCGGCGCCGATCAAGCGTGGCTGGCCAGGCGGCGGATGGGTCAGCAGATAGCCGCTGACATAGCGCGCCGCCAGCCCGAGAGAGCGCATCGCGCCGATCATCACGTGGGCAAAGTCCTGACACACGCCCTGCCCACTGGCCAACGCTTCCCGCGCGTCGGTGGCCACATCGGTGCTCTGTGGCTTGTATTTCATGCCGGTGTGGATGGCACGCATCAGCGCCACGGCGCCGGTCAGCAAGGGTTGATCGGGACCAAAATGCGCGGCGGCGAAGGCCGCCAGGTCCGGGTGAGCCGGGGCAAACCGCGAGCCGAACCTGAATTCGACAGCACCAGGCTGCTGCACACCGGCGCGGTAGTCCAGGGCCCTCACGACCTGCTGCCAGCCCGGGCTGCGTTGCACTTGCAAGGTCGCCGGCGCCAGGATGCGCGCCTGGAAGCGTGACGAAACGAGCAACTTGTCGTGCACCAGTGCATGGCTGAAGCCATGACGCCAGTTGCCAAACGCGTCCAGGCTCTCATGAACCTGTCCCTCGGGGGCCGGGTCGATTTTGAGCTGCCAGTCCAGCACCTGCTGGGTCGCGGTATCGCGTGGCCGCAGTCTGGCGCTGTGGTGGGCCACTTCGACGGGCGTGTCGTAGTCGTAGCAGGTCTCGTGCACCACCAACAGCAAGCGCGCAGCCGCAGGCTTTTCAATGGGCGCAGGCGGCGCCCGACGCGCCCCTGGGCTCATTGCCAGACTCCCCGGTCGGGCGAGCTGACATGCACGAACAAGTGCCTGCCGACCTCGTTGGACAAAGCCTGGACCGAGGCCGCGCAGTGGCGCAAACGCTCAATCAGCCCGGCCGGGCTGCCATCGTCGTCGGTCTGTGCCAATTCAGCCAGACGCCAGTCCTCAGGCCGGGGCAGCGTGTCGATGGCCGTGGCAACCCAGGCGCCGTCCTGGCGCGCGAGTTTGCGCAAGCGGTCGCGCATGGTGCGGGCCACCCAGGCCAGCGAGCGCGGGTTGTCGGTGTCCAGCACGATCAGATGCAAAAGCGGCATCAACTCACGCCGCGCCTGGAACTGGGCGCGGTAGGTGATCAGGCTGTCAAACAGGCCCAGCAGCAGCGCAAAGCCGTCGTCGGCCTCATGCACGCGCTTTTCAAGGCCCAGCGCCAGCGCCCGGCTGAGCATGTCCAGGCGCTCGATCTGGCGGCCCACGCTGAGCAAGCGCCAGCCATCGTCGCGCGTCATGCGGTCGGTCTGCGCGCCGGTGATGGCCGCCAGGTGGGTGGTGGCGCGGGCCAGTACGCCCAGCACATCGGCCGATGAAACATGGCCTGGACCGCTCGACAGCACGTCGGACAAATGCTGCTCAAAATGCGCATCAAGCTCGCGGATCAGCTTCCAGTGCTCGGGCGACAGCCGTTCGCGCAGGCCCTGTGCGCAGATGCGCAGCTGGCGCAGGTTGTGGCCGACGCTGCCACTGCCACTGTCGGCCCGAAGTCCGTCAACCAGGGCGCGCTCAAAAACCCGCGCAGCCTTCAACGGCCCCGGCACGTCGCGGCCGACCAGGTACTGCACCTGGGCCAGTTGGCCCAGCAGTGCCAACACCGGTTCGCTGGCTTCGGGCAATGACTCCAGCACCAGGCGGGCCAGGCGTGCCGAGTTCTCGGCCCGCTCGGTGTAGCGGCCCAGCCAGAACAGGTTTTCAGCCGCGCGGCTGGTGATGCTTCGCGGCCAGGTCTCCAGGTCTTGCGCGGTCAGGGCCTGTGGCAGCAGGCTGCTCTGGTCCACCGCGCCCTGAGCGATGACCCAGGTGTCAACGCTGGAACTGCCATGCTGCATGCTCAGCCAGGGGTCCTGCTCGGACCGCCGGCCCGGGCCGCCCTGGCTCGCGCCGGCAACCCGCGTCAAAGCTCCCGGCAGCACGCGCCAACCGCCCGCGCCGTCGGCCAGCGCAAAGACCCGCATCACTGCCGCGCGGGGCTGCAAGCGGCCCTGCACCCAAACCGGCGACTGGCTGGGCATGACCCCGGCCTGCAGCGTGTAGGCGGCCGGATCGGCGTCGATGCGGCGAACCAGTTCGGCACGTTGCTCGGCGCCTAGCTGGCGCTCCAGCTGCGGCCCGGCGCCACCATCCGGAAAAGTGGGCGCGACCAGAAACTCCTCCAACCGCTGACGCTCGCTGGCCCACACCGCCGCCTCACCGCACCACCAGCTGGTGCTGGCCGGCAGCAACAGTTCCTCGCCCAGCAGGCGCCGCGCCACACCGGGCCAGAACGCGGCCAGGCCAGGGCTCTCCAGCACACCGGTGCCCGGTGCGTTGGCCATCACCAACTCACCCGCGCGCAGAGCCTGCAGCAGGCCAGGCACGCCCAGCTGCGAATCAGGCCGCAGTTCCAGTGGGTCGAGGTAGTCGTCGTCGACCCGGCGCAGCAACACATGCACCTGCTCCAGACCATGCAATGTCTTCAGATAGAGGCAGTTGCCGCGCACCGTCAGGTCGTTGCCTTCGACCAAGGTCAGGCCCAGGTAGCGGGCCAGGAACACATGTTCAAAGTAGGTCTCGTTCATCGGGCCGGGGGTGAGCAGCACGGTGCGGCTGCGCTCGCCGGCCGGGCTGGCGCGGATCAGGCCGTCGAGCAGCAGACGGAAGCTGGCCGCCAGCCGCTGCACATGCAGTTGCGCAAACTGCTCCTGAAACTGCGGCGCAATCAGCAGTCGGTTCTGGAGCAGATAGCCCAGGCCCGACGGCGCCTGCAGCCGCTGGCCCAGGAGACAAAAACTGCCGTCGGGCCTGCGCACCAGGTCAAATGCGACGATGTGCAAATGCTGCTGTTGCGGGCCGTACAGCCCATGCGCCGGCCGCAAGTATTGCGGGTGGGCAAAGATCAGTGACGCCGGCAGCAGGGCCTCGCGCAGCAATTGCTGCGGGCCATAGATGTCGGCCAACGTGGCGGCCAGCAGCCGGGCCCGCTGCTGCACACCGCGCTCAATGCCGGCCCAGTCCTGTGCCGGCACGATGCAGGGCAGCAGTTCCAGCGGCCAGGGCCGCGAGCCTTCATTGCCGTCGGCGTAAACGTTGTAGCTGGCGCCGTCGTCCTGCACCCGGCGCTCGACCTGCTTCGCCCTGGCGGCCAGGTCGGCCCAGCCCTCGTTGCCCAGACTGGTGAAGAACTGCTGCCAATGCGCCGCCGGCTTGGCGGCATCGGCGTCATCAACACTGCTGCCACGCCATTCGTCATACACCCCACGGTCGGCGCGTGGCGCCCTGGCGGACACCAGGCTGGCCGCATCGGGCAGGTCGTCGTCGGCCAACAGGCTGCTTTGCATCACCCCATGATGCCTCGGTCAGGACCTTGGGCGATCAGGTAAAGCGCAGGTCCAGCGTGAACGGAAACTCCAGGCTCTGTCTGGGCTGACCGGCAGGCGTGATCGACGGCTGCTGACCAGGGCTGTGGCCCATGGTTTCGAAGCGCGTCAGGCGCCGGCTTTGCGCGGTGTAGGCGTTGACCGGAAAGCTGTCGTAGCTCAGGCCACCAGGATGCGACACATGGTAGCGACCGCCGCCCAGCGAGCGCTGCATCCAGCGGTCCATCAGGTCGATGGTCAGCGGTGCATGCACGCCGATGCCCGGGTGCAGCGCCGACGGCGGCGACCAGGCCCGATAGCGCACACCGCAGACATATTCGCCGGCGCGGCCGGTGGCCTGCATCGGCACCGGCACACCGTTGACCGTGACCTGGTGGCGTGATTCGGTCAGACCCGTGGCCAGGATCTCGACCCGCTCCATAGACGAGTCGACATAGCGCACGGTGGTGCCCGCCGCGCCCTCCTCGCCCATCACATGCCAGGGCTCGAGTGCGGTGCGCAGGGTCAGCGTGACACCGCTGGCGGCGATCTGGCCGATCCACGGGAAGCGGAACTCGTGGTGAGGCTGGAACCAGGCCGCATCGAAGGCATAGCCGGAATGGCCCATGTCTTTGACCACGTCATCGAAGTCGGCCCACAACATGCTTGGCAGCATGTAGCGGTCATGCAGGACGGTGCCCCAGCGCTCAAGTTTGGCGCGGTAGGGCTGGTGCCAGAAGCGGGCCACCAGCGCCCGCAGAAGCAACTGTTGCGCGATGCTCATGCGCGCGTGGGGCGGCATCTCGAACGCGCGCAACTCCAGCAGGCCGAGACGGCCGGTGCTGTTGTCGGGCGAGTACAGCTTGTCGATGCAGAACTCGCTGCGGTGGGTGTTGCCGGTGGCGTCGATCAGGATGTTGCGCAGCGTGCGGTCAACCAGCCAGGGCGGCATCTCCTGGCCGTACTTGGCCTGGTTGCGTTCGATCTGGACCAGCGCCAGCTCGAGCTCATAGAGCTGGTCGTTGCGGGCCTCGTCGATGCGCGGCGCCTGGCTGGTCGGACCGACAAACAGGCCCGAGAAGATGTAGCTCAGCGACGGGTGGTTGTGCCAGTAGGCCAACAGGCTGGCCAGCAGGTCGGGCCGGCGCAGAAACGGTGAATCTTCAGGCGTGGCGCCGCCCATCACGAAGTGGTTGCCGCCGCCGGTGCCGGTGTGGCGACCGTCGAGCATGAACTTCTCGCTCGACAGGCGCGACTTCCAGGCCGCGTCGTACAGAAACTCGGTGTGCTCGACGAGCTCGGTCCAGTTGTGCGCGGGGTGAATGTTGACCTCGATCACACCCGGATCGGGCGTGACCTGGAGCAGCTTCAGGCGCGGGTCGCGCGGTGGCGGATAGCCCTCCAGCACGATCTTGACCTTCTGCTCGGCCGCTGTGGCTTCGATGGCCGCCAGCAGCGCCAGGTAGTCCTCCAGCGCCTTGAGCGGCGGCATGAACACATACATCACACCGTTTGGCTGGCCCTGCTGCTCGGCCTTGGGGCCGTTGGCGCGTCGCGGATCGCGCACTTCGACCACCAGCGCGCTGCGGGTCAGCCAGCCAGCGGATTCAAGGTGCGCCGGCGCGTCGTTGCGGAGCGGCATCGGTGCGGCCGGTGCGGACGCGCTTGTCGCCAGGTCAGCAGCTTCCAGCAGGCCCGATGGCAAGCCCGGACCGCCAGGCACTGCGACCATGCCACCCTCGGCAATACGGCCATCAACTTCAAGCGCATTGACATTTGGCAGTCCCTGCCCGGTCTGCGGCAACGCAGCGCGCGGCGCAAACGGGTCGGCGTCGATGTGGTACGGAAAGTCAGCCTCGCTGACCCAGGGCAGAGAGTCCAGCGGCAGCCGGTAGCCCATGGGCGAATCACCGGGCATCAGGTTCAGGCGTTCGTCGCGCAGGAACCAGGCGCCGGTGTGCCAGCCCGGTTGCGTTTCCTCGGCAGCGGCATGGCGCAGCGGCAGCAGATAACCCACCACCTTGCCCAGGCCTTGGGTGAAGACCCGGCGCAGTCGCACCTTCTCCTGCTCATCGTCCAGCCGCGCGTCGAGAGGGTCGACGTTGATCGGCAGGCGGCGCTCACGCCACAGGTAGTACCAGGTGTCCTCATAGCCGGGCAACACATGCTGGGCGCTGATGCCCAGATGGCGGGTCAGGCCTTGAACAAAGGCTTCGGCGTCCTTGGCGGTATGGGCATGGTGGTCGCGCTCATCGGCCAGCAGTTTGGGGTCATGCCAACTGGTCTGGCCGTCGGCGCGCCAGCAGATGCTCAACGCCCAGCGTGGCAATTGCTCACCGGGGTACCACTTGCCCTGGCCGAAGTGCAAGAAGCCACCCTGGCCGTAGTGCGAGGCCAGGCGCTGCACCAGTTCCTGCGCCTTCAGCCGCTTGGTAGGACCCAGGGCGTCGGTGCTCCATTCGGCGCCTTCGCGGTCATCCACGCTGACAAACGTAGGCTCGCCACCCATGGTCAGGCGCACGTCGCCGGCCACCAGTTGCCGGTCCACCTGCTCGCCCAGGGCCTGCACCGCCGCCCATTGAGCATCGGTATAGGGCAAGGTGACGCGGGGTGACTCGTGGATGCGGGTGATCTCCATGTGGTGGCTGAACCTCACCTCGCAGGGGTCGCTGGCACCGCTCACGGGCGCGGCGCTGCTGGGCGTGGGCGTGCAGGCCACCGGAATGTGACCCTCGCCGGCGAGCAGGCCCGAGGTCGGGTCCAGGCCGATCCAGCCTGCGCCAGGCAGGAACACCTCGCACCAGGCATGCAGGTCGGTGAAATCGACCTCGGTGCCGCTGGGACCGTCAAGTGCCTGGACATCGGGCTTGAGCTGGATGAGATAGCCGGAGGCAAAGCGCGCGGCCAGACCCAGATGGCGCAGTGCATTGACCAGCAACCAGCTGGTGTCGCGGCAAGAGCCCGAGCCGATGGTCAGCGTTTCTTCCGGCGTCTGAACGCCGGGCTCGAGGCGCACCAGGTAGCGGATGTCGTGCTGCAGCCGCTGGTTGATGGCGACCAGGAAGTCGATGGTGCGGCGCTCGCTGCGGTCAACGCCGTCAAGAAACCTCGCCAATGCCGGCGTCGCAGGCTCGGTCACCCGATAGGGCTGCAGTTCCAGCGCCAGCGCGGCGTCGTAGTCGAAGGGGTAGGTCTCGGCCTGAGGCTCGAGAAAGAAGTCGAAGGGGTTGTAGACCGCCATCTCGGCAACCAGGTCGACCGTGACCTTGAATTCGGTGGTGGCTTCCGGGAACACCAGCCGCGCCAGGTGGTTGGCAAACGGGTCTTGCTGCCAGTTGATGAAATGCCCTTCAGGCTCGACCTTGAGCGAATAGCTCAGGATCTTGCCTCGGCAATGCGGTGCCGGCCGCAGACGCACGATTTGCGGCGACAAGGCCACGCGGCGGTCGTAGCGGTAGTGGGTGACGTGGTTCAGTGCGACATGAATGGTCAAAACTATTCCTTCACGCGGGGCACGGCCTCGCGGCGTGCCTGGTTGAGCGATGGCCGGCGCTGGCGTGGCGCGCCGGCCATCGCGCTGATGGACGCTGTACGGGCTGGTTCCAGGCGCTCAGGCCGGCACCAGGAAATCGCGGCTGATGCCCGCACCGATGTTGTTGATGCGGTCCAGAAACTGCGTCAGATACGGGTGCAGGCCACCGGTCATGATCTCGTCGATGTCGCCGAACTGCAGGTCGGCACGCAGGCGGGCGGCGCGACGTTGCGTGTCGCGGCTTTGCTCGTTGGCCACCAGTTCCAGGTTGTGCACCAATTCATTCATGCACGCGGCCAGCGAGCGCGGCATGTCGCCACGCAGCACCAGCAGGTCGGCCACCTTGTCGGGCCGGATCACATTGCGGTAGACACGGCGGTAGATCTCGAAGCCGCTGACCGAGCGCAGGATCGCCCCCCAGTGGTAGAAATCGACATCCGGCGCATCGGCTTCGCCCCAGTTGCCGAAGTAGTCTCCGGACAGGGCGTGGAACTTCACGTCCAGCAATCGCGCGGTGTTGTCAGCCCGCTCCAGAAAGGTGCCAATGCGCACGAAGTGCATGGCCTCGTCCTGCAGCATGGTGCCCACCGCCACGCCGCGAGACAGATGCGAACGGAACTTGACCCACTCGAACACCGCCGCAGGGTCACGCTCGAACTCACCCGCGCGCAGCATGCGGATGAACTCCAGCCAGGTCTGGTTGGTGGTCTCCCACAACTCGGTGGTCAGCGTGCCCCGCACGGCGCGCGCGTTCTCACGTGCAGCCTGCAGGCAGCGCACGATGCTGGAGCCATTGCTCTCTTCGCGCACCATGTAGTTCATCACCCTGGGGCCGTCCACGGCGCTGTGCATCTCGCGGTAGGCGTGGGTGAGCTCCGAGATGCCGAGCAATCCGTCCCAGCCCATTTCAGGGCGATCGGCCTCCTGCGGCAGCAGCGAAGTCTGGTAGTTGATGTCCAGCATGCGCGCGGTGTTCTCTGCCCGCTCCATGTAACGTGCCATCCAGAAAAGATGGTCTGCGGTTCTTGACAGCATGTTTTTATCCCTCCAGTACCCAGGTGTCCTTGGTGCCGCCACCCTGGGACGAATTGACCACCAGCGAGCCTTCCTTCAAGGCCACGCGGGTCAGGCCACCGGGCACCAGGTGCACGTTCTTGCCTGACAGCACAAAGGGCCGCAAGTCGATGTGGCGCGGCGCGATGCCGCTGTCGACATAGGTCGGGCAGGTTGACAGCGACAGCGTGGGCTGGGCGATGTAGTTGCTGGGGTTGGCCAGCAGGTGTGCACGGAAGGACTCGACCTCGGCCTTGCTGGCCGAAGGGCCGACCAGCATGCCGTAGCCACCAGCGCCATGCACCTCCTTGACGACCAACTCGGGCAGGTGGTCGAGCACATATTTCAGCTCGTCGGCTCGTCGGCACAGCCAGGTCGGCACATTCTCCAGAATCGGCTTCTCGCCCAGGTAGAACTCCACCATCCGGGGCACGAAGGGGTAGATCGACTTGTCGTCGGCCACCCCGGTGCCAATGGCGTTGCTCAGTGTGACATTGCCGCGCTTGATGACATCCATCAATCCGGCACAGCCCAGGGTCGAATCCTTGCGGAATACCTGCGGGTCGAGAAAGTCGTCGTCCAGACGCCGGTTGATCACGTCCACCCGCTTCGGGCCCTGGGTGGTGCGCATGTAGACGAAGCCATCGCGCACGAACAAGTCCTGCCCCTCGGCCAGTTCGATGCCCATCTGCTGGGCCAGGAAGGCGTGCTCGAAGTAGGCGCTGTTGTACATGCCCGGCGTGAGCAGCACCACGTTGGGCTCACTGACGCCGGCCGGCGCCACTGAGCGCAGGGTGTCGAGCAGCAGATCGGGGTAGTGGGCCACCGGTGCGATGCGGTGGCGCGCAAACAACGCGGGAAACAGCCGCATCATCATCTTGCGGTTCTCGAGCATGTAGCTCACACCCGAGGGCACACGCAGGTTGTCCTCCAGCACGTAGTAGGTGCCACTGCCGTCGGGCTGGGCCGCGCGGACGATGTCGATGCCCGCGATGTGCGAATAGATCTTGCCCGGCAGGGTCACGCCCATCATCTCGGGCCGGAACTGGGCGTTGTTGATCACCTGCTCGCGCGGCACGATGCCGGCCTTCAGGATCTCCTGGTCGTGGTAGACGTCGTGCAGAAAGGCGTTCAGCGCGGCCACGCGCTGACGCAGGCCGAGCTGCATCACCGTCCATTCGGCCGCCGGAATGATGCGCGGGATGACATCGAACGGGATCAGCCGCTCGGTGCCGGCGCCGCCATCGTCCTTGTCGCCATAGACGGCGAAGGTGATGCCCACGCGCCGAAAAATCATTTCGGCCTCGTCGCGGCGCACGCTCATCGCGTCGGGTGCCTGCTCGGATAGCCACTGCGCGTAGTTGCTGTAGTGGGCACGCACCTGGCGGTCGGCGGTGTCCATCTCATCAAAGCTGACTGTCATTTTCTCTCCTCCTGATCCGTGGATTAGCAATAACCGCACCTGCTCCGGGCACCAACTTGATTGCGCCCACTTAATGCCTGTCTTGTTCGCTTTCCAGCATACGCCATGGCTTTGATGGCCCAAAATCAGTGCAAATGAAGGCAGCAAGAGCGCTGTTATCGTTGATCCCTCAATCTTCAGCCATCGCCTGGCCAAGGCCTGCAAAGTTGCGCGACCGATGACCACCCCTTCCAAACCGTCTCCCGCCTTGCCAGACCACCTGCTTCAGGCGATGACCAGCCGAGGCGGCGCACGCAGTTACCCCGCTCAGTCGGTGCTGGTCAATGAAAACGACCAAAGCGACTCGGTCTACATCCTGCTCAGCGGCCGGATCAAGGTTTACGGCGCGTCCGAAGACGGGCGCGAGGTGGTTTATGCGACCCAGGGTCCCGGCGAATATTTTGGTGAGATCACGCTCGACGGCGGCCCCCGTTCGGCATCGGTGATGACCTTGGAGCCGACCACCTGCGTGGTGGTGCCTGGCGCTCAGATGCGCGACTTCCTGGCCAGTCACCCCGAGTTCGCGATGCACCTGGTGCAAAAGCTCATTGCCATGGTGCGCCACGCGACCGACAACGTCAAAAGCCTGGCCTTGCAGGATGTCTACGGTCGCCTGGTGCGGCTGCTGACGACGCTGGCCGAGGCCGATGCCGATGGCCGACTGGTGGTGGCCGACCGGCTGACGCAGCAGGACATTGCCGAGCGCATCGGCTCGTCGCGCGAGATGATCAGTCGCATCTTCAAGCAACTGGTCGAAGGCGGCTATGTGGCGCTGGAAGACCGCCGCATCGTGCTGCTGAAAAAGTTGCCGCCAGGCTGGTAGGCCAGGCCTGGCGCGCCATCAGGGGGACTGACTGACGGCCGCTGGCGACGCATGCCAGTAGCGCCGGGCCAGGTCACGCTGGCATTGACCCTGCCCTTGCCGCCACAGCCATGCGCCGCAGTCGTCGCTGCGCACCACCGGCACCGCCAAGGCGTGGTAACGCTGCATGACCTCGGCCGCGGGATGACCGTAGCGGCTGCGGTAGGCCGCCTGCACCACCGCCACCTGCGGTTGCACCGCCTGCAGAAAACCGAGGCTGGACGAGGTCTTGCTGCCATGGTGAGGCACCAGCAGCACATCGCTTTTCAGGGCCGAGCCCAGGCGCCGCACCAGCGCGGCTTCTTGCGCGGACTCCAGGTCGCCGGTGAGCAGCGCGCTGCGGCCCTGGCTGTCCTGGATGCGCAGCACGCAGGACACGGTGTTGGGTTTGGGCGTCCCCGCGTAGTCGGTCGCCTGCGGATGCAGGACTTCAAAGTCCACACCATCCCACTGCCAGCGCTGGCCGGCCAGGCAGCGCTGTTGCGGCAAGTCCCGCTGGCGCAGCACATGGCCGTCTTCGAGCGAACTGTGCAACCGGCCCACCGTCAGCGCTGTCAGCAGTGCGGCGGCGCCGCCCACGTGGTCGCTGTCGCGGTGGCTCAACATCAAACTGTCGATCTGCCTGTGGCCCAGCGCGCGCAACAGCGGCAGCAGCACCTGCGCGCCGGCGTCACCGCCGCCAGTCTGGCCGTACTGCGGGCCACTGTCATAGACCAGGAGGTGGTGCCGGCTGCGCACCAGCACCGCTGTGCCCTGGCCCACGTCCACCGCCAGCAGATCGAACTGGCCGGGCTCGGGACGTACAAGCGGCGGCCACAGCAAGGGCAAGGCCAAGGGCAGCGCCAGCCAACGCAGCGACCAGGGCAGGGGCAGCACGCCCAGCAGCGCAGCGAGCAGGCCGCTGGCCACGGCCCAGGCCGGCGCGGCCGCGGCCGTCCACTGCGCCAGCGGCCAATTGGCCAGATGGCTCAGCAGCGCGACCAGCGCCTGCACTGCCCAGCCCGCCATGCTCCAAAGGGGTGCCCAAAGTGCACCAAGAAGGGCCAGCGGCGTGATCAGCAGCGTGACCAATGGAATCGCCACCAGGTTGGCCAGCAGGCCCACCAGCGACAGCTGCTGAAAGAACACCAGCGAGAGCGGCGCCAGGCCCAATGAGGCCACCAGTTGCGCCCGGCCATGGCCTCGCAGCTGGCCACGCCAGCCCGGCGAAGGCTTGTCGGCAGTGACTGGCTCGGACAGCAACAGCAGACCCACGGCGCAAAAGCTGAGCCAGAAACCAGGCTGCAGCAGCGCCCAGGGGTCCAGCACGGTGACCAGCACCGCCGCCAGCACCAGCACCAGCAGCCAGGGCCAGCGCAGACCCAGACTGCGCAGCAGCGCGGCCGCGGCCAACATCAGCACCGTGCGCTGCGCCGGCACCCCCCAGCCGGCCAGCACGGCATAGGCAGCCGCCAGCAGCAGACCGCCCCAGCGCGCCGCCTGGGGTGCCGGCAGCCACAGCATGGCCACCGGCCATCGGCGCCAGGCCCGGCCCACCAGTGCACCGGCCAGCCAGGCAAACATCGTTACATGCACGCCGCTGATGGAGACGAGATGCGCGATGCCGGTCTGGCGGAACAGTTCCCAGTCGGCACGGTCGATGCCGCCCTGGTCACCCACCATCAACGCCGCCAGGACCCCGGCCACACGCACATCATTGACCTGGCGATGGATCGCGTCACGCAGGCTCTGGCGCCAGCCATCGACCGACCAGGCGCGGGCCAGGGCCAGCCGTGTCGCCGCCTGGCCGCCACGCAATTCCCGCACATGGCCGCTGGCGCCGGCGCCCTGGGCAAACCAGAGCATTTCCAGGTCATGCCCATGCGGGTTGAGCAGGCCGTGCGGTCGCTTCAGGCGCAGCGGCAAGCGCCAGCGCTCGCCGGCGCGCAGGTCGGCGCGCGGCTCGTCGAGCATGGCCTGGTCGTCGTAGCCGGCGTACCAGCCCAAGCTCAGCAGTGGCGGCAGCGTCACCACCTGTCCCGTGGCGGACAGCGCCTGCTCCACTTCAAACATGAAGCGCAGGCCTTCCGGTCCCTGCCTGGGCAGGCCGATGACCTGCCCGTTGACGAGCAGGTCGACCCCCTCCAGCGCTGCGGGCAGGCGCTGGGCCAGCCGTTGCTGGGCGCGCCAGCCGGTGCTGCCTGCACCGAGCAGCGCCAGGACCAACAGCCACAGCCACCAGGGCTGGCGTTGAAGCCGCGTTGGCAGCGACGCTGGCCAGCGCAAGGCCAGGACCATGAGCAGCAGTCCGGCCAGACACAGCAAGGGGTCGACCGGCCAAGGCGTCAGGCGCGGCAACTGCAGCTGCCACCCCACGCCAGCCAACCAGGCCAGGCCGATCAGGCCCAGACGCCAACCCGAATGCAGCCGCTGAGCCGACATGGCCGCAGTGTAGGATGGCCGCCCTTTGCTCAACCACGCGCCCCGCCGCTGGCGCGCCCCGCCATGTCCGTCTACGCCAAGCTGACCGAACTGGGCATCACACTGCCGCCCGTGGCCGTTCCCGCCGCTGCCTACCTGCCCTACATGCGCACGGGCTCGCTGGTGTTCGTCTCTGGCCACATCGCCAAGAAGGACGGCAAGGCCTGGGTCGGCCAGTTGGGACTGGACATGAACACCGAACAGGCCAAGGCTGCTGCCCGCGCCATTGCCATCGACCTGATCGGCACGCTGCACGCGGCTGTGGGCGACCTGAACAAGATTACGCGCATCGTCAAGCTGATGAGCCTGGTCAACAGCATGCCCACCTACACCGAGCAGCACCTGGTGACCAATGGCGCGTCCGAGCTGTTCGGCCAGGTCTTTGGCAGCGCCGGCGCCCATGCCCGCAGCGCCTTTGGCGTGGCGCAGCTGCCCATGGGCGCCTGCGTCGAGATCGAACTCATCGCTGAAGTGCGATGAGCCGCAGCCGCCAGGGTCATGCCGCGCTGTCCACACTGGCGGGCGTGGCGGCGGTGGCGCTGCTGGCGGTGGTGGCCGCGCTGGTCAGCCAGCACCGTTTTGACCTGCAGCCCTGCGCCTGGTGCGTGCTGCAGCGCCTGATCATGATCTGCATCGCCGTGATGGCGCTGCTGGGGTCTGCGCTCGGGCGCATCAACCTGACGCTGGCGCGCGGCATGGCCGGGCTGGTGCTGCTGTTGACCACGGCCGGCGCCGCCGCGGCGCTGTGGCAACACTTTGTGGCCGCCAGGTCGGCGTCCTGTGCGATGACGCTGGCCGACCGCCTGCTGTCGCAGACCGGCCTGGACCGCGCCCTGCCCGAGGTCTTTGCCGCCTACGCCAGCTGCGCTGATGCCAAGGTGAACCTGTTCGGTCTGCCGTACGAGTTCTGGAGCCTGGGCTTGTTTGTGCTGCTGGGATTGGCCACGCTGAAGGCCTTGCGCCTGGCGCGCTGACCCGCTTGCTTCTCCCGTTCAGCCGGCCAGCGCCACGGATGCCGAGCGCTGCCCGCGCCTTGCCGATGGCCCTGCGGAGGATGCCGCTGTAGGCGCCGTCAGCGGAACGCTGCGTTGAGCTTGTCCAGCGCCGCCGCACCGGGGCAGAGTTCAGCCTCATCCAGCGCGTTCAGCGGCTTGGCCACGGTGCGCAGGGCCTGGTGCAGGTCCCCCGCCTCGGGGTCGATGTAGAGCAGACCGGTGGCCAGCTCACCCCGGGCCTGCATGGCCTGCACATGGTTCATCGCCGCGACGCGGTTGGTCGGGTCATGCTCGGCCACCAGCTTGCGCAAACGCATCAGGCTGCCATCGGCCTGGGGCAGCGTGATGACTTCGCCAGCACCAGGCTCGGCGAAGATTTCAGGCGCCAGGTCGATGAAGTCGATGCGGCTCACCGCCTCGTTGTGCTCGCGCACATGGTCGTAGCTGCGCGTGCTGCCGGCATGATTGTTGAACGCCACGCAGGGGCTGATGACGTCGATGAAGGCCGCACCGCCATGGCGGATGGCACCTTCGATCAGCGGCACCAGCTGGCCCTTGTCGCCCGAGAAACCGCGCGCCACATAGGTCGCGCCCAGCTGCAGCGCCAGGCCGATCAGGTCCACCGGCTGCTCGGTGTTCATCGCGCCCTTCTTGCTGCGGCTGCCATTGTCGGCGGTGGCCGAGAACTGGCCCTTGGTCAGGCCGTAGACGCCGTTGTTCTCGACGATGTAGACCATGCGCACACCGCGCCGCATGGCGTGGGCAAACTGGCCCAGGCCGATCGAGGCCGAATCGCCGTCGCCCGACACGCCCAGGTAGAGCAGTTCGCGGTTGGCCAGGTTGGCGCCGGTCAGCACGCTGGGCATGCGGCCGTGCACGGTGTTGAAGCCGTGGCTGGCGCCCAGAAAGTAGTCGGGCGTCTTCGAGCTGCAACCGATGCCTGAGAGCTTGGCCACCCGGTGCGGCGCGATGTCGAGCGCCCAGCAGGCCTGCACGATGGCCGCCGAAATCGAGTCATGGCCACAACCGGCGCACAGGGTGCTGACCTTGCCCTCGTAGTCGCGCCGGGTGTAGCCGACCTTGTTGCGCGTCAGCGTGGGGTGGTGCAGGCTGGGTTTGGCGATGTAGGTCATGGCGTGGTCGGGGCTTGGTCAGTCGGCGCGGGCACGGTTGCGGCCGCGGCGCGGTGCCACCGCCAGCGCATGCACATGCTGGGTGATGGCCTGGGTGATGAAGCGTGCGGTGATCGGCGTGCCGTCGAAATGCAGCACCGCGCGCAGCCGCGCCGGGTCGGCTTCCAGTTCATTGACCAGCAGGCTGCGCATCTGGGCGTCGCGGTTCTGTTCGACCACGAACAGCTGGTCATGCGCGTGGATGAACTCGGCCACACTGGCCGGGAACGGGAAGGCGCGCAGCCGCATCGCGTCGACATGGATGCCCGCGGCGTCCAGCGCCTCCAGCGCCTCGTCCATCGCCGGCGCGGTGGAGCCGAAATACAGCACGCCCAGCCGGGTGGGCATCGACGCTGCGCGCAGCAGCGGTTGCGGCACCAGCGTGGCGGCAGTGGCGAACTTCTTCAGCAACCGCCGCACGTTGTAGACATAGTCGGCGCCGGTCTCGGAATAGCGGGCCTGCGGGTCTCGCGTGGTGCCTCGGGTGAAATAGGCCCCCTTGCTGGCATGGCCACCGGGCAAGGTGCGCCAGGGGATGCCGTCGCCGTCCACATCCTTGTAACGGGCAAATTCGCGGCCGCTGTCCAGGTCGGCGGCGTGCATCACCTTACCCCGGTCGTAGCGGCGCGCGTCATCCCAGGCCAGCGGTTCACACAATCGCTGGTTCATGCCGATGTCCAGATCGGTCATCACGAAAACCGGTGTCTGCAGCCGGTCGGCCAGGTCCAGCGCGGTGGCGCTGAACTCGAAGCATTCGGTCGGGTCTTGCGGCAGCAGCAGCACCTGCTTGGTGTCGCCATGCGAGGCATAGGCGCAGCTCAGCAGGTCGGCCTGCTGGGTGCGGGTGGGCATGCCGGTGGACGGGCCACCGCGCTGCACGTTGATGATGGTGATCGGGATTTCGGCAAAGTAGGCCAGGCCGATGAACTCGGTCATCAGCGACACGCCCGGGCCCGAGGTGGCGGTGAAGGCGCGCGCGCCGTTCCAGCCCGCGCCAGTGACGATGCCGATGGACGCAATCTCGTCCTCGGCCTGCACGATGGCGAAGCGGTTGGCCGGGGCTTGCGCGTCGCTTTTGTCGACGCGGAACTTGCGGCAATACAGGTCGAAGGCCTCGGCCACCGACGACGATGGCGTGATCGGGTACCAGGCGCAGACCGTGGCGCCGCCGTACACGCAGCCCAGCGCCGCCGCGCTGTTGCCGTCGATGAAGATCTTCTGCCCCACCGCATCGGCCGCCCGCACTTTCAGGCCCACGCCGGGGTGACGCGGCGGGCTGAGGTGCTCGGCCGCGAAGTCACGACCGGCGTGCAGGGCCTGCACATTGGAATCGAGCAGCCGCTCCTTGCCTTTGTACTGCTCCTTGAACAACTGCTCGATGGCGGCCGGGTCGATGTCCATCAGCATCGACAGCGCGCCCAGCACCATGATGTTCTTGAACAGCTGACGCTGGCGCACGTCTTCGTAGCTGGCGTTGCAGATCTCGGTGGCCGGCATGCCGATGACGGTGATGTCCTCACGCAAGGCCGATGCCGGCAGCGGGCGGGTGCTGTCGTAGAACAGGTAGCCGCCGGGTGAGAGTTCGGCTACATCCTGGGCCCAGGTCTGCGGGTTCATCGCCACCATCATGTCGATGCCGCCGCGCCGGCCCAGCCAGCCCCGCTCACTGACCCGCACCTCGTACCAGGTCGGCAGGCCCTGGATGTTGCTGGGGAAGATGTTGCGCGGGCTCACCGGCACGCCCATGCGCAGAATGGCCTTGGCGAACAACTCGTTGGCCGAGGCCGAGCCCGAGCCGTTGACGTTGGCGAACTTGATCACGAAGTTGTTGACCGCCTCGATCCGGTTCATGCCGCTGCTCCTTGCGTTGCGGGCACAGGCGCGACCAAGGCCTTGTCGCGGCAGGCCGGCCCGGCCTTGGTCGTGAGCAGCAGGAATTTCTGCATGTCCCAGGCGCCGGTCGGGCAGCGCTCGGCACACAGGCCGCAGTGCAGACAGACATCCTCGTCCTTGACCATCACGCGGCCAGTCTTCAGGCCACCAGCCAGATAAAGCGCCTGTTCGGTGTTGGTCGCCGGTGCCGTCAGGCGGCCGCGAAGATCGGCCTCATCGCCGTCGGCGGTGAAACTGATGCAGTCCATCGGACAGATGTCGACGCAGGCGTCGCACTCGATGCACTGCTTGTTGTTGAACACGGTCTGCACATCGCAATTCAGGCAGCGTTCGGCCTCCTTGAACGCGGTGGGCAGGTCGAAGCCCAGTTCGACCTCGACCGAGATGCTGGCCAGCGCGCGTTCGGCATTGGCCCAGGGCACCTTGAAACGCAGGTCGTTGCTGACCGCGTTGTCATAACTCCACTCGTGGATGCCCATCTTCTGTGACACCAGGTTCAGGTGCGCCGGTGGCCGGCGCTTGGCGTCTTCGCCATTGAGCAGCCGGTCGATCGACACCGCCGCCTCATGGCCGTGGGCCACGGCGGTGATGATGTTCTTCGGCCCGAAGGCCGAGTCGCCGCCGAAGAACACCTGCGGCAGGCTGGACTGGAACGTGGCCTTGTCGAGCACCGGCAGGCCCCATTCGTTGAAAGCGATGCCGCAGCTGTTCTCGATCCAGGGGAAGGCGTTTTCCTGGCCCACCGCGATCAGCACCTCGTCGCAAGCTATCAGCACCTCGGGCGCGCCGGTGGGCTGCAGCGTGCGCCGGCCATCTGCGTCGTAGACCGACTCGACCAGTTCGAAACGCATGCCCACCAGCCTGCCGTGTTCATGCACAAAGGCCTTGGGCACATGGCAGGGCAGGATCGGGATGCCTTCATGCATCGCGTCCTCCTTCTCCCACGGCGAGGCCTTCATGTCCTCGAAGCTGCTGCGCACCACCACCTTGACGTCGGTGGAACCCAGGCGCCGAGCCGAGCGGCAGCAGTCCATCGCGGTGTTGCCACCACCCAGCACGATGACGCGCTTGGCCACCGAGGTGACATGGCCGAAAGACACCGACGACAGCCAGTCGATGCCGATGTGGATCTGCTCCTCGGCGTCCAGCCGGCCGGGGATCTTCAGGTCGCGGCCACGCGGAGCGCCGCAGCCGACAAAGATCGCATCCCAGCCTTCGGCCAGCAGTGCAGCCATCGAGCTGATGCGCCGCCCGGCGCGAAAATCGACGCCCAGGTTCAGGATGTAGCCCACCTCTTCATCGATCACGCTCTCGGGCAGCCGAAACCTCGGCACCTGGGTGCGCATGAAGCCGCCGCCCTTGGCGTCGCCGTCGAACACCGTGACCGCATAGCCCTGGCTGACCAGGTCACGCGCGACCGTGAGTGAGGCCGGTCCGGCGCCAATGCAGGCCACGCGCTTGCCGTTGTGCGGCAGCGCACGCGGCATGCGGCCGCGCACCGCGTCGGACTTGAAGTCGGCGGCCACGCGCTTGAGCCGGCAGATGGCCACCGGCTCGGGCTTCTCGGCATTCTTCTCCTCGACCCGGCCACGCCGGCAGGCGGGCTCGCAGGGCCGGTCGCAGGTGCGACCCAGCACGCCAGGAAAAACGTTGGACGCCCAGTTCACCATGTAGGCGTCGTCGTAACGACCCTGGGCGATCAAACGGATGTATTCAGGGACGGGGGTGTGGGCAGGACAGGCCCATTGGCAGTCGACGACCTTGTGAAAGTAGTCGGGGTCGGCGAGATCGGTGGCTTGCACGGTGGACGTGGCTCCGGTGCTGGGAACCCCATCGAACCGGCCTCCGCACACGGCGGCCCCTGGCTGGCGTCCCTTGTCTGGCCGAACCAGTCTACGCCGCAGTGCAGCACTGCACCAAGCCGGGGCAACCCGAGCATGCTGCGGCAGAAACCACGCTTTTTTGGTGCACGGCAGGTCGGGCGCGCGCACCAAGCGGCGGCATCGACTTGGGTCTCAGGCCCTCAGCTGTTCGGCCACGGTGATGCGGTGCAGCAGCCTGCGGTGGCCCTCGTAGCCACCGGTGGCCGCATGGACCAGGCAGCGGTTGTCCCACATCACCAGCATGCCGGGCTGCCAGGCATGGCGGTAGACGAACCGAGGCTGGCCCTGGTGCGCGAACAGCTCCTTGAGCAGCGCGGCGGACTCGGCGTCGGGCAGTCCGTCGATGGCGATGGTGTAGCCCGGGCTGACGAACAGCGCGGTGCGGCCGGTTTCCGGATGGCGCCGCGCCACCGGGTGCAGTTGCGTGGCCAAAGCCGAGTCGTCATAGCGGATGGCCATCGACCGGCCCTTGTCGGCTTCACCGTAGCGGCCCTTGCGGGCATAGCCACGGCGCGCCGAGTGCACGCCGTGCCGATCGAGCAGCGCGGTCTTCAGCGCCTGCGGCAAGGCCTGCCAGGCGTCGTACTGGTTGGCGAACAAGGTGTCGCCGCCCACGGGCGGAATCACGTCGCCATGCAGCAGCGTGGCCGCGGGCGGGCTGGGCAGAAAGCTCCAGTCGGAGTGCCAGTTGTCGGCGAACAGGGTGCTGGTCTCGTCGGCCTCGCGCCGCACCTGGGCCACATGCGGATGTCCAGGCACGGCCTCGAAGTACGGGTCGACGCCGAAGGGCCCGACCTGCTGCGCAAAGCGCTCCAGCGCCGGCAGGTCGAGCGGCTGGTCGGGAAAGGCCAGCACCAGGTGCTCCAGCCACAGCGCGCGCAGCCGGGCCATCTTTTCGGCCGGAAGTGGCAGCGCCAGGTTCAGCCCCCGCACCAGCGCGCCACAGGGCGCGTCTTGCACCGTCACTTGCCAGTCCATGCTCGACTCCTTGCGTCGTTCGCCTGCAGCCCAGTCTATGCCCCGCGCAGGTGACAGCGCCGATCCGGGCCCGCCGCCACAATCAGCGTCCCTGCCAACCAAGGAAGCTTGCCATGATCGTCGTGCACCACCTCAACGACTCCCGCTCGCAGCGCGTGCTGTGGCTGCTGGAAGAGCTTGAACTGCCCTATGAACTGGTGCTCCATGCGCGCGACGCCACCACCCGATTGGCGCCGCCGGCGCTGGCCGACGTGCACCCGCTGGGCAAGTCGCCGGTGGTGGTGGATGGTGAGCGCACCGTCATCGAATCGGGCGCGATCATCGACTACCTGGTGCGCCGCCACGGTGACGGCCGGTTGCAGCCCGAGCCGGCGTCAGCCGCCTACGACGAGTACCAGCAATGGCTGCACTACGCCGAAGGCTCGGCCATGCTGCCGCTGATGCTCAAGCTCTACGTTGGTCGCCTGGGCGAGGCCGGCGCGCCGCTGGCGCCGCGCATCAACAGCGAACTGGCCAACCACC
This sequence comes from Betaproteobacteria bacterium, assembly GCA_031417735.1. GTDB lineage: Bacteria > Pseudomonadota > Gammaproteobacteria > Burkholderiales > Burkholderiaceae_C > Pseudaquabacterium. The sequence continues at coordinate 23,152 of JANOWE010000006.1, forward strand.
TGGGCTTTGTCAACCAGAGCCTGCAGGACAAGGACTGGCTGGTGGGCAATCAGTTCAGCGCGGCCGATGTGCAAATGAGTTTTGTCGGCGAAGCCGCGCGCGGCCTGCGCAGCGCATACCCGGCGATCGACGCCTGGGTCAAGCGCTTCCAGCAGCGCCCTGCTTACCAGCGTGCGCTGCAGCGCGGCGGGCCCTACAGCCTGGCGGGTTGAAGGGCTAGCGGACCTGGCCCGGCGCCTGGGCCAGTGCCCACTGGATGTGCTCGGCCACCAGCGGCTCGGCATCGTCCAGCGCGGCG
>JANOWE010000007.1:0-64930 GCA_031417735.1 Betaproteobacteria bacterium
CCGGGCCGGGTGCACCGCTTCGAGCGCAAGCCCCCCGAATTGGCCGAGCGCATTCCGAAAAAGGACCTGGAGGCCTACCTCAACCATTCAGCCGAGACCCTGAGCCGGATGAAGCAGCGCGGCAAGATCTGAGTCGCAGCGCCGCAGCTCTGCGCAATCAGTCAACCGGCCGTTGCGCCGCGAACTCGTCTGCCTTGGGTTTGCGGATCAGGCTCAGCAGCTTTGAGATCAGCGGCCAGCCGAGCATCAGCAGCGCCAAGGTGGTGATCGATCCCACCAAGGGGTTGGACCACATGATCGAAACCTCGCCCTGCGACACCAGCATGGCCTGGCGGAACGAATCTTCCGCCTTGTCGCCCAGCACCAGGGCCAGCACCAGCGGCGCCAGCGGGTAGTCGAGCTTCTTGAAGACGTAGCCGACAACGCCGAAGCCGAGCATGAACCAGATGTCAAGCATGGCGCTGTGCACGGTGTAGGCACCGATGGCGCAAATGACGATGATGACCGGCGCAATGATCGAGAACGGAATGCGCAGGATCGAGGCGAACAGCGGCACCGTCGTCAGCACCACGATCAAGCCGACCAGGTTGCCCAGGTACATGCTGGCGATCAAACCCCAGACGAAATCTTTCTGCTCGACAAAGAGCAGCGGGCCAGGTTGCAGGCCCCAGATCAGCAGGCCGCCCAGCAGCACCGCGGCCGTGGGCGAGCCCGGAATGCCCAGGGCCAACATTGGCAGCAAGGCGCTGGTGCCGGCGGCATGGGCTGCGGTTTCGGGGGCGATCACGCCCTCGATCTCGCCGGTGCCGAACTTGGCACCGTTCTTGGAGAACTTCTTCGCCAGGCCGTAGCTCATGAAGGACGCCGGCGTGGCGCCGCCGGGCGTGATGCCCATCCAGATCCCGACCAGCGAGCTGCGGATCGAGGTGGCCCAGTACTTGGGCAGCGTCTTCCAGGTTTCCCACACCACCTTGGCATTGATGCGGGCCGACTTGCCCTGGAACTTCAAGCCCTCTTCCATCGACAGCAGGATCTCGCCGATGCCGAACAGGCCGATGACCGCGATCAGGAAGTCAAAGCCGCGCATCAGCTCGGCCTGGCCGAAGGTCAGGCGCAGCTGCCCGGTCACGGTGTCCATGCCCACGGCGGCCAGCGCAAAGCCCAGCGTCATCGAGACCAGGATCTTGAAGGGCGAGCCCTTGCCCATGCCGACGAAGCTGCAGAAGGTGAGCAGGTAGACGGCAAAGAACTCCGGCGCGCCGAACTTGAGCGCGAACTTGGCCACCAGAGGCGCCAGGAAGGTGATCATCACGACGGCGACAAAGGCGCCGACGAAAGAGGAAGTGAAGGCTGCCGTCAGCGCCCGCCCGGCCTGGCCCTTCTGGGCCATCGGGTAGCCGTCAAAGGTGGTCGCCACCGACCAGGGCTCACCCGGAATGTTGAACAGGATCGAGGTGATCGCACCGCCGAACAGCGCGCCCCAGTACAGGCAGGACAGCATCACGATGGCCGACGTGGGCGACATGGTGAAGGTCAGCGGCAGCAGGATCGCCACGCCGTTGGCACCGCCCAGACCGGGCAGCACGCCGATCAGCACGCCCAGGATGATGCCCACGAACATCAGGCCGATGTTCATGGGCGTCAGGATGACGCCGAAGCCCTGCATCAGGGAACCGAATGCTTCCATGGAATCTATCTCCGTGAGGTGCGGATCTCAGGCTGCGGCGAGGTCGCGGCAGCCCCTGCGATGGCAGTTTGCGATGGTCAATAGCCGAGGAAGCTCAGCGGTTCCAGCGTGCCCTTGTAGAGCGGCACCTTGAACCAGACTTCGAACAGGACGAAGAAGAAGGCGTTGATCGCCAGGGCCAGCAACAGGCTCTTGACGATGGGGTACTTGCCCAGGATGACCATGAACAGCAGGATGTAGATCGCCGAGGCGACATAGATGCCCACGAAGACCATGGCCAGCACATAGACGAAGGCCGGCAGCAGCACCGACAGCACACGCGTGGCCTGCAGGCGGTCGACAAACGCGCCGTCGTCGCGATGCCTGCTGAACACGGCCTGGTAGAAGATGCCCAGCGCCGAGAAGCCCAGGATCAGGCCGATGTAGAACGGGAAGTAGCCCGAGCCCGGGCCGTCACTGGTCCAGCCCGAACCCAGGCGCCGCGCCTCGACGACGACCACGGTCGCAATGACGAACAGCAACACGGCGACAAGCGCGTCGACGGTTCTGTTCTTCATCAACACGGGGCTGTCAACCTCGTCGCTCGACTTCATCTCTGACATGTGCTTTCCTCATGAGCGCTACGCGGCACAGCGCTGCCGCATCCGGTGCGCAGTTGGCGCAACTTCAGGCCCCATACGGCAGGCCCCTGATTTGGTCATTCCAATTTGGTGTGGTGTGCTCTCGCCAGAGGCGGTTCGCCAGATGCGGCGACGACATCGCCCACCACCGCAGGCGCGGCGTGCACGCCCGGGCCCGTTTCACTTGGCCATGAACCCGGCTTCGGTCATCAGCTGGCGGTGGGTGATTTCGGCGGCTTCCACCCACTTGCGGTAGTCGGCGCCCGACATCGAGGTGGTGTTGAAGGCACCCTGGGCCATGAACTCTTTCCACTCCGGCGTGTCACGAACCTTCTTCAGCACATCGACATAAAAGCCGGTCTGCTCCGCTGTCACGCCCGGTGCCATGAAGATGCCACGCAGCATCAGGTAGTCGGTGGGCACACCGGCTTCCTTGCAGGTCGGGATGTCGTTCCACGACATGGTGGCGGTGACTTTTTCCTTGTAGGGCATGCGCTGGTCGTCGAACACGCACAAGGGGCGCAACGAACCGGCGCGCCACTGCGATACGGCCTCGATCGGGTTGTTCACCGTCGAGTCGATGTGCTTGCCCACCAGTTGCACGGCCACCTCACCACCACCCTTGAAAGGCACGTAGATGAACTTGGTGCCGGTGGCCTTCTCGATGGCCACGGTGATGATCTGGTCTTCCTGCTTGGAGCCGGTGCCGCCCATCTTCATCTTCAGCGGGCCGGCCTTCTTCACGGCCTCGATGTAGTCCTTGGCCGTCTTGTAGGGTGTCTCGGCATTGACCCACAGCACAAACTGGTCGAGCGCCATCATCGACACCGGGGTCATGTCCTTCCAGCTGAAAGGCACGCCGGTGGCCATCGGCGTGGTGAACATGTTGGACAGCGTGATGATGATCTTGTTCGGGTCGCCCTTGGCTTCCTTGACGGCCAGGAAGCCCTCGGCGCCCGCGCCGCCGGACTTGTTGACGACGACCAGCGATTCCTTCATCAGCTTGTGCTTGACGATGATGCCCTGGATCAGGCGCGCCATCTGGTCGGCGCCGCCGCCAGTGCCGGCCGGCACGACAAATTCGACCGGCTTGGTCGGCTCCCAGGCATGGGCGGCGCCGGCCACCAGCATCGCGGCCGTGGCCAGCGCGGTTTGCGCGCAACGGCGCAGCACGGTGGGTGCGTTGCGACGGACTGTGGACATGTTCATGGGGTCTCCTGGGGTCATCTCGACAAGGCTGCATGCCGTGCCTGCGGGGGCGTGGCGTGCAGATAGAAGCAGTGCGGTGATGGTCAGTGACTTGCCAGGAACCACGCTTGACCGCAGTCAACTTTCAAGGATTTGGACCCTGGGGAAACTACGGGCAATGCGGCTGCGCGGGTGTGGTTGCCAGGGTCGACGGCAGGCCGTCGCCCAGCGCCACGTCCAGCGTCATCTCATGCGCCAGCACACCGAGTTCGCGCTGCAGTTGCTGGTCGCTCAGGCCCTGCGGCACCAGCAGATGGGCACCAACCTTGAAGCGCTGCGCCGCGCCGCCGGCGCTGCCGCTGGCCAGCGCGTCACCCTGCAATTCGGTGTGCAGATGCTCGATGCTGATGCCTCGTTCGGCCAGCAGACCGGTGAGCTTGGCGACGATGCCGGGCCTGTCGTCACCGATCAGGTCCAGCGTGACGCCGCGCACACCATCGGCCGCGCCGCTGCGTGCACTGCGGCTGATGGCCATGCGCAGGCCCATGGGCTCCAGCGCGTTCAAGGCGGCGACCAGGGCGTCGGCCTGGGCCGGCGGCACCTCGAGATGGATCATGCCGGCGAACTCACCCGCCAGCTTGGACAGCCGGCTCGCGGCCCAGTTGGCGCCATGGCGCTCGGCGGTCTGTGCCAGCAGGCGCACGATGCCGGGTCGGTCGGGGCCGATCACGGTGAGCACCAGCGACACCGCCATGCCGGGCGCGTCGTCGGTAAGAACCACGGCGCGACGGATCATGGGCGCGCGGGTGGCAAAGCGCGGGTCCTGCGGCTGCGACGGCAGTTGGCCGTGCTCGCGTGCATGACGCAGCACGCGGGCCAGCAGGTTCAGGCCCATGGGCGCCAGCGCGCGTTCCCAGAGCGAGCGGGCGTCGTCGCCGGGCAGCACAAAGCACCAGTCCTGCAGCGCCACCGCACCGGCGTCCCAGCCGTCGGCCAGGTGGTAGACCGAGCCGCCGGCCACCGCATCACCGGCCAGGATGGTCCATTCCACCGCCGCAATGCCCCGGTGACGAGGCAGCAGCGACGGGTGGTAGCCCACGCCACCCAGGCGCGACCGGGCCAGCGCCTCGTTGCTGACGCGGGCATGGGTGTGCGCGGCCAGGATCAGGTCGGTGCCCTCGGCAATGGCCTCGGCGGGTACGACTTTCGGGTTGTCCAGCACATGCAGCGGCAGGCCTGCGGCCTTGGCGGCCAGCGCCAGGCGATCGTCGGCCGAGGGCGCAACGATGCTGGTGAATTCGATGCCGGGCTCTTGGCGCAGCGCCTGCAACACAGCGGCGGCGAAGTAGCGCGAACCGACCAGGGCACATTTCATCTGTCATCTCCAGGGGTAGATCTTGCGGCGATGCCGCTTCGAAGGCACAGCGGCGGCGGCAAACGCCAGCCCCGCTCAGGCAGGCTCAGGCGAGCTCATTCGTCGACAAAGCCGCCCTTGTACAGGCTCCACGCGGTGCCGTCGTGCAGGTAGAAACAGCCGTCGGCGCAAAAATCCTTGCCGGGAAAAAACGCGCGGTAGGCCTTGGGCAGCAGCCGAGCCAGTTGCTCGTCGCTGCGCAATTCAAGCTGTCCGGGTGTGATGGACTGGCCCACACGCAGGCGTGCAAGGGTCGTGGCGGCCTCCTGCCGTCGTGGCAAAGGCCGCATTCTGGCCTGCGCGCAGCGACCTCATTGCCGCGCCATCTCGGCATGAGCCAGCGCCTGCCCGTCCGACTCGGGCAGCGGGCCCAGGCTGACCCTGACCTTGTGCAGCCGGCCGGTGAAGGCAAACGGCGCGGCATAGTGCGACACCGGCGAGCCCCGGTCCAGGCCGATGTCCAGCCCCGACCAGGACATGAAGTTGTTCAGCCCATGCGGGCTGGCCAGGCTGCCCACATCCTGTCCGTCGACCAGCAGCGTGAGCAGGCGCTGCTGCGGCACCCGTATCGGCCCGGCGGCGGGGCACAGGTAGGGCACCCAGGGGCCGACCTCCATGCGCAGGCCCAAGCGGTGGCGGCCGGCCGGCAAGGGCTGCGCAGACCGGAACACACGGTGCACACCGCCCACATTCAGGTCATGCACCAGGTGGCCGTCCTGCACATACAGGCTGTAGCCGCTGGTGGCGTCGCCATGGGCGATCAGCACGCCCTCGCAGCCGGCCTCGGGCAAGGTCGCCTCGACCTCAATCAGGTAGTCGCGGCCGCGCAGGTCGGGCGCCACGTCGTTGGGCAGATGGCCCATGCCTGCATGCATCACGAACTCGCGCCGCTCGCCCTGCGCGCGGCGGCCGTTCTCGGCAAAGCGCTGGCCGAAGCGGTCGTCCAGCGGCAGCACCTGGCAGGCTTCGGCCTGCTGCCACCAGGCGGCAATCAATGCCTGCAGCCGCTCGGGCTGCTGCGCGGCCAGGTCGTGGTTCTCGTTGAAATCTTCGTCCAGGTGGTAGAGCTCCCAGACATCGTCGTCGAAGGCCTGGCCACGCGGATGAAAGGCCACCGCCTTCCAGCCCTGCTGCCACAGGCCGCGGTGGCCGAACATCTCGAAGTACTGCGGCCGCTGGCGGGGCGGCGCGGTCGGGTCGTGCAGTGCGGGGGCAAAGCTCTCGCCCTCGAAGGGCAGCGTGGTCAGGCCCTTCAGCTGCAGCGGCTTGTCCACGCCGATCAGGTCCAACAGGGTCGGCGCCAGGTCGGTGGCATGGTGGAAACCATGGCGCAGCTCGCCGCGTGCGGCCAGGCCGGCGGGCCAGCTGATGACCAGCGGGTCGCGGATGCCGCCGCCATGGGTGTTCTGCTTGTAGCGCTTGAGCGGTGTGTTGGCGCAGGCCGCCCAGCCCCAGGGAAAGTTGCTGTGCGTGTCGGGCCCGCCGATGTCGTCGATGCGGGCCAGTTTGGTCGCGGCCGATTCGGGCTGCTGGTTGTAGGGCCCCATGGCGTTGATGAAGCCCAGTGGCCCGCCTTCCTGGCTGGCACCGTTGTCCGACAGCACGACGACGATGGTGTTCTCGAGCTGACCACTGGCCTGCAGAAAGTCCACCAGCCTGGCCAGCTGCGCGTCGAACTGGTCCAGCATCGCGGCATAGGCCGACTGCAGCCGGGTCATCAGCACCTGCAGCGGCGGCGCATGGCTGGCCCAGGGCTGAACGCCGGGGTTGGGCGGCGGCAGCGTGGTGCCCTCGGGCACGATGCCCAGCGCGATCTGGCGCGCCAGGCGCCGGGCCTTCTCTTCGTCCCAGCCATGGCCGAACAGCGGGTCATAACTTCTGATCAACGCGTCCGGCGCCTGGTGCGGTGCATGGCAGGCGCCGGGCGCCAGCCACAGGTGCCAGGGCCGTCGCGGCTGGTCGGCGACGTGGTCGGCCAGGTAGCGCAGCGACTGGTCGACCAGGTCCACGCTGAGGTGGTAGCCGCTGGCAAAGCTGCCCGGGCAGGGGATCTGCGTGTTGTCACGCACCAGTTCGGGTGCGTACTGGTCGGTCTCGGCGTCCATGAAGCCGTAGAAGCGGTCATAGCCCCGGCCCAGCGGCCAACCGTCGAAAGGCCCGGTGGGGCCGGTCTCGGTCAGCGAGGTCACATGCCACTTGCCGACCATGTAGCTGACATAGCCTTGCGGGCGCAGCATCTCGGCCAGCGTGGCCGCCTCAGGCGCGATCTTGCCCCGGTAGCCGGGAAATCCCGAGTCGAAATTGGCCAGACAGCCCATGCCCACGCTGTGGTGGTTGCAGCCGGTCATCAACGCGGCCCGGGTCGTCGAGCACATCGCGGTGGTGTGAAAACCGGTCAGCCGCAGGCCGCGCGCAGCCAGCGCGTCGATGGTGGGTGTGCGGATGCTCGAGCCATAACAGCCGAAATCGGCAAAGCCCACATCGTCAAACAACACCACCAGCACATTGGGGCGTTGGGGTGACGCGGCCGGGCCGGGCGGCCACCAGGGCGTGGACTGCGCAAGGGTGCGGCCCAAGGTGCCGGCGAACGCGGGTTGGTGCATGGACGGCTCCTGGAGTGCTGGCCATGCATCTTGCCCCGGGCCGTCGCCAGCGGCTCGCCAGGCGGCGCTCTCGGCGCTGGCGCGCCGACCCTGTCAGTTGTGCTCGCCCAACCGATCGAGGATCGCCGGATTGGTGAGCACATCACGTTGCTGCGCAACATGAGTGCTCCCCACCCTGCCATCGCGCCTGGCGGCGCACAGGCGCTGGCGCGCCTACTCGATCAGTTGGCTTCGCCCAACTGATCGAGGATGGCAGGGTTCTCCAAAGTGCTGATGTCCTGGGTGATGGCTTCGCCTTTGGCCAGGCTGCGCAGCAAACGGCGCATGATCTTGCCGCTGCGGGTCTTGGGCAGGTTGTCGCCGAAGCGGATGTCCTTGGGCTTGGCGATCGGGCCGATCTCCTTGCCGACCCAGTCACGCAATTGCTTGGCAATCGCCTTGGCCTCGTCGCCGGTGGGGCGGCTGCGCTTGAGCACGACGAAGGCGCAGATCGCCTCGCCGGTGGTGTCATCAGGGCGGCCGACCACCGCCGCTTCGGCCACCAGTTCGGTGCAGCTGACCAGGGCGCTCTCGATCTCCATCGTGCCCATGCGGTGGCCGCTGACGTTGAGCACGTCGTCGATGCGGCCGGTGATGGTGAAGTAGCCGGTCTTGGCGTCGCGGATCGCGCCGTCGCCGGCCAGGTAGTACTGGCCCTTGAAATCGTCCGGGTAATAGCTTTTCTTGAAGCGCTCGGGGTCGCCCCAGATGTTGCGGATCATGCTGGGCCAGGGCTTCTTGACGACCAGGATGCCGCCCTGGCCGTTGGGCACGTCCTTGCCGGTCTCGTCGACCACCGCGGCGATGATGCCGGGGAAGGGCAGCGTGCACGAGCCCGGAATCATCGGCGTGGCGCCCGGCAGCGGGGTGATCATGTGGCCGCCGGTTTCGGTCTGCCAGAAGGTGTCGACGATGGGGCAGTTGCCGCCGCCCACATGCTGGTGGTACCACTCCCAGGCCGCCGGGTTGATCGGCTCACCGACCGAGCCCAGGATGCGCAGGCTGCTCAGGTCGTAGCTCTTGGGGTGCACCTTGTCGTTGGCCTCGGCCGCCTTGATCAGGCTGCGGATGGCGGTGGGCGCGGTGTAGAAGATGCTGACCTTGTGGTCCTGGATCATCTTCCAGAAGCGTCCGGCGTCGGGGAAGGTGGGCACACCCTCGAACACGATCTCGGTGCCGCCCAGGGCCAGCGGGCCATAGGTGATGTAGGTGTGGCCGGTGACCCAGCCGATGTCGGCCGTGCACCAGAACACATCGTCGGGCTTCAAGTCAAAGGTCAGCTTGGTCGTCAGCGCCGCGTGCAGCAAATAGCCGCCGGTGCTGTGCTGCACGCCCTTGGGCTTGCCGGTGGAGCCGCTGGTGTAGAGCAGGAACAGCGGGTGCTCGGCGCCCACCCATTCCGGCTCGCAGGTGTCGGCCTGGCTTGCCACCAGGTCGGCCAGCCAGATGTCGCGGCCGGCGGTCATCGGCACGTCGGCGCCGCTGCGCTTGGACACCACCACGTTGGTGACCGTGTCGCAGCCGCCCAAAGCCAAGGCCTCGTCAACGATGGCCTTCAGCGGCAGCTTCTTGCCGCCACGCACCTGCTGGTCGGCGGTGATGACCAGCTTGGCGCCGGTGTCCTCGATCCGGTCGCGCAGGCTTTGCGCAGAAAAGCCGCCAAAGACCACCGAGTGCGTGGCGCCGATGCGGGCGCAGGCCTGCATCGCGGCCACGCCGTCGACCGACATGCTGATGTAGATGATGACCCGGTCGCCCTTGGTGATGCCCAGGCTCTTCAGGCCGTTGGCTATTCTGCAGGTGCGCGCCAGCAATTGGCTGTAGCTGACCTTGGTGACTTCGCCGCCATCGGCCTCGAAGATCAGCGCGGTCTTGTCGCCCAGGCCGCGCTCGACATTGCGGTCCAGACAGTTGTACGAGGCATTGAGCGTGCCGTCTTCGAACCAGGTGAAGAACGGTGCGCGGCTGTCGTCGAGCACCTTGGTGAAGGGCGTCTTCCAGCTCAGCAACTCGCGTGCATGGCCGGCCCAATAGCCTTCGTAGTCGGTTTCGGCCTGCTGCACCATGGCCTCGTAGGCGGCCATGCCCGAGACATGCGCGCCGGCCACGGCGGCCTCGGAAGGCAGGTAGGTTTTCAGTTCGGTCGGGCCGTCGGTTTGGCTGGGGGCGTTCATGCGTGTCTCCTGGGTTGGTCTGTGCACTGCCCTGTACCTTAGGCACGGGCTCTTACGAAGCCCTTACTCACACGGCAGGGGCGTGCCGGGCGGGCGAGTAGCCGCAAGGGCTGGTCCAGCGCCCGCCCCCTAGAATCTGCGGCCTTGCCTGACACGCTACACCAGACCACACGCTCATGGCCCAAAAACCGCTGATTCCCCCACCGCCCAAGCTCGGACCGCTGCCCAGCCTGATCTTTGCCAGCCGCTGGCTGCAGCTGCCGCTGTACCTGGGCCTGATCCTGGCCCAGGCGGTGTACGTGTTCCAGTTCTGGATCGAACTGGTGCACCTGATCGAGGCCGCGTTCGGCAACCAGCAGGCATTGGTCACGCTGATCAAGAGCACCGGCTACCAGGCCACGGCCATCCTCAACGAGGCCGGCGCGGTGATCGGCTATGAGCCGGTCAAGGCGCTGAACGAGACCATCATCATGCTGGTGGTGCTGGCGCTGATCGACGTGGTGATGATCAGCAATCTGCTGATCATGGTCATCATCGGCGGCTACGAGACCTTCGTCTCGCGCCTGCGCCTGACTGGCCACCCCGACCAGCCGGAATGGCTGAACCAGGTCAACGCCTCGGTGCTGAAGGTCAAGCTGGCCACGGCCATCATCGGCATCAGCTCGATCCACTTGCTGAAGACCTTCATCAACGCGGCCAACTACAGCGACAAGGTGCTGATGTGGCAGACCATCATCCACATTGCCTTTCTGTTCTCGGCCCTGGCCATCGCCTGGGCTGACCGCATCATGCACCCGGCCGGGCACGGCCACGCGCCGCACTGAGGCGGCGGTTCACAGCAGCAGCGACAGTTCGCGGATATTGCCGTCCTGTGCGCTGCGCTGCTGGCTGAAACCCAGCTTGAGCGCCAGCACCAGCATGGGCTTGTTCTCGGCCAGCACGGTGGCTACCAGGCGTTGGGTGCCACGCTCACGCAGGGTGCGGATCAGCTTGTCCATCAACAGCTGGCCCAGCCCACTGCCTTTGGCCGCCGAGCGCACCAGGATGCCGAATTCGGCGTCCTGGTTGTCGGGGTCGATGATGGCGCGGGCCACGCCCAGCGTCTGCTCCTGGCCAGCGTCGTCGCGCTCGGTGGCCAGGAAGGCGATTTCGCGGCTGTAGTCGATCTGGGTCAGCCGGGCCAGTTCGCTGCGCTCGATGCTGCGTCGGCTGTAGAACACCCGCATGCGGATGTCCTCGGGGTCCACCGCCTGCAGAAAGGCCAGGTGCCGGGCCTCGTCCTCGGGCCGGATCGGGCGCAGCGTCAACGCCCTGCCCCGGTGCTGCATCGGCTCGACCCAGGCGGCCGGATAAGGCTCTATGGCAAAAGCGCGGCAGCCACCCGGCGCAGCGGCGTCCAGCCGCACCCGCGCGTCCAGTGCCACCGCGCCCTGCTCGTCCAGCAGCAGCGGGTTGATGTCCAGCTCGGCCAGTTCGGGCAAGTCGGAGAGCATCTCGGCCACCGCGATCAGCACGCCGTGCAGCGCGTCGGCCTTGGCCGCCGGCGTGTCGCGCCAGGCGCCCAGCAGCCTGGCCACCCGGGTGCGCGCCACCAATGCAGCGGCCAGCGGTGCGTTCAGCGGCGGCAGCGCGATGGCGCGGTCGGCCAGCAGTTCCACCGCCGTGCCGCCCTGGCCGAACACCACCACCGGGCCGAAGACCGGGTCGATGCTGGCGCCGACGATCAGCTCGCGGGCATGGGCCCGCTTGACCATGGTCTGCACCGTGAAGCCGTCCAGCCTGGCGCCGGGCTGGCGCTGCTTCACCCGCTGCTGCATGGCCAGAACCTCGGCGCGCAGCGCGTTGGCGTCGTCCAGATCCAGCGCCACGCCGCCCACATCGCTCTTGTGGCTGATGTCGTCGGACAGGATCTTCAGCGCCACGGGGTAGCCCAGTTCGTCGGCCGCGGTCAGCGCCTCGTCGACCGACAGCCCGACGCTGCGCGTGGCCACCACCGGGATCCGGTAGGCCGCGAGCAGGGCCTTGGCCTCGGGCTCGGTGAGCAGACTGCGGCCCTGCGCCAGCGCCTGCTTGACCAGTGCCCGCACTGCCGCCCGGTCGGGAGCGGGCACGTCTTCGCGCAGTGCCGGTGGCGCCTGCATCAGCTGCTCCTGGTTCTGACGGTAGGCCAGCAGCATGGCAAACGCAGCCACCGCCTGCTCGGGCGTGTCGTAGCAGGCGATGCCGGCGCCGCTGAAGATCTGCCGCGCCTGCGCCACCGACGGGCCGCCCAGCCAGCAGGCCAGCATTCGCGGCGGCTGGCCCGGGCCGGGCCGGGCCAGCGGCACCAGCGCGCGGGCGATGTCGGCGCTGGGCACGATGGCCGTGGGCGCGTGCACAAACAGCAGGGCCTGGGCCGCCGGGTCGCCTTCCAGCGCCTGCAGCGTGGCCTCGTAGCGTGCGACCGGCGCGTCGCCGATGATGTCCACCGGGTTGTCGTGCGACCAGTTCGCCGGCAGCACCGCATTCAGCTTTTCCAGGCAGGCGGCCGACAGGCTGGCCAGCGCAATGTCGACCTGCGCCGCCGCGTCGGCTGCCATCACGCCGGCGCCGCCGCCATTGGTCAGCACCAGCAGCTGCTCGGCGCGGTTGCCGCGCCAGCGGCTCAGGGTCTCGGCCGCCTCGAACAGCTGGGCCAGCGTGTCCACGCGCAGCATGCCGGCGCGGCGGATGGCCGCGTCGACCACCGCATCGGCCCCGGCCAGCGCGCCGCTGTGCGAGGCCGCCGCGCGCTGGCCCTGCGCCGAGCGGCCCGACTTGACCACGATCACCGGCTTGTTGCGCGCCGCCGCCCGCGCCGCCGACATGAACTTGCGCGCCTGGCTGACCGACTCGATGTAGAGCAGGATGGCGCGGGTGCGGCCATCGCTGGCCAGGTAGTCGAGCATGTCGCCGAAGTCGACATCGGCATGCTCGCCCAGTGAGACCACGCTGGAAAAACCAATGCCCCGGCCCTGGGCCCAGTCGAGCATGGCGGTGACCAGTGCGCCGGACTGCGACACAAAGGCCAGTTCACCCGGCGCTGCCGCCAGGTGCGCAAAGCTGGCGTTCAGGCCCAGCGCCGGCACCTGCAGGCCGATGCCGTTGGGCCCGAGCAGGCGCAGCAGATGCGGCCGGGCGGCGTTCAGCATGGCCTGCTGTTGCCTGGCGCTGAGCCCGGCCGTCAGTACCACCGCGGCGCGGGTGCCGGCGCGGCCCAGTTCCTTGATCAGGCCAGGCAGACTGGCCGGCGGCGTGCACAGCACCGCCAGCTCTGCGGTTTGCGGCAGGTCGGCCAGGCGGGCGAACACCGGCTCGCCGTCCAGGCCCGACTTGACCAGTTCACGGCGCTGGTTGACCGCCATCACCGGGCCCTTGAAGGCGCCGGCACGCAGCTTTTGCCACACCGTGGCGCCCACGCTGTGCGGCTTGTCGGACGCCCCCACCAGCACCACGCTGGCGGGGTCGAACAAGGAATCAAGGTTGCGGATGCTCATCGTGTCGGGCCAGTTTGACGCGCCTGCAGTGGCGCCGGACGGCCCGATGATGCGATGCGCTCATCCGGCAGGCTTGATCTTTCTCAAGCCGGCGCGTAACCCTCTTCGGCCAGGGCTGCGCTGAAGCGTTCCGCCGGCAGGTCGGATTCGATGCTGACGCGGTGCATGGGCAGGTCGATCTGCAGCCTGGCGGCGGGGTCCACCTGTTGCACAGCGGCCGTCACGCTGCGCACGCAGTGGCCGCAGGTCATGGTGGGCAGGGTCAATTCGATCATGAGCGTCTCCGAGGATTGAAATGCCTGCAGTGTCGACCTTGACATGGTGTCAAGGTCAAGTCCCTTGCGTTTGGCATGGACACCACACCGGGGTTTACCTTGACACGATGGCAAGCTTCATCATGCGGCCATGGACCCTGCCCTGACCCTGCCCATCGACGGCATGACCTGCGCCAGCTGCGTGGCCCGTGTTGAAAAAGCCATCGCCCGTGTGCCAGGTGTGCACGCCGCCCAAGTCAACCTGGCCACCGAGCAGGCCAGCATGCGCCTGGACGGCCCGGCCACCGCGCTGGCGGTGCAGGCCGCCGTGGCCAAGGCCGGCGATGCCATTGCTGAAGAATCGCGTGAGTTGCGGATCGGCGACATGAGCTGTGCCAGCTGCGTGGCCCGCGTTGAAAAAGCTTTGCTGAAGGTGCCGGGCGTGGTCTCGGCCAGCGTCAACCTGGCGACCCAGACCGCGACGCTGCGGCGCCTGGCCGGCAGCGCGGCCGACCCCGCGCTGACCGCCGCCGTGCAGCGCGCCGGCTTCCAGGCCACGCCGCTGGGCAACGGCCAGCCACGGCTGCCGGTGCATCGGGGCGACGAGGGCTGGCGGGTGGCTACAGCCGCGCTTTTGTCAGCGCCACTGGTGGTGCCCATGGTGGGCGACCTGACTGGCAAGCACTGGATGCTGCCGGCGCTGTGGCAGTTTGTGCTGGCCACACCCGTGCTGTTCTATTTCGGTGCGCGGCTTTTTGTTGCCGGCTGGAAGGGCCTGCGTGCCGGCGCCGGCAACATGGACCTGCTGGTGGCCACCGGCACCGGCGCGGCCTACGGCCTGAGCCTGGCGCTGTGGGCGCAAGACCCTGACGGCATGCCGCACCTGTACTTCGAGAGCGCGGCAGTGGTGATCACCCTGGTGCTGTTCGGCAAGTGGCTGGAAGCACGGGCCAAGCGCCAGACCCTGGTCGCGCTGAACGGGCTGCGCGCCTTGCGGCCCGAAACCGCCCGCCTGCAGCGCGACGGCGCCGAGATCGAAGTGCCGCTGGCCCTGGTGCAGCCCGGCGACCTGGTGCTGGTGCGCCCCGGCGAGCGCCTGCCCACCGATGGCGAGGTGGTGCGGGGCCGCAGCCACCTGGACGAGTCGCTGATCACCGGCGAGAGCCTGCCGGTGGCGCGTGAGCCGGGTGATCGCGTCACCGGTGGCGCGATCAACGGCGAAGGCCTGCTGCTGGTGCGCATTACTGCGGTGGGCAGTGCCAGCATGTTGTCGCGCATCGTCGAGAGCGTGGAATCGGCCCAGGCCAGGAAGGCACCTGTCCAGCAGACCGTGGACAAGGTGGCCGAGGTCTTTGTGCCAGTGGTGCTGCTGGCCGCGCTGGCCACGCTGCTGGGCTGGGGTTTGGTCAACGGCGACTGGCCGGCGGCGCTGATCCACGCCGTGTCGGTGCTGGTCATCGCCTGCCCCTGTGCGCTGGGCCTGGCCACGCCGGCCACGCTGATGGTGGGCACCGGCCTGGCGGCCAAGCGCGGCATTCTGGTGCGCGACGCGCAGGCGCTGAAGCTGATGCGCGCGGTCAAGGTCGTGGCCTTCGACAAGACTGGGACGCTGACCGCAGGCCGGCCCACGCTGGTGGCAGCGCAGCACAGCGCGCTGCTGGCCGGCGGCCGGGCCGAACTGCTGGCGCTGGCTGCAGGCCTGCAATCGGGCAGCGAACACCCGCTGGCGCATGCGGTGCTGGCCGCCGCCAGGACCGAGGCCGTGGTCTTGCCCGCAGCGGCCGAATTGCAGGACATCCGCGCTGTGGCTGGACGCGGCATCGAGGGCCTGGTGCAGGGCCGGGCGCTGAAGTTGGGCAGCAGCCTGTGGATGGGCGAGTTGGGCGTGGTGGACGCCGCGTTGGCCGAGCAAGCCCAGGCCTGGGCGGCGCTGGGCCGCAGCGTGTCGTGGTTGGTTGAATCCGCAGCGCAGGGGTCCGCTGCGCCACGCGCCCTGGGCCTGCTGGCCTTCGGTGACCAGACCAAGCTCGGCGCGGCGGCGATGCTGGCCGCGCTGCAGCGTGAAGGGATTCGTACCGTGCTGGTGAGCGGCGACAGCGCTGGTGCGGCCCGCGCGCTGGCCAGGGAGGAGGGCATCACCGAGGTCCGCGCCGTGGTGCTGCCGGCCGACAAGGCGCGGGTCGTGGCCGAGCTGCGCCAGGGCCTGGCCGAAGGTGAACGCGTGGCGATGGTCGGCGACGGCGTGAACGGCGCGCCCGCGCTGGCCGCCGCCGACGTGGGGCTGGCCATGACCCATGCCGAGGGCGGCGGCACCGACGTGGCGAGGCAGACCGCCGGCATGACCCTGTTGCGCGGCGACCCGGCGCTGGTGCTCGAAGCGCTGCTGCTGTCACGCGCGGTCAGCCGGCGCATCCGGCAGAACCTGTTCTGGGCCTTTGCCTACAACATGGTCGGCATCCCGCTGGCCGCATTCGGTTTCCTCAGCCCGGTGTTTGCCGGCGCGGCGATGGCCTTGTCGTCGGTCAGCGTGGTCAGCAACGCCTTGCTGCTCGGCCGCTGGCGGCCGCCCGAGGCGAAACCATGAACATCGGCATGAACATCGGCAAAGCGGCCCGCGCCAGTGGCGTGTCGGCCAAGATGATCCGCCACTATGAAGGCCTGGGCCTGTTGCCCGAGGTGGCGCGCAGCGAGGCTGGCTACCGGCAGGTGGATGAGGCCACGCTGCACACGCTGCGCTTCATCCGCCGTGCGCGTGACCTGGGCTTCGGCACCGCTGAAATATCGACCCTGCTGGCGCTGTGGCGCAACCAGCGGCGCAGCAGCGCCGAGGTCAAGCAGGTGGCGCTGGCCCATGCGGCTGACCTGCAGCGCCGCATCGCGCAGATGCAGGCCATGCAGCGCACGCTGACCCACCTGGCCCAAGGCTGCCATGGCGACAACCGGCCCGACTGCCCGATCCTGGATGACCTGCAGGGCGGGCCCGGCCCGGCCTGATCGGCACGACGCCGCTCAGCCCTTGGCCTTGACAAGCTCTTTACCCAGCCACAGCGCGTTGAGCTGCGGAAAATTCCAGCGTCCCGGCGGTTCACGGTCGACGATGCGGTCAGGCCCGCTGCCCGGGCCGGTGCTGGACAGGTCGATCAGCACGGGCTTGATGGGCAGTTCGCGGTCCGCGTCGTAAAAGGCCTTGACCACCGGCTCGGTCAGCGCCGTGGGGTGCTGCTCGATCACCAACGCCAGCCGGCGCGATTGCAGCCGCACCAGGGCACCGTTGGGGTAGATGCCCAGGCTGCGCACAAAGCCTCGGAAGACATCGTCGTCGAACTGACCCTTCCAGGAGGCCATGCGGGCGATCGATTCGGCCGGATCCCAGCCTGCCTTGTAGGGCCGGTTGGAGGTGATGGCGTCGTAGACATCGCAGACCGCAGCCATGCGTGCCAGCGGGCTCAGCACCTCACCCTGCAGGCCATGCGGGTAGCCGCGACCGTCGGCCCGTTCATGGTGGTGCAGGCAGACGTCCATGGCCGCTTCACTGGCGCCCCGGGCCTCGGTCAGCATCTCGTAGCCCCGCACCGGGTGGGTGCGGACGATGGCAAATTCTTCGTCGGTCAGCTTGCCGGGCTTGTTCAGGATCTCCAGCGGAACCGCCACCTTGCCCAGATCATGCAGCAAGCCGGCCAGGCCGGCCTCGCGGCAGCCAGCCTCGTCCAGGCCCAGTTCCTGGCCCAGCGCCACCATCAGTGCGCACACCGCCACCGAGTGCATGTAGCTGTAGTCGTCCTGCGTCTTCAGTCGCGCCAGGCTGACCATCGCGCCCGGGTTTCGGCCCACCGAGTCGGCAATCTCGTCGACCAGCGGCAGGCAGCGCTCGGGCTCCAGCGCGCGGCCCAGTCTGGCCTCGGCAAACATCGAGCTGACGGCCGCTCGTGATCGGTTGACCAGCTTGGCCGCGTTGGCCATCTCCTCGGCCATCGAGGTCTTGGCTGGGGCCCTGCTCGCCTTCGGTGGTGCCTCGGGCCTGCCGATCGCATCGCCCAGCGCTGCCATGCGGCCACCTCCTGCGGCCGCCGGTGCCTGTTGGGCCAGCGGCGCACATTGGCGAATGCCTGCCAGGCCGGCACCGGGCGCAGGCAGGTCGAGGCCCAGCGCGGTGTTGATCCACAGCGTGGGCACTCGGCTGTTGCGCAGCAGCTTCAAATCGGCCGGGTCACGCAGCACAAAGCGCGTTTTCCAGAACGGATGGTCGAGCCACTGCCCTTCCAGCGCATGCACATGCATGCCCAACCTGACCTGGGCCGTGGGGATCTGCTTGAGGGTGGATGGGGCGGGGTCGGCCATGTCTACAACGGGTGCATCCAGGCTATCGGCCGGCGCTGGCCCAGACTTGAGACTGTGCCCGCAGCGCTGAGCCAGCTGCGGGCCGTGTGGGCCAAAAAAATGCCGCCTGCCCGGTGCTGGGGAGGCGGCCTGGCGCTGCCGGTGCTGGTTGCCCAGCCCGCGGGACGCGGCATGTCAGCGCAAGCGCGACTCCGGCACCACCGCCAGTTCACCCGGCAGCGCGGCCAGGTACTTGCCGATCTGTTTCAGTTCGGCCTGGGTGAAGACCAGTTTCTTCTTGCCGTCCACCTCTTGCACCAGCTGGCCACGCATGCTGGCATTGGCGCGGCCCAGATGCGGATTGCCATCGGTCTGGTAGGCCTTCAAGGCGGCGTACAGGTAGTCGGCATGCTGGCCGGCCAGCTTGGGGTAACTGGGGTCGATGGGGGCTGAGAAGTTGGCACCATGGCAGGCCACGCAGGCGGCCAGGCGGTCCTTCAAGGGATCGGGCAAGGCCTTGGCCAAGGCGGCGGGCGCGGCCTGCACATGGCCCTTGGCCTGCTGCTCGTAGAACGCGGCCAGGTCGACCATGTCCTGCTCGCTCAGCGACGCGGCAATGGCGCGCATCGACGGGTGCTTGCGGTCGCCCTTCTGGTAGGCCGTCAGCGCCGAGACGATGTACTTGGCGTTCTGGCCCGCAATCATCGGTACCTTGTAGACCTCGGGGAAGCTGGCCTGGTAACCCACGATGCCATGGCAGCCTATGCACATCGCCGCCTTGGTCTTGCCTGCTGCGGCGTCACCCGCCTTGGCGTCCTGCGCCAGCGCGTTGCCGCCGACGGTGGCCAGGGCCAGTGCCGCCCACAGCCGGATGCTGAGCAGTTGGCGCTGCGCGTTGCGCGTGAGTTGTCGCGTCTGGGTGGGCACTTGGGTCATCTTGTCGCGTGCTGAATGGTTCGTGGGACAACGGGCGCCACCTGGCCGGGGCCGGGCAGCACAACGCGGCATTATAGAGGGCAGCCTTATACTGGTTCGAACCCCTCAGCCCTGGTTCAACCATGAAGTTTCAAGGTTCAGACAAGTACGTTGCCACCGCCGACCTGATGCTGGCGGTGAACGCGGCGATCACGCTCAAGCGCCCCCTGCTGGTCAAGGGCGAGCCCGGCACCGGCAAGACCATGCTGGCCGAAGAGGTGGCCACCGCGCTGGACATGCCGCTGCTGCAATGGCATGTGAAGAGCACCACCAAGGCCCAGCAAGGCCTGTACGAATACGACGCGGTGAGTCGCCTGCGCGACAGCCAGCTCGGCGACGAGAAGGTGAAAGACATCCACAACTACATCGTCAAGGGTGTGTTGTGGCAGGCCTTCACGGCCGACCGCCAGGTGGCGCTGCTGATTGACGAGGTCGACAAGGCCGATATCGAGTTTCCCAACGACCTGCTGCGTGAACTCGACCGCATGGAGTTCTACGTCTACGAGACGCGTGAACTGGTGCGCGCGGTGCATCGGCCGCTGGTGTTCATCACCAGCAACAACGAGAAGGAACTGCCCGACGCCTTTTTGCGCCGCTGCTTCTTCCACTACATCAAGTTCCCCGACCCGGCCACGATGCAAAGCATCGTCGACGTGCATTTCCCCGGCCTGAAGAAAGAACTGCTGGCCGCGGCGATGAAGACCTTCTACGACGTGCGCAACCTGCCCGGGCTGAAGAAGAAGCCGTCCACCAGTGAACTGCTGGACTGGCTGAAACTGCTGGTGGCCGAGGACATTCCGCTCGAAGTGCTGCAGAGCAAGGACGACAAGGTCTCGGTGCCGCCGCTGGTGGGCGCATTGCTGAAGAACGAGCAAGACGTGAGCCTGTTCGAGAAGCTGGTCTTCATGCAGCGCCACAACCGCTAAAAGACCATGGCCCTGCCCGCCATCGTTGCGCCCACCACGCTGGCTGGCAACCATGCCAGCCTGGTGCCTCTGGCCGCCGAGCATGGCCCGGCCCTGGCCGAGGCTGCACGCGACGGCGAGCTGTGGCGGCTGTGGTACACCGCCATCCCCTCGCCCGAGGGCATGGCTGGCGAGATCAACCGCCGCCTGGGGCTGATGGCCGGCGGCAGCATGCTGCCCTTCACCGTGCTCGACGCGGCGGGCATACCGGTCGGCATGAGCACCTACATGAACGTGGACGCGGCGCATCAGCGGGTCGAGATCGGTTCGACCTGGTACGCCGCCCGCGTGCAGCGCACGCCGCTGAACACCGAATGCAAGCGCCTGCTGCTGGGCCATGCCTTTGAAGCCCTGCAGTGCATCGCGGTCGAGTTCCGCACCCACCGTTTCAACCAGCAAAGCCGCCGCGCCATCGAGCGCCTGGGCGCGCAGTTCGACGGCATGCTGCGCCACCACCAGCGCGCGGCCAACGGCAGCCTGCGCGACACGGCGGTCTACAGCATCACCGCCGACGAATGGCCCACGGTGCGCGCGCACCTGGACTTTCAGCTCACGCGGCCAGGCTGAACGCTTGCCGGCCCGCCGCCGGCGGGCAACGCACCGCAATGACCATGGCCCAGCCCGCGCCCCTCACCCTTGACGACCTGTGGCAGATGCAGCGCCTGGGCCCGCCCAGCCTGTCGCCCGACGGCGCCCAGGTCGTTTGCGGCCTGGCCAGCCCCGGCATGGAGACCAACAGCAGCCACAGCGCGCTTTGGCTGCTGTCCACGTTGGGCGGCGCGCCGCGCCAGCTGACCCAGTGCGGCGACAAGGACGGCCAGCCGCGCTTCTCGCCCCAGGGCGACCAGATCGGCTTCATCGCCAGGCGTGAGCAGCAGGGGCAAAAAGACACTGTGCCGCAGTTTTATGCCATCGCGGCAGACGGCGGCGAAGCACGCCGCATCGGCGACCTGGCCACCGGCATCGAGGCCTTTCGCTGGTGCCCGGATGGGCGCAGCATCGTTTTCGTGGCCTGGGTCTGGCCCGAGCTGAAGGGCTCCGCCGCCCAGGCCAAGGCAACGAAAGCCTGGCAGGCGCGCAAGACCACCGGCTACGCCACCAGCCAGGCCCAGTACCGGCATTGGGACCACTTCACGCCCGCCGGGCGCGAGCCCCACCTGCTGCTGCTGAACCTGGCCAGCGGCCGCGTGCGCGACCTGTTCGAGGGCACGGGCCATGCGCTGGCGCGTGCTGAACCGGACGCCAACTGCTTCGACATCTCGCCCGATGGCCGGCGCGTGGTGTTCGCCTTCGACCCCGCGCCCGACAAGCGCATCGACGGCCGCTACGCGCTGGCCGAAGTCGATCTGCGCAGCGGCAAGATCAGCACCGTGGCGCAGAACATCGCCTGGGACATGAAGGCGCCGCGCTACAGCCCGGACGGCAAGCAGATCGCCTTCATCGCCAGCCACCAGGCCCTGAAGCACACCATGACCGACCAGTTGGCCATTTGCCAACCGGGTGAGCCCTTCGAGGTCGTCAGCAGTGAATGGGACCACGAGGTGCAGGCCCCGCTGCAATGGGAAGAAGACGCCGGCGCCGTGCTGCTCTGTGCCGAGGCCCGCGGTCGGCGCCATCTCTGGCGCTTCGACATTGCCGACCGCCGGGCCGAGATCGTCGCCGCCGGCGGCTGGGTGCAGGGCTACGACAAGGCCGCCGGCACCCTGGTCACGGTGGCCGACGCGGCCGACCACCCGGCGCGGCTGATGGTGCATCTGCCGGGCCAGGCTGCGCGCCGGGCCGAGCGCTTCAACGACGAGATCATGGCGCGGGTGCAGATCGGCCGGCATGAAGAAATCAGCGTCACTGGCGCGCTGGGCGATGCGGTGCAGGTCTGGCTTTTCTACCCACCAGGCTTCAACCCGCGCCACAAATACCCGTTGCTGCAAATGATTCATGGCGGGCCGCACACCGCACCGGGCGACAACTGGCACTACCGCTGGAACAACCCGCTGTTCGCCGCGCAGGGCGGCCGCCAGGGCAAGACTGGCGCCGAGGGCCAGGTCGTGGCGGTGGTCAACTACCACGGCTCGAGCAGCTTCGGCCATGCCTTTCTGGACAGCATCACCCACCGCTGGGGCGAGCTGGAACTGCAAGACGTCGAGGCCGCGACCGCCGAACTTCTCAAGCGCCCGTTCATTGACCCAACGCGCGTCTATGCCGCCGGTGGCAGCTATGGCGGCTTCATGGTTGCCTGGATGAACGGCCACCTGCCGGGCAAGACGGTGGGCGCACCGCCCAGCCGCTACGCTGCCTATGTCTGCCACGCCGGCTGCTACGACTGGACGGCGATGATGGCCGACGACGCCTGGTCCTGGCATGCCAAGGAACTGGGCGGCTGGTACTGGGACGATCCGGCCCGCATCAATGCGCAGAGCCCGCACAGCTTTGCCGGCGCGATGGCCACGCCCACGTTGGTGATCCATGGCGCGCTGGACTACCGCGTGCCCGACGCGCAAGGTCTGGCCTACTACAACACGCTCAAGGCGCTGGGCGTGCCGGCGCGGCTGCTGTGGTTTGGCGACGAAAACCACTGGGTGCTCAAACCGCAGAACTCGCGCCAATGGCACGATGAGTTCTTTGCGTGGTTGCGCGGCCATGAACTGGCCGCCCCAGCGGCCGTGAAGCGCCCACCCAAGGGTCCGAAGGCGGTGCGCTGAATGGCGGCCCGACGCCGGTCCTGGCCAGCGCTCGAAACGCGCGGGCGACGATGTGGGTATGCTTGCCCATCGGAACCCGCCATACCGGGACGCCTATGCTGATCAACTTTTTCTACACCCTGCGCGCGGCCAAACTGCCGGTTTCGGTCAAGGAATTCCTGACCCTGCTGGAAGCGGTGAAGGCCGGCGTGATCGACACCTCGATCGACGAGTTCTACTACCTTGCCCGTATCTCGCTGGTCAAGGACGAGGCGCATTACGACAAGTTCGACCGCGCGTTCGGCGCCTATTTCAAGGGCGTGGAGATGCTCGCCGACTTCACCCAGGACGTGCCGCTGGACTGGCTGCGCAAGAACCTGGAACTCGAACTCAGCGCCGAAGAGAAGGCCAAGATCGAGAAGATGGGTTGGGACGAGTTGATGCAAACGCTCAAGAAGCGCTTTGAAGAGCAGAAAGAGCGCCACGAAGGCGGCAACAAATGGATAGGCACCGGCGGCACCAGCCCCTTCGGTGCCTATGGCGTGAACCCGCAGGGCATCCGCATCGGGCAGGACAAAAGCCGCAACAAGAGTGCGGTCAAGGTCTGGGACCAGCGCGCCTACAAGGACTACGACGACACGGTCGAACTGGGCACGCGCAACATCAAGATGGCGCTGCGCAGGCTGCGCCGTTTTGCGCGTGAAGGTGCCGAGACCGAACTGGACCTGGACGACACCATCCATTGCACTGCCGCCAACGCTGGCATGCTCGACATCAAGCTGGTGGCCGAGCGCCACAACAAGGTCAAGGTGCTGCTGCTGATGGACGTGGGCGGCACCATGGACGAGCACATCCACCGCGTGGAAGAGCTGTTCTCGGCGGCCAAGACCGAGTTCAAGCACCTCGAGTTCTATTACTTCCACAACTGTCCCTACGACTTCATGTGGAAGGACAACCGGCGCCGCTTCAGCGAGAAGATGGCGACCTGGGACCTGATCCGCAAGTACAACAAGGACTACAAGCTGATCTTCGTCGGCGACGCCACGATGAGCCCCTACGAGATCCTGCAGCCCGGCGGCAGCGTGGAATACAACAACGAAGAGCCCGGCGCGCAATGGCTGCAGCGGCTGACCAACGCCTTTCCCAAGTACGCCTGGATCAACCCCGAACCGCAAGGCGTGTGGCAGTACCGGCAGAGCATCTCGGTGGTGCAGCAGTTGGTCAATCAGCGCATGTTTCCACTGACCATGGCCGGGCTGGAGGGCGCGATGCGCTTGCTCAGCAAGTGAGGCGCGCGGACATGTCCCGTCAGGCGCCGTCACACTGGCGCCTGGGCTGGGCGCTGGCACTGCTGCAACTGATCAGCGGCTGCTCGATGTTGCCCTGGGTCCAGGGCGATGAGCCGGCTGCTGCGGCCGCCAGCGGCGGCGCATCGGCGCCGGGCACGGTGTCGGTGATCCGGCTCACCGTCGAGGCGCCGTCCAATGTGCGCCCGCTGCTCGAGCGCTTCCTCGACCTGGCCCGGCTGCAAGAGATCAGCCGCGACGCCGACATCGACAACAGCGAATGGCTGCGCCTGATCGCTGCCGCGCCGGCACAGGCGCGTGAGCTGCTGCAGACCGAGGGCTATTTCAACGCCGAGGTCACGGTCAAACGCGACCCGGTCGACCCCAGCCGCGTCATCGTGACTGTGCTGCCGGGCCCGCGCACCCAGGTCGACAGCCTGCGGGTCGAGACCGAGGGCGAGGTCAGCCGCCGGGCCGAGGTGGGCAACGCCGACGCCAGGGACCTGCTGACCGCCTTGCCGGCTGCGGCCGCGCTGCAGCCGGGCAAGCCCTTCCGCAACCCCGACTGGTCCAGCAGCAAGCAGCAGGTGCTGACGCGTTTGCGCAGCGCTGGCTACGCCCTGGCCAAGCTGTCAGGCAGCAGTGCCGACGTGGACGCCGAGGCCCACCTGGCCAGGCTGTTCATCGTCGCCGACAGCGGGCCCTTGTTCAAATCTGGCGAGCTGCTGATCGGCGGCCTGCAGTTCCATGACGCGGCCACGGTGCGTGCGCTGGCCGGTTTTGGCCCGGGCACCGCGCTGAGCGAGGCGCTGCTGCTGGACTACCAGGAGCGGCTGCAGAAAGTGGGCCTGTTCGAATCGGTGCTGGTCAGCTTCGAGCCCGACCCGGCCAAGCCCGACAGCACCGAGGTCAAGGTGCGACTGAAAGAACTTCCGCTTCAGCAGGCCACCGTGGGCCTGGGCATCTCGGCCAACACCGGCCCGCGCGCCACGCTCGACTACACCCACCGCCGGCCCTTCGGCTATGCCGTCACCGCCACCAACAAGCTGGAATGGGGCCGCGACCACCAGAGCTGGCAGGGCGACCTGCTGACCCATCCGAAAGACGGCTTCTACCGCAACCTGCTGGGTGTGCAGTTGGAGCGCCTGCGCAGCGAGACCGACACCGTGCTGTCGCAGCGCCTGCGCCTGGGCCGCACGCAGGACACGCCGCGCATCGACCGCCTGGTCTTTGCCGAACTGCTGCGCTCGCGCAAGAGTGACCTTTCGGGGGTGAGCTCGGCCGAGGCGATCAGCGCCAACCTGCACCTCGTCTGGCGCGATCTCGACAGCCTGTTGCTGCCGACCAAGGGCTGGGTCGCCACGCTGCAGTCCGGCGCCGGCGTGTCGCGCAGCGACAGCGGCAACGGGCCGTTTGCGCGCCTGTACGGCCGCCTCACGGGCTATCTGCCGCTGGGCAAGACCTGGTTCGGCCAGGCCCGCATCGAACTGGGCCAGGTCATCAAGCGCGACGGCGTGAGCGTGCCCGACGCGCTGGGTTTCCGCGCCGGCGGTGACGAGTCGGTGCGGGGCTATGCCTTCCGCAGCCTGGCGCCGCTGGACGCCAAAGGCGCCATCGTCAGCGCGGACATGCTGCTGACCACCAGCATCGAACTTGCGCGGCCCATCATGGCCTCGCGGCCCGAACTCTGGGGCGCGGTGTTCATCGACGCCGGCCGGGCGGTGAACCAGTGGTCGAGCTTCAAGCCCGCCGTGGGTGTGGGCGTGGGTGTGCGCTACCGCAGCCCGATCGGCCCGCTGCGCGCCGACCTGGCCTGGGGTGATGAGGTGCAGAAACTGCGCCTGCACCTGTCGGTGGGCGTGGCCTTCTGATGACCGGCGACGCCAGCCTGAACCCGCCGAGCCCGGTCCCCGTGCCCAGGCGGCGCCGCCGGATCTGGCCCTGGCTGCTCGGTCTGCTGGCCCTGCTGCTGCTGGCCCTCACGGCACTGATCACCGCCGTTTTCTACCACCCCACGGCGCTGCCCTGGGGCCTGCAGCAGGTGCCAGGCCTGACCGCCAAGGGCGTGCAGGGCACGCTGGCCGAGGGCGACCTGCGCATCGCCTCGCTGGAACTGGTGCTGCCCGATGACGTCGGCCGGCTGCAGATCGACGGCCTGGTCAGCCAGCGCAAGCGTTTCACGCTGTGGCCGCTGCCGGGCCTGACCGCCGACCTGCATTTCAGCGAGCTCAGCATCCAGCGCCTGCGCTGGACCAGCGGCAAGCCCGGCGACAAACCCCCCACCCTGCCCACCAGCCTGCGGCTGCCGGTGTCGGTGCTGGTCGATCGCCTGTTCGTGGCCGAACTGCTGGTCGACAAGCTGCCGCCGGTGACCGGGCTTCAGGCCGCGCTGCAACTCAGCGGCAAAGAAGGCGGCGAGCATGCGCTGCGCGACCTTCAACTGGTGTTCGAGCAGGCCAGTCTCAGCGGCGGGCTGCGCATCGGCAGCGACGCGCCACTGCCGGTCAGCGCCCGGCTCGCTGCCAGGCACACGGCCGAACCAGCCTGGGACGCCGGGCTCACGCTCGAAGGCCCGTTGGCCAAGCTGGCCGCTGACCTGCAGCTCAAGGGCGCCGCGCCGGCCAAGGGCCAGGCGCCGGCGCTGTCGGCGCAGGCCAGCCTGACGCCGTTTGAAGCCTGGCCACTGCAGGCGCTGCAGCTGGCAACCCAGGCGCTGGACCTGTCGTCGATCTCGGCCCAGCTGCCGCGCACCGCTTTGAGCGGCAGCGCCAGGCTCCAGAGCAGCGCCATGGACGCACCGGCCCAGGTTCAGGCCAGCCTGAGCAACGCCCTGCCCGGTGCCTGGCACAACGGGCGGCTGCCGCTGCGCCAATTGAGCATCACCGCCACCGGCCAGCCCGACCAGACCGACCGGCTGACGCTGGACAAGGTCGACCTGCAACTGGGCGACGAAGCCGGCCCCGCCGGCCGCGTGCGCGGCAAGGGCCAGTGGCAGGGCATGAACCTGGCGCTGGACCTGCAGTTGACAGACCTGCTGCCCGAGCGGCTGGACAAACGCACCGCGCCTATTCTTGTTTCTGGCCCGATCAAGCTGCGCGCGTCCGGTCTGCTGCCGGCCAGGTCCGGCGCGAAAGCCGAACCGGTGCTCGACTTCGATGCCCAGCTCGCCGGCCGCACCACCGACCGCAGCGGCCAGCCGGTCACGTTGCAGCTCGACGGCCAGGCCGGCGCCAGGCACCTGCTGCTGCGCTCGGCCCAGGCCGCATCAGGCCAGGCCAGCGCCACCGCCAGGGCCGACATCCGGGCCGACGCCAGCGGCTGGGCGCTCAAGGGCGAAGTCGCGCTGAAGCAGTTCAACCCACTGCCCTGGTGGCCAGGCCCGCCCGGCAGTGCCTGGCGACGCGGGCCGCACCGGCTGGACGGCCAGCTGGCGCTGGACATGCACTTCAATACCGGCACGGCCGCCGCCACAGGGGCAGCACCCGCCACCGGACTGCATGCCGCCGAACGACTGCTCAGGGCACTGGATGGCCAGGCCAAACTGCAACTGGACAACAGCCAGCTGTCCGGCCTGCCCGTGCAGGCCGCGCTGACGCTGCGCAGCGGTGCGGCGGTGCTTGACGCCGACATCAGCGCCCGCATCGCCGGCAACCAGATCAGCCTGAAGGGCCAGCTCGACAAGCGCTTGTCCAGGGCCCAGGCCGACGACCGGGCTCAGCTGGCACTGCAGATGCCCGCATTGGCGGCATTGGCGCCGCTGGCCCGATTGATCGACGACATCGTCCCCGGCGCCAGTGCGCATTGGCCCAGTGCCGGGGCGCTCAGTGGCGAAGCCGTGGTCGACGGCCGCTGGCCACAGCTCAAGAGCCAGGGCCAGTTGCGCATCCAGGGCCTGGCCAGCGCCGACGCCCGGCTGCAGCAGGCCAACCTGGTCTGGCAGGGTGGCAGCGACCTGGACGGGCCCCTGAACGTGTCGCTCGACGCCACCGGCCTGGGCCTGCCGCCCAGGCCGGGCGCGGCGGGCGCGGCCGCCCACCCCGCCCGGCACCTGGACGCGATCAATGCGCGCATGACCGGCACTCCGCGCCAGCACCAGATCACGCTGCGGGCCGACAGTCCGGTGCGACCGCCGGCCTGGGCCGAGAACCTGCTGGGCCCGCTGGGCACCGGCACCCGCGTCGACCTGGCCACCAGCGGCGGCTGGCTGCCCGAGGCCGGCGGCGGTGGCCGCTGGCAGGTGCAGAACCTGCAGTTGCAGACCGGTGCACGCCTGGCGACCAGCACCGCGACGGCCACGGCTGCAGCGGCCAAGGCGGCGCCCGCTGCAGGCAAGGCCTCGGTGCCCGCCGCCGCCGCTGCGGCCGCCGGGCCCTGGATGCTGGCCCGCACGCCGCTGCTGGAACTGAGCTTGAACGGCCAGTTCCAGCCCACCGCCCTGCGCGCAGAGCCCGGTCGGCTGGAACTGCTGAGCACGGCCCTGACCTGGACCGTTCTGGACTGGCAGGCTGCGGCGCCAGGTGCTGCAGCCAGACTGAACGTCGAGGCCCAGCTGGAGACCATCGACGTCGCCGCGCTGCTGGCCCGGTTGCAGCCCGGCACCGGCTGGGGCGGCAAGCTCAGCTTGGGCGGGCGCATCGACATCCGCAGCGCCGACAAGGTCGACGCCGACATCGTGCTCGAGCGCCGTGGCGGCGACCTGAGCCTGACCGACGACCTGGGCGAGACCTTGTCGCTGGGCCTGAGCGACCTGCGACTGGTGCTCGGCGCCCATGACGGCGTGTGGCAGTTTGCGCAGGGCCTGGCCGGTGAACGCCTGGGCCAGGTGGCCGGCGCGCAGGTGCTGCGCACCGCCCCGGGTGAACGCTTCCCCAGCGCCGGCACACCGCTGTCGGGCACGCTGGAGGCGCGGGTGGCCAACATCGGCGTCTGGAGTGCCTGGGTGCCACCGGGCTGGCGGCTCGCCGGTCAGGTGCGCACCAGCGCGGCTGTGGGCGGCACGCTGAGCGCGCCCGAGTTCAGCGGCGAGATGCGCGGCAGCGGTATCGGCGCGCGCAACCTGCTGCAGGGCGTGAACCTGAGCGAGGGTGAGCTGGCCATCACCCTGTCGGGCGACAAGGCCAGCATCGAACGCTTCGTCTTCAAGGGCGGCGACGGCACGCTCAGCCTGAGCGGCGGCGCACTGCTGGGCGCCGCGCCCAGCGCGCAGCTGCAATTGAAGGTCGACAAGTTCCGCCTGCTGGGCCGCATCGACCGCCGGCTGGTGGCCAGCGGCCAGGCCGAGGTGCAGCTCAATGCCTACAGCCTGCGTGTGGACGGCGACCTGCGGGTCGACGAAGGCCTGTTCGACATCAGCCGAGGCGACGCACCGTCACTGGACGACGACGTCACGGTGCGCCGGGGCGGCGTGGTGGTGCTCAAGTCCGCCGCAGACAGCCCGGCAGTGGCCACACCCAAGCCGCTGCGCCAGGCCAATGTGAGCCTGCGCATCGACCTGGGCGAGCGCCTGCGCCTGCGTGGCCATGGCATCGACACCGGTCTGCGCGGCAAGCTGTTGGCCAGCACGCCGGGTGGCCGGCTGGCGCTGAACGGCACCATCCGCCTTGAAGACGGCAAGTTCGCTGCCTATGGCCAGAAGATGGCCATTCGCACCGGCGAGATCGACTTCATCGGCCCGCTGGACAACCCGCGCATGAACATCAAGGCGCTGCGCACCGACATCGACACCGTCGTCGGTGTCACCGTCACCGGCAGCGCCACCGCGCCGCGCGTCAGGCTCTACAGCGAACCCGACATGAGCGAATTCGACAAGCTGTCCTGGCTGGTCATGGGCCGGGCCCCGTCCAGCCTGGGCAGCGGCGACACCGCCTTGCTGCAAAGCGCGGCGCTGGCGGTGCTGGCCGGCGACCAGCCCGGCGCCATCGACAAGCTCACCGGCGCGCTGGGTTTGACCGACTTCTCGGTCCGCCAGAGCGACGGCGACAGCCGCGACACCGTGGTCACGCTGGGCAAGCAGTTGTCGCAGCGCTGGTACGTGGGCTACGAGCGCAGTGTCAACGCCACCACCGGCACCTGGCAGCTGATCTACAAGGTGGCCCAGCGTTTCACGCTGCGCGCGCAGTCGGGCAGCGACACCGCGCTGGACGCGATCTGGTCCTGGCGCTGGTAAGCCGACCGGGCGTCGCATGCGAGAATTCGGCCTCGGCAGCAGTCCCCGCTGCTGCGCCTCCGCCGCCGTAGTTCAATGGATAGAACGAGCGCCTCCTAAGCGCTAGATGCAGGTTCGATTCCTGCCGGAGGCACCAGCCCGGAGGCATTCATTCACGGACCGGCGCGGCAGGCGGTCTGCCGCGCCGGTCCGGCCGCCTGAACAGGGGGATTCCCTGGCTCATTCGCGCCCCCCGCAGCGCGGTGACTGAGGTAGGCTGCGCGGTCTGCCGGCGGCCACCGTTGGCATCACTGCGCGTTGCCACGCGCCCAACCCTTGAAGGTCCTCACCATGCGCCATGCCGCCCCCGCTCTGCACCGGTATCGCCGTCGCTTGTCACTCACCGCCCTGTCACTGGCCCTGGGCCTGCTGCTCGGCGCCAGCCCGGCTTCGGCCGCCGACGACGGCGCGCGCTACATCGTGGCCTTCAAGGCTGGCAAGGGCCACGCCGGACGCCAGGCGCTGACGCAGGCGCGGGGCCTGCTGCGCCATGAGGTGCAGGGCCAGGACGCGGTCTCGGCCGACCTGCCCGCCGCTGCGCTCAAGGCACTGCAGAACAACCCGCATGTCGACTACATCGAGGAAGACGTCAAGCGCTACCCGCTAGGCGGCAGTTCGGCATCGACCGGCGCACCCTATGCGCTGGGCCAGCAGGTGCCCTACGGCATCAAGCTGGTGCAGGCCGACCAGTTGCCCGACACCTATGCCGCCAACCGCAAGCTCTGCATCATCGATTCGGGTGTGGCCGCCACGCATGAAGACCTGGCCGGCAACAGCATGACCGGCGAGTACGACAGCGGCACCGGCTGGTGGTACACCGACGAGAACCACCATGGCACCCATGTGGCGGGCACCATCGCGGCGGTCAACAACGCCGGTATCGGTGTGGTGGGCGTCAACGCCAACCGCCAGATCAAGCTGCACATCGTCAAGGTCTTCGGCGCCGACGCCTGGGCCTACTCGTCCACCCTGGCCACGGCGGCCAATAAATGCGCCGCCGCCGGCGCCAACGTGATCAGCATGTCGCTGGGCGGCAGCCGGTCGAACAAGACCGAGCAGCGTGCCTTCGACAGCCTGGCCGCCAAGGGCATCCTGTCGATCGCTGCCGCAGGCAATGCCGGCACGACCGCGCTGTCCTACCCGGCGGGCTACAGCAGCGTGGTGTCGGTGGCCGCGATCGACGAAGCCAGGCTGTGGGCCAGCTTCTCGCAGTACAACAGCAAGGTCGAGCTCGCCGCGCCGGGCGTGAACGTGCTGTCCACCGTGCCACCCGGCGCCGGTTCATCGTCCAGCCTGAGCGTGGGCAGCAGCGTGTACGCACCCGGCGGCATGGACGGCTCGCCCCGGCTCAGTGCCAGCGCGCCGCTGGCCGACTTCGGCCTGGGCGGGGCAGTCAACACCGCGATGGCCGGCAAGATTTGCCTGATCCAGCGCGGCAGCTACGACTTCGCGACCAAGGTGCTGAACTGCCAGAACTCGGGCGGCGTCGGTGCGGTGGTCTACAACAACCTGGCCGGTGGCTATGGCGGCACGCTGGGCACCACGGTCACCAGCATCCCGTCGGTCACTGCCTCTGACACCGAAGGCGCGCAGCTGAAGTTGCAGCTGGGTCAGGCCGCCAGCCTGGCGGTCAGCGCCGCCAACTACGCCTTCTATGACGGCACCTCGATGGCCACGCCCCATGTCTCGGCGGTGGCCGCCCTGGTCTGGAGCTACTTTCCGAGCTGCAGCGCCGGACAGCTGCGCACCAGCCTGAACAACAGCGCCGAAGACTTGGGCGCGGCTGGCCGCGACACCAAATACGGTTACGGCCTGGTGCGGGCCAAGGCAGCCTACGACCGCATCAAGGCGCTGGGCTGCGGCAAATAAGGCATGGCGGCCGGAAAGACTGGCCAGGCCGCGGACGAAGGGCTGGCTGAATACATCAGCTTCGACGAGTTCCGCCAAGGCCTGCCGCGCGGACGCTTTCATGTCGTGGTCAACCCCGACCTGGCGCGGCGCTTCATGGCCCACCGGGCGCGTGCCACGCCGGTCGCGCTGGCGTTGATCGGCCCGGGCGTGGCGTTGGCGCTGGTGGGCTGGCCCTGGGTGGGCGGCGCGCTGGTTGCCGCGGGTGTGCTGTTCCGGCGTGGTCTGGCCTGGCAGGCACCGCAGCTTCTGCTGTGGCTGGCCTCGCGGCATGAGGACGCCTACACCAGCGCCACCCGGCATGGGGTGATGGAAGTGCAGCGTCGCTGAGCCTGAACCACGGCGCGTCGCGGCGGACTTCAGGCCTGGCTCAGTCGCCGGCTTCGCCGTCCAGTGGCGCCAGCACGCTGTGGCGAATGCGGGTTTGCGTCAGCGCGCCGGCCGATTCCAGGATCGGGTAGGCGATGGAGCAGATGTGCGAGTTGATGCGCTTCAACTCGCTGATCAGGTCCAGGTGCAGCGAGCTGGTCTCGATGCTTTGTGCGGTGTTGTCCCGCAACCGGGCGATGTGGCTGGCGGCGTAGTCGTGTTCCAGGTCGCGGAAGGCCGCCTTTTCTTCCAGCAAGCGGCGCGCGTCGCGCACATGGCCGTCCAGAAACACGCTCATGCCCAGTCGCAGATTGGACAGCAGGCGCTCGTGCAGGTGGCAGACCTCGGCCATGCCGGCGTCGCTGAAACGCCGCGCGGGTCGAATCTTCTTGTCCTCGATGTTCTGCAGCACGCGCTCGATGATGTCGCCGATCTGCTCCATGTTGATGGTGAACGAGACCACGTCGGTCCAGCGCCGGCTCTCACGCTCGGACAAGGCCTCGCGTGAAATCTGGGTCAGGTAGAGCTTGATGGTGGTGTACAGCGTGTCCACCTCGTCGTCCATGCGGCGCAGCTGCTCGGCCAGTGCCAGGTCATTGCCTCGCAGCACCGGCAGCATGCCGCGCAGCATGGTCTCGACCACATCGGCCTGGTGCAGCGCCTCACGCGCGGCACAGCTGATGGCCAGTGACGGTGTGGCCAGGGCCGTGGGGTCGAGGTGGTGTGGCCGCTGGTTGGCGGCCATCGGTGGTTCTTTCAGCCAGGCCAGCAACAGCCTGGCAAAGGCCGCCGATGGACCCAGAAACAGCGCTGCGAGCGCCACATTGAAGGTCAGGTGGAACACCACCACCTGCTGGTGCACGGACGGCAGCCAGGTCTGCAGATGCGGCAAGGCCAGCGGCAACAGCGGCGCTGCCAGCGCGCAGCCCAGCAGCTTGAACAACAGGTTGCCCAGCGGCAATCGGCGTTCGGCCACCGGTGCCCGCGCGGTGGTGATCGCCGCCAGCAGGCCACTGCCCAGGTTGGCGCCCAGCACCAGACCCAGCGCCACGGCCACCGGAATGATGCCCGCTGCCGCCAGCGTGGCGATCAGCAGCACGATGGCCAGGCTGGAATAAGCCGCCACCACCAGCACCGCGCCCACCAGAACCTCCAGCATCACCTCGTTGGGCAGGGCCGCCAGCATGGCCCGCACCAAGGGTGCCTCGGTCAGCGGCCGCGTCGTGGCCGAGATCAACTGCAGCGCCATCAACATCAGGCCCAGGCCGATGGCGACCCGACCGAGACGACCGGCGTTGGACTTTTCGCGGGTGACGAACAGCACCACGCCGGCCACGATCAGCAGTGGCGAGAGCCATGACAGGTCGAAAGAGAACAGCACCGCCATCAGGCTGGTGCCGATGTCGGCCCCCAGCATGACCACCAGCGCCGCGCCCAGCGGCACCAGCTGCCGGCCGAGAAAGGACGACACGATCAGGCAGGTTGCGGTGCTGGACTGGACCAGGCTGGTCACGCCCAGGCCGCCAATCAGGGCCTTGGCCCGGGTGTCCATGCTGCTGGCCAGCACCTGCCGCAGACTTTCGCCAAACACCCTCAGGATGCCGGTGCGAACAATCTGCGTGCCCCACACCAGCAGCGCGATGGCAGCCAGCAGGTTCAGCAGCGGCAACATGGCAGCAGGGCCGAAGAGAGGCGAAATTGACAGCGACACATGGGCTCGAGTATCACTGCCTGGCCCTGCCCCGCATCGCTGGCAATGCGGGCGCAATGCCGCCCAATCGCCCGCGCAGCCGGCCCCGTGCTCAGGTGATCAGATCGCTGCCCGGAAACTCGGACGGCGTCACGGTGGCGGGCCCGCCGTCTGCCTGGCGGGACTGCAGCGCCAGCTGCCGCGCCTTCATGCGGCTGATGATGGCGGCTTCCTCGGCCAGCGTGAAGGCAAATGGGTAGAGCGAGCGTTCACCCGCTGCACGTTCAGGCTGACCGCCGAACTCACCGATCTGCTTCATGATGTAGGAGAAGTCAGCCTTGAGCAGCACCGCAGGCGCATTGACTGTGGGGTTGTGCCGCTCGGGCGCCAGCACCTGGCAGCCCAGCATTCGTTCGTAATAGCGCGCATGGCGTGGGTTGACCTCGATCAGCAGGGTGTCGAAGCCGCGCAGGCGGTGGGCCACGATGTGCGCCACATGAAACAGCGCCGCCAGCACCCGCTTGGTGCCGATGGTCGGGTCGATGGCCAGCTTGGTGAACTCGCACACCCGGCGGTTCTGGTCACGCAAGGCCTGCACTTCGGGCCTGAAAGCCGTCTCCGCACTCAGCCCCAATGGGCCGTCAAAGGCAACGGTGATGGTGCCGATGGTCTCGTCGTCTTCGATCGCCACCAAGGTGAATCGGTGCACCGACTGGTCGGTCGGCAGCGAAACCTGGTTGTAGCCTCGAAAGCCATAGCGAGACTTCAGCAGGCTGTCGATCAGGCCGCGGCGGTCACCGGACTCGGCTGTCTTGATCTTGAAACGACGGGGTCCGGGATGGCCATCCGGCAGCAGGTCGATGCGCGGGTTCTGCACCAGCATGCTGCCGGCCTGGGGCCGCCAGCGAAGCGAGGCGGCGAATATGGTGCTGGACTTCACAACTCGACTCTGGTGCTTGACCAAGCCGGAACCGAGGGGATCGGATCGGATTGGCAAATGCTATAAGTGAACATACCCAGCCATCATAGTCACCACAAGAGTCAGCCTACTACGGGAAAGTCCCTTGGGGACGGGCTTTTTTCAGCATCTGATGCCGACTCGGATGACGCGAAGCGGCAGCCCATGCGTCACGGTTTGATCATCGCGCGCAAGCTCTCCAGCGTATCCCCCTCATGCAGGGGTTTGTCCGGGCGCAGCCTGAGCATGCGCGGAAAGCGCAGTGCCAGGCCGCTTTTGTGCCGCGCACTGAGCTGGATGCCCTCGAACCCGATCTCCAGCAACAGGCTGGGCTTGAGGCTGCGAACCGGGCCAAATCGTTCCAGCGTGCTGCGGCGTATGAGCTGGTCGACCTGCGTGAATTCGGCGTCGCTGAGCCCTGAGTAGGCCTTGGTGAAAGCCACCAACTGCAGGCCGTCTGCCGCCGGTGGCTCGCGCCGGACGATGGCGTCGACCACTGCCTGCGCTTCGGCCGCGTCATGCGGCCTGCGGTTCCAGACGGCGAAGGTGTAGTCGGTGTAGAGCCCGGCCCGCCGTCCATGTCCGGCCTGGGCGTAGAGCAGCACGCCGTCGACCCGCATCGGCGCCACCTTCCACTTCCACCACCCGCCCTGGGCCAGGCCGGGCGTCTTGGTTCGGCCCAATCCGTAAGGCGCCCGGCGGTGTTTGAGCATCAGCCCTTCAACACCCAGGGCGCGGCTGCGCTCACGCTGCACTGCCAAGTCGTCCCAGCTGCGGGCCTGCAGCAGGGGTGACAGCCGCCACGGCCTGCCGTCCAGCAAGGTCTGGAGCAACTGGCGGCGCTGCTGCTGAGGCAACGCGCGCTGGTCAGCGCCAGCCAGTTCCAACAGGTCGTAGGCGACGAAGACCACCGGCGCCGTCGACAACAACGCCGTCGACAGCGACTTGCGGTTGATGCGCTGCTGCAGCAGCGCAAAGGCTGCCGGCTCGGCCTGCCCGGGCAACCAGACCAGCAGCTCACCGTCCAGCACCGTGCCATCGGGCAGTGCCATGGCCAAGGCCTCGACCTCGGGAAAGCGCCCCGCCAGCAGTTCCTCACCACGCGACCACAACCAGGTGCCGCCAGCACGACGCACCAGTTGAGCACGCATGCCGTCGTATTTCCACTCGGCTTGCCAGTCGTCCACCGGACCGAGCTGGTCCTGCAGCGCCGATGGCATGGCGCTGGCCAGGTTCAGCGCATGGGCCAGGTAGAACGGATAGGGCTGGCCGGGTGAGGTGGGCGCGCCGGCCGCGCCGTCATCTGGCGCAAGCAGTGCAGCCAATGCCGCCGCATCTGGCCGGTGCCGGGCCTGGGTGTAGCCCATCATGCGCTGCGCCACCAGCGCTGGCGGCAACTGAGCGTGCTGCGCCAGCGCACGCTGCACCAGCAGGCGGCTGACGCCAACGCGAAAGCCACCACCGATGAGCTTGCCCAGCAAGAAGCGCTCGGCGCTGCCCAGCTCGGCCCACCACCGCTGCAGCGTGGCGCGTTGTTGGTCAGGCGCCTGGGTGCGCAGTGCAGGCAGGCGCTGGTTCATCCACAGCGCCAGGCCTGGCGCACTGTGTGCGGGCGCCGGCGGCAGCAGATGGGCAATGGTTTCGGACAGGTCGCCCACCGCCTGGTAGCTGAGGTCGAACAGCCAGTCGGGCAGGCCTGCGGCCTCGGTGGCTGCGGCCAGCATCACCGCGCGTGGCACAGCCCGCGGTGGCCGGCCACCGGCCAGCAGGTACACGCCCCAGGCGGCGTCGGTGGCGTCGGCCTGTTGCAGGTAGGCCACCAGCGCGACCACCTTGGCGTCGGTGCCGGTGGCCGCATCCAGCGCGGCGTACAGCGCGGCAAAGTCCTTCACGGCGCGGCGTCGGGCTGGTCGGCGCTCGCACTGGCTTCTGCCTCGGAACCGACCGTGCCCAAGGCGGACGGCTGTGCGCCGGCATCACCATCATCCTGGCCATATTCGGTCTGGAAGGACTGCGCCTGCAGGCCTTGTTCACGCAGCCAGCGCACCATCACCGCCTCCTGGCCATGGGTGACGATGATGCGCTGTGCGCCGCTGGCGCTGATGGCGCGCTGCAGGCCCGGCCAGTCGGCATGGTCGCTGAGCACGAAGCCCCGGTCCACGCCCTGGCGGCGGCGGGCGCCACGCAGCTGCATCCAGCCGCTGGCGAAGGCGTCGCTGAACGCACCCAGGCGGCGCGCCCAGGCGCTGCCGTGCGCTGCCGGCGGCGCCACCACCAGCGCCCGGCGCAACTCGGACGCCGGCGGTTGCGGGGCACCGGCCGGCGTCAGCGTGCGGGTCGGCGGCAGGTGCACGCCGGCGGCGGCATAGGCCTGGTTCAAGGGCGCCACCGCGCCATGGACAAAGATCGGACCGATGCCCGCGTCGACACCGGCCAGCACACGCTGTGCCTTGCCAAAGCTGTAGGCCAGCAGCAGGCTGGGCCGGCCGAGTTGGGCATTGGCCTGCCACCAGGCGTTGATCTGCGCAAAAATCTCGGCCTGTGGCGCCCAGCGGTAGACCGGCAGACCGAAGGTGGACTCGGTGATGAAGCAGTCGCAGCGCACGGGCTCGAAGCTGGCGCAGGTCGGGTTGTGCTCGTCGTGGGCGCTGACGAAGTAGTCGCCCGAAGCGACCCAGACCTGCCCGTCATGGGCCAGCCGGACCTGGGCCGAGCCCAGCACATGGCCGGCCGGGTGCAGGCTGATGCGCACGCCCTGGTGCAGCACAGCCTCACCATAGGCCAGGCCCTGCAAGGCCAGGTCAGTGCCCAGGCGGGCCCGCAGCACGCCTTCACTGATGGCCGTGGCCAGCACATGGCCATGGCCGGCACGGGCATGGTCGGCATGGGCATGGGTGATCACGGCCCTGGGCACCGGACGCCAGGGGTCGATGTAGAAGTCACCGGGCGGGCAGTACAGGCCTTCGGGCCGCAGCACCACCAGGTCGGTCAGCGGCGCAGCCAATCAGTACCTCCCGTTGATGCCTGCCAGCCTGAGAAACCAGTACGCCGCCCAGGCCACAAAGCCGCGCCGCAGCACCGACCACCAGCCCTTGCCCACGGGTGGCCGCAGCACCTCGCGCGAGGCCTGCACGGCGGCCTCGAAGCGAAGTGCCAGCGCGGCGGTGAAGGTCTCGTCCAGCACCACCACATTGGCCTCCAGGTTCAGCAGCAGCGACAGCGGGTCGATGTTGGAACTGCCCACCGTGGCCCATTGACCATCGACCAGCGCCACCTTGGCATGCAGGAAGGCTGGGGTGTACTCGAACACCCGCACGCCGCTGCGCAGCATTTCGTCATACAGCACCTGCGCGGCCAGTGCCGCAAAGCGGTAGTCGGCCTTGCCCTGCAGCAGCAGCCGTACCTTCACGCCCCGCTGGGCGGCACGGCGCAGCGCACGCCGGAAGACGCGGCCGGGGTAGAAGTAGGGGCAGATGATCTCCACCCGATGGCGGGCCTGGGCGATGGCCTGCACATAGGCCTGCTCGATGGCGCGGCGCTGACGCAGGTTGTCGCGCACCAGCAGGGTGGCGCGCATGGGGGCGGCGCCGCTGTCCTCGGCCAGGTCGGTTTGGTCGTCGCTGCTGGGCAGGCGCAGCCGACTCAGGACCCGTTTGGCGCGCGCCAGCGGCTCGGCGCCGCGCACCAGCTGGCTGACCTCGTCGCGCCAATCGGCGCCCAGCGAGGCCCGGCTCCACAGCGCTCGGGCGGTGTGTTCCACCAGTTCAACGACGGGCCCGCTGACCTCGACCGCAAAGTCCAGCCGAGGCGCGTCGCTGATGCCATGGTTCAGGTCGTTGCGATCGTCGATCAGGTTGATGCCACCGACGGTGCCCCATTGCCCATCCACCACGCACAGTTTGTGGTGCAGGCGACGCAACTGGCCAGGATTGAGCAGCTGCCACCAGCGGTCGACCGGGCGGAAGACAACCAGGTTGACGCCTGCCTCATCCAGCCAATGGTGCAACCGGGGCAGACTGGACTTGCTGCCAAAGCCGTCAACCACCACGCCGACCCACACCCCGCGCCGGGCCGCAGCGGCCAGTGCCTCGGCCAGCCGCTGCCCGGCGTCGTCATCATGAAAGATGTAGGTGGCGAGCCAGATCTGCCGGTGAGCGCCGGCAATGGCCCGCAACATGGCCGGAAACAACTCATCGCCGCCTTCGAGCAGCGCGACCCGGTTGCCCCCGCTGAACTTGGCCAGTGGCCGATGTGGCTGCCCCTGCATGCCGGGG
Organism: Betaproteobacteria bacterium; assembly: GCA_031417735.1. GTDB lineage: Bacteria > Pseudomonadota > Gammaproteobacteria > Burkholderiales > Burkholderiaceae_C > Pseudaquabacterium. Next base: position 39,120 of record JANOWE010000007.1, read on the forward strand.
GCCAAGGGTTCAGGCGCAGACAGGGCCATGGGCGTCAGTCGAGCTGCAACTCCACCAGCAGCGGCAAGTGGTCGGACATGCGCGCCCAACCGGCGTTCCGCGGCACGGCCGACGACACGCAACGCAGGCCCCGGCAATACACCCGGTCAAGTGCAAACACCGGCACCCGGCTGGGAAAGGTGCGCTGCTGGCGCTCGGGGCCGCTGCGGGCGCGGGTCAGGCCCAGCGCGGTCATGGGGCCATCGAGCTTTTCGCCCCAGTCGTTGAAGTCGCCGGCGACGAACATCGGTGCGTCCCCGGGGATTTCGCTGGCGATGCAGTGCGCCAGCCGTTCCACCTGGCGCATGCGGCCGGAATGCATCAGGCCGAAATGCACCACCACCACATGCACCTCCACCCCCTGCCACCAGACCGGCACATGCAGCAGGCCGCGCTGCTCGAAGCGGTGGTCGCTGACGTCGTGATGGCCGACCTCGCCCAACGGCCAGCGCGACAGCAGCGCATTGCCATGTTCACCGCCCCGTGTCACCGCATTGCTGCGGTAGGCCACCTCGTAGCCCTCGGGCGCCAGAAAATCGGCCTGGCCCTGTTCGGGCCAGCCCAGCAGCGTTTGCTCGAAGCGCAGTGCGTCGCGCTGGTGGTACAGCCGCACCTCTTGCAGGCAGACCAGGTCGGCGTCCAGCGCCTCGATGCCCAGGCCCAGGTTATGGATCTCCAGCCGCTTGCGCGGGCCCATGCCGCGCACGCCCTTGTGGATGTTGTAGGTGGCCACGCGCAGCACCTGTTCGGCCACCTTCGTGGTGCTGGGCGGCACAGCCTCGTGGCGCGAGTTGGTGAACTCGGGCGCCATCAAGCGATGATCCCGACCGAACCGCCGGCCAGTCGCTGCGGCAGTTGCAGCACGGCCTCGGCGTTGCTGGGTGAAAAGCAGCGGTCGGCGGCGGTGCGCCAGGGCAGCCAGACCTGGTTCAGGTGCTCACGCTGGCTCAGCCGCACGGGCAGCGCAGCGGGCAGGGTCAGGCCGAAGACATGCTCGGTGTTGTGGCTCACACCAGGAGCATAGCGGCGGCGCCAGACCGGGTAGATCTCGTACAGGTTCTGCAGCCCCCAGTCCTGCAGCGCGTTGGCCGGCAGGTCAACCAGCCGGATGCCGGTTTCTTCTTCCAGTTCACGGCGGCAGGTCTCGGCCAGGGACTCGTCTTCACGGTCCTTGGACCCGGTCACGCTCTGCCAGAAGCCGGGCTGGTCGGCGCGTTCGAGCAGCAGCACGTCAAGCGCGGCCGTGTGGATGACCAGCAGAACGCTTTGTGGAATCTTGTAGGTCGGGCTCATGCTGCGGTGGCCTGAGCCCGGCGCTGGCGCACGGCCTGGGCCAGGCCCTGCAGCAGGGGCACGGTGTCGTCCCAACCGATGCAGGCGTCGGTGATCGACACGCCAGGCGTCAACGCGGCGGCGTCACGCAGTTCTTGCCGGCCTTCATGAAGATGGCTTTCGACCATCAGGCCGATGATTCTGTTGTCACCGCCGGCAACCTGGCCGGCCACATCGCGCGCCACCTCGATCTGCCGCCGGTGCTGCTTGGCCGAGTTGGCGTGTGAACAGTCCACCATCACCCGTACCGGCAGCCCGGCCTTGTGCAGCGCCTCGCAGGTGGCGGCCACGGCGGCAGCATCAAAATTGGGCACGCGCCCGCCGCGCAGAATCACGTGGCTGTCGGGGTTGCCCCGGGTCTCGAAGATCGCGGCCACACCCATCTTGGTCATGCCCATGAAGGCATGGGGTGCGGCAGCGGCCTGCAAGGCGTCGGTGGCCACCTGCACGCCGCCGTCGGTGCCGTTCTTGAAGCCCACCGGGCAGCTCAGGCCCGAGGCCAGCTGGCGGTGGCTCTGGCTCTCGGTCGTGCGCGCGCCAATGGCGCCCCAGGCCACCAGGTCGCTGACGTACTGCGGGCTGAGCAGGTCAAGAAATTCGGTGCCAGCAGGCAGGCCGATGGCATTGATGGCCAGCAGCAGCTCACGCGCCCGGCGCAGGCCTTCATTGATGCGAAAGCTGCCGTCCAGCCGGGGGTCGTTGATGTAGCCCTTCCAGCCCACGGTGGTGCGTGGCTTCTCGAAGTACACCCGCATCACCACAATCAGTTCACCGGCCAGGGCCTGGCGCTGGCGCAGCAGCAGCTGCGCGTAGTGCAGGGCCTGGCCATGGTCGTGGATGGAACAAGGCCCGACCACCACCACCAGCCGGTCATCGTGGCCCTGCAGCACCTGGCTGATGGCGCGGCGGCTGTCTTCCACCACCGCCTCGATGGCGGCGGTGACCGGCAGTTCTTCCAGCAGCACGGCGGGCGAGACCAGGGCCCGCACCGCCGCGATGCGGGTGTCGTCGATGCGGGTGGTGTCGAGCGTCGCGTCGCGCGCGCCGGCTTCACGGTCGTGACGGGGATCGTCGATGTCGGACATGCTTCTTTCCGGTGTTGGGCAGCTCAGCGCGGCTGCAGGTTTTGCCGCAGCCAGGCGGCAAACTCGGCTTCGGTGATGTCGCTGGCGGCCAGGCCGAAGACCATCACCGTGGCTTCGGCTTGCGACGCCACCAGGCGTTGGCCGTTCAGGCCCAGGAACAAACCGGCGGCCAGAAACGCCGCCCGCTTGTTGCCGTCGACGAAGGCATGGTTGCGCGCCAGCCCCTGCGCATAGCACGCCGCCAAGTCAGCCAGGTCGGGCTCGCCATCGAGCGACAGATTCTGCGGTCTGGCCAGCGCCGATTCCAGCAGCCCGGCATCACGCAAACCCGACGCGCCGCCGTGCATGGCCAGACTTTCGTCGTGCAGCAGCACCAACAAGCGCTGGTCAACCCAGCGCCAGCTCATTTCGCCAACGCGCGGAAGGTGTCGCGGTATTCGCGCATGAACTCGCGGCCCACTTCAAGCTGCTGCTCAAAGCCAGGGTCCAGCGGCGTCAACGCCAGGCCGTCCGGGGTGTCGGTGACGTAGACGGTGTCGCCCTTGGCCAGCTTCAACCGTGCCAGCACTTCCTTGGGCAGGATGACGCCGACCGAATTGCCGATCTGGGTGAGCTTGAGGGCGTGCATGACGGTTCTCCAGCGAGGTTATAACCAATGTTATACCAAGCTGGCCGGCAGCAGCAACACCGCCGGGTCGGCGACTGAAGTGGCAGACCCGGGCGGCCCCTCAGGCCGCCGCGCCGCTGCTGCGCAGCCGAATGTGCAGTTCACGCAACTGCTTCTCGTCGACCAGGCTGGGCGCGCCGGTGAGCAGGCATTGCGCGCGCTGGGTTTTCGGGAAGGCGATCACGTCGCGGATGCTCTCGGCGCCGGTCATCAGCGTGGCGATGCGGTCAAGGCCGAAGGCCAGGCCGCCGTGCGGCGGCGCGCCGTACTGCAGCGCGTCGAGCAGGAAGCCAAACTTGATGCGCTGCTCGTCGGCGTTGATCTTCAGCGCATCGAAGACCTTGGCCTGAACGTCTGCCCTGTGGATACGCACCGAGCCGCCGCCGATCTCCCAGCCGTTGAGCACCATGTCATAGGCCTTGGACAGGCAGGCTCCGGGGTCGGTGGCCATCAGGTTCTCGTGGCCGTCTTTGGGCGCGGTGAACGGGTGGTGCACCGCGACCCAGCGGTCGGCCTCCTCGTCATGCTCGAACATCGGAAAGTCGACCACCCACAGCGGCGCCCACTTGTCCTCGAACAGGCCATGGCTGCGGCCGAACTCGCTGTGGCCGATCTTCACGCGCAGCGCGCCCAGCGCGTCGTTGACGACCTTGGCCTTGTCGGCGCCGAAGAAGATCAGGTCGCCGCTGCATGCGCCGGTGCGGGCCAGCACCTCGGCCACCGCCGTGTCGTGCAGGTTCTTGACGATCGGGCTTTGCAGGCCGTCGCGGCCACGGCCGGCGTCGTTGACCTTGATCCAGGCCAGACCGCGTGCGCCGTAGATCTTGACGAACTCGGTGTAGGCGTCGATCTCGCCCCGGCTCATCTCGGCGCCGCCGGGCACGCGCAGCGCGGCCACGCGGCCGCCAGGCGTGGTGGCCGGGCCGGAGAAGACCTTGAAGTCGACATCGCGCATCTGCGCCGTCAGCTCGGTGAACTCCATCTTCACCCGCAGGTCGGGCTTGTCCGAGCCGTAGCGGTGCATGGCCTCGGCGTAGGTCATTTCCTCATACACCGGCAATTCCACGCCCAAGGTCTTGCGGAACACGGTGCGGATCATGGCCTCGGTGATGGCACGAATCTCTTCCTCGCCCAGGAACGAGGTCTCGATGTCGATCAGCGAGAACTCGGGCTGGCGGTCTGCGCGCAGGTCTTCGTCGCGGAAGCATTTGACGATCTGGTAGTAGCGGTCGAAGCCGGCCACCATCAGCAACTGCTTGAACAGCTGCGGGCTTTGCGGCAGCGCAAAGAATGCGCCGTCGTGCACGCGGCTGGGCACCAGGTAGTCGCGCGCGCCTTCGGGCGTGCTCTTGGTCAGCATCGGCGTTTCGATGTCGATGAAGCCCTGCTCGTCGAGGAACTTGCGCACCTCGATCGCCACGCGGTAGCGCAGCATCATGTTCTTCTGCATCGCCGGGCGGCGCAGGTCGAGCACGCGGTGCGTCAGGCGAACGGTCTCGGACAGGTTGTCGTCGTCGAGCTGGAAAGCCGGCGTCACGCTCTCGTTGAGCACCACCAGTTCGGTCGCCAGCACCTCGATCTTGCCGCTGACCAGGTTGGCGTTGTCGGTGCCGGCCGGTCGCGCGCGCACCTTGCCCACGACCTTCAGGCAGTACTCGCCGCGCACGGCCTCGGCAGTGGCAAACATCTCGGGCCGGTCGGGGTCGCAGACGATCTGGACCAGGCCTTCACGGTCGCGCAGGTCGATGAAGATCACGCCGCCGTGGTCGCGGCGGCGGTGGGCCCAGCCCATCAGGGTGACGGTCTGGCCCATGAGGGCATCGCTGACCAGGCCGCAGTAGGTGGTACGCATGGCAAGACTCCAAAATCTTTGTGGTTGGCCCGATGGGGCCGGGCGGCGCGCCGCCGGGAAACTGAGCGTTGGCGCCGCAGGACAGGGCCATGCCCGTCAGGAGCCGGGGTTGGCGCCGTGACGCCCCGGCCCCGTCAATTTCGAGGCGATTCGGCCGTGGCGTGCGGACCGACCGCCGGCGCCGGTGCGGCTGCCACAGCGGCAGCGGCCACAGGAGCCACCGTACCAGCCGCAGGCACAGCCGCGGCCGTGGCCAGCGGCGGCCGGGGTGGCCGGGGTGGCACCACACCCATTGAAATGATGTGCTTGAGCGCCTCGTCCACGCTCATCTGCAGCGGCCGCACATGGCTGCGCGGCACCATCAGAAAGAAGCCAGAGGTCGGGTTCGGCGTGGTCGGCACATACAGACTGATGTGCTCGCCTTCAAGCCTGGCCGCAACCTCGCCGCTGGGCTTGCCGGTGACGAAGGCAATGGTCCAGGAGCCCTGGTGCGGGTACTGCACCAGCACCGCCTCGCGGAAGGCATTGCCGCTGCTCGAGAACAGCGTGTCCGAGACCTGGCGCACCGAGTTGTAGATCGACTTGACGATCGGGATGCGCGACATGAAGCGGTGCCACTGCCGCAGCCACCACTGGCCGAAGATATTGGTGACGAACACGCCGGTGCCCAGCAGCGCGGCCACCATCACCAGCACGCCCAGACCGGGCATGCGGCGCAGACGCTCGATCGAGGCGTCGGCTCCGGCCGGCAACACCGCCTGACCCACCGACAACAGCCAGGAGAACATGCCATCCATCAGCCCTGACAGCCACAGCAGCACCCAGATGGTGATGGCCAGTGGCAGCCAGACCAGGAGGCCGGCAATGATGTACTTTCTCACGCGCTGTGCTCGTCAGTAGGGGGTTGGTGCCGCGCTCAGGTCGAGCTCGAAGGCGGGCCTGCCGACGGCTTGGCCGCCACAGGCGCGGGTGCTGATGAGGGCGGTGGCGCGGTTGGCGCTGCGGTTGCGGCTGCGGGTGCTGCCGCCTCAGCCTTGGACGAATCGGGCTTGGCCGCGGCCGCGTCAGCCGGGGCCTTGGCGCCGTCATCGCTGGCCTTGTCGGCGTCGCCCTTCTTGCCCGTATCACCGCCCCGGAAGTCGGTGACGTACCAGCCCGAGCCCTTGAGCTGGAAGCCCGCAGCCGTGACCTGCTTGGTGAACGTGGGCTCACTGCAAGCCGGGCAGGTCACCAGCAAGGGGTCGGACATCTTCTGCAACACGTCTTTCGCGTGGCCGCAGGCGCTACAGCGGTAGGCGTAGATTGGCATGGGCTGAACCTTCGACGCAAAGCCAATGATTATAGCGGCGCAGGCCGAACGAGCATGAAGCAGGCGACGCCCTTCAGGCCTTGACGCCGGCCAGCCGATGGTGCGAGCCCTGCCGGTTCTTCAACGCCTGCGGGCCCAGCGAGCCGATCAGCATGCCCAGCACCGACATGCCAAAACCCGCCAACTGGGCCGGAAAAGCCGCGCCCGCCGGCGTCAGCAGCAGCATCAACCAGCCGGTGATGCCCAGCACGATGGCAAACACCGCGCCCTGGGTCGTGGCGCGGGGCCAGTACAGGCCGAACACCAGTGGCACGAAGGCGCCGACCAGCGTGACCTGGTAGGCGCCGGAGACCATGTCGTAGATCGGGGTGCCCTGCAAGGCAATGGCGTAGCCGCAGACGCAGATGCTGAACAGCAGCACCGCCACGCGCATTGCGCGCAGTTCCTGCTGGTCGCTGCCACGCGGATGCCATTGGCGCCAGATGTTCTCGACGAAGGTCACCGACGGTGCCAGCAGCGTGGCCGACGCGGTGCTCTTCAGCGCCGACAGCAACGCGCCGAAAAACACCACCTGCATCACGAACGGCATCCGTTCCATCACCAGCGTGGGGATCACGCGCTGCGGGTCCTGCTTGATCAGTGCGGCAGCGGTGTCGGGCATGATGATCAGCGCGCTGGTGACGATGAACATCGGCACGAAGGCAAACAGGATGTAGGCCAGGCCGCCGATGACCGGGCCCTTGGTGGCGGCCGACTCGTCCCTGGCCGACATCACGCGCTGGAACACGTCCTGCTGCGGAATCGAGCCGAGCATCATGGTCATCGCCGCCGCGATGAAAAAGGCGATGTCCTTAAAGCTGGGCTCGGGCAGGAAGCGGAACATGTCCTGGCTGCTGGCCAGCGCCATGACCTTGTCGGCGCCACCGGCCAGCCCGGCGGCGAACCAGGCAATCACCGCCAGGCCGGTGACCAGGATGATCATCTGGATGAAGTCGGTCACCGCCACCGACCACATGCCGCCGAACAAGGTGTAGGCCAGGATCGACGCCGTGCCCAGCACCATGCCCACGGGCACGCTGATGGACCCGCCCGAGAGCAGGTTGAACACCAGGCCCAGCGCGGTGACCTGGGCCGAGACCCAGCCCAGGTAGCTCAGGATGATGATCAACGAGCACACCACCTCGATGCCCCGGCCGTAGCGCTCGCGGTAGTAGTCGCTGATGGTCAGCAGCGACATGCGGTACAGCCGCGCAGCAAAAAAGATGCCGACCAGGATCAGGCAGCTGCCGGCACCAAACGGGTCTTCGACCACCCCGTTCAGGCCGGACTGCACGAACTTGGCCGGAATGCCCAGCACCGTCTCGGCACCAAACCAGGTCGCAAAGGTGGTGGTGACGATCATCACCAGCGGCAGCCTGCGCCCGGCGATGGCGAAGTCGGCTGTGGTCTTCACCCGTTGGGCCGCCCACAGGCCGATCGCGATGGTGATCAGCAGGTAGAAGATGACCAGGGTCAGCAACATGGTGGGCCTTTCTGGCCTGCGCCTGAGCGCTGGTTGAGCAGGATTTGGTGGTGAAGTGCTGCAGGCGCCAGGACGAAAGATCAGGCAATGCGCCAGTGCATCAGCCACTGCATCGCGATGGCCCCGCCGACGAAGCCGACCGCGCCGTAGACCAGCACCTGCAGCAAGCGGTTGGTGCGCCGCTGCTCGGCCAGCAGGGCCAGCGTGGCCGGGTCGGCGCCACGGCGCCGGTGCAAGGCCTGGTGCACCAGACGCGGCAGTTCGGGCAGAAGCTGTGCATAGCGTGGCGCCTCGCGCTGCAGGCGTTCGACCAGGCCGGCCCAGCCGACCTGGCGGTTCATCCACGACTCCAGAAAGGGCTTGGCCGTGCTCCACAGGTCCAGTTCGGGGTCGAGCTGGCGGCCCAGACCCTCGATGTTGAGCAAGGTCTTCTGCAAAAGCACCAGCTGGGGCTGGATCTCGACATTGAAGCGGCGCGAGGTCTGGAACAGACGCATCAGCACCGCACCCAGCGAGATGTCCTTCAGAGGCCGGTCGAAATGCGGCTCACAGACGGCGCGGATGGCGCTCTCCAGCGCATCGACCCGGGTGTTGGCCGGCACCCAGCCGCTTTCCACATGCAGCTCGGCCACGCGCTTGTAATCACGCTGGAAAAAGGCCAGGAAGTTCTGCGCCAGGTATTCCTTGTCCCAGTCGGTCAGGGTGCCGACGATGCCGAAGTCCAGCGCGATGTAGCGGCCGAAAGTGCGCGGGTCGATCGAGACCTGGATGTTGCCGGGGTGCATGTCGGCGTGGAAAAAGCCGTCCCGAAAGACCTGGGTGAAAAAGATCGTCACCCCGTCACGGGCCAGCTTGGAGATGTCCACCCCGGCCTCGCGCAGCCGCCCGATCTGGCTGATGGGCACGCCGTACATGCGCTCCATCACCAGCACGGTGGGCGTGCACAGGTCCCAGACCATCTCGGGCACCAGCACCAGCTCCAGGCCTTGCATGTTGCGGCGCAACTGGGCCGCGTTGGCGGCCTCGCGCACCAGATCGAGCTCGTCGTGCAGGTAGCCGTCGAACTCGGCCACCACCTCGCGTGGCTTGAGCCGCTTGCCATCGGTCCACACCCGCTCGACCAGCCGTGCCAGCGTGTGCATCAGCGTCAGGTCATGCTCGATCACCTCGAGCATGCCCGGGCGCAGCACCTTGACGGCCACCTCGCGGCCGTTCTTCAGCTGCGCAAAATGGACCTGGGCGATCGACGCGCTGGCCACCGGCTGGGTGTCGAAACGGTCGAAGATCTCGTCGATGCGTCGGCCAAAGGCCTTCTCGACCATCGCCACCGCCTGGGCGCTGGGAAATGGCGGCACACGGTCCTGCAGCATGGCCAGCTCGTCGGCCACATCCAGCGGCAGCAGATCGCGCCGGGTGCTCAGCACCTGACCGAACTTGACGAAGATCGGTCCCAGCTTCTCCAGCGCCATTCGCAGCCGCGCACCGCGCGGGGCGTCCAGCCGCCGGCCCATGGTCGTCACCCGCACCAGGGCCCGCACCCAGCCTTGGCGAAAGCGCGACAGCGCCACCTCGTCCAGGCCGAAGCGCAGGACCGTGAAGCCGATGTAGATCAGCCGGAAGAAATGACCCATGGCAGCGCTCTGGCCCGTGGCTGATGAGAAGAACGGGCGCAGGCCCGTTCAGTACTGGCCTGCGCGGTGCGCCGGGGTGCTGACACTGGCCGGGTTGCCAAACCGCTTCAGCGCGGCCTGCAAGCCCTGCGACAAGCCGTTGCCCAGCCGACCGAGCTGGTGCGCCAGCACCGGGCCGAACAGGCGTTGCAGGTCGTCGGCCACCTCCCAGCGCAGGTTCTTCAGCAGCCAATCGACGTCGGTGGCGAGCTGGGCATCACCGTCGATTTCCAGCGGCGGCAGCTGCCCGCCCGCCATCTGCATGGCCAATGCAGCCGGGTTGCCAACCTGCACGCGAACGCGCAGGTCGGCGTCAACCGGCTCACGACACCATTCCACCCCGCCTGCCGGGGTGACGATGAAAGCCAGTGGCGGCGGACTCAAGGCCAGCAGGCGCGGCAGGTTCAGCAGCTCAAGCCGCATCACGCGGCCCTTGTGCGGCAGCAGGCGCGCCACGGCGACCGGCTCACGCAACAGCACATGGTTGACCACCAGCACCAGCCTGTCCATCAAGGCAGGTGTCAGCAGAGCGTTCAGGTTTGGCAACATGTGGCGGATTGTAGGCAAACGCCCCCGCCGCTGAGGGCGACGGGCTCAAGTCGGGCTTCGATTTCGCCGAGAATGCTGTTTTGGCCTTGCGGCCGGTGACCCCTTTTATTCGGCGAAGTCTTGACACCGGCGCCTGGGTGCCTGCGGTTCATGTGGCCCGCCACCGCTTTTGATCAAAGAATGCCCGATACCCGCAGCCCCAGGCTTTTCAGTACCGCACCGCAATCGATCACCAACCTGATCGCCACGGTGCTTGAGCCTGCCATCACCGTGCTGACCTACCTGGCCGGCATGGCCTGGTACGACGAACCGGTGGGCCGGGCCGACCTGACGCTTTGCTTTTTGGTCGTCGCGCTGTCCTGGCCCGGCGTGAACCGCTTCGGCGACCGGCTGAGTTCGGCAGCGGTCGGCGTTCTGGGCTCCTGGCTGACCTTGCTGGCCATCCTGGCCGCGTTTGGCTATGGCACGCGCAGCCTGGGCCTGTTCGATGTCGACGTGCTGACCATCTGGGTCCTGGTCACACCCGTGCTGCAACTGCTGATGGTGCGCCTGGGCTACCTGGGCTTGCGCCGCAACAGCCTCGACAAGGCCAATCGGCGCACGGCGGTGGTCATCGGCGCAGGTGCGCTGGGGGTGAAGGTGGCGCGCTCGGTCAGCCAGAGCGTGGTCCAGGGCATCGACGTTGCCGGCTTCTTCGACGACCGCAACAATGGCCGCGTGCACGCTGACGTGGGCCAGCGCCACCTGGGCACCTTGAAGGACGCTGCTCCCTATATCCGGGCCCATGGCGTGAAAGATGTCTTCATCTCGCTGGCCTTGGGCTCGCAGCCCCGCATCATCGAACTGCTCGAAGACTTGCAGGGCACCACCGCGTCGATCTACTTCGTGCCCGACGTGTTCGGCATCAGCATCATCCAGGGCCGGCTGCTGGACTTGGGTGGCATGCCCATGGTGGGCATTTGCGAAACCCCGTTCACCGGCACCAACCGCCTGGTCAAGCGGCTGAGCGATGTGCTGCTGGCCAGCCTGATCCTGGTGCTGATCTCGCCGCTGATGCTGGCCATTGCCATTGGCGTCAAGCTCAGCTCACCCGGGCCGGTCATCTTCGCGCAGCGACGCAACGGCCTGAACGGCGAAGAGATCACGGTCTACAAGTTCCGCTCGATGCGCAGCATGGACGACGGTGCGGTGGTCAGGCAGGCGACCAAGGACGACCCGCGAATCACCCGCTTCGGCGCCTTCATTCGCCGCACCTCGCTGGATGAATTTCCGCAGTTCTTCAATGTGCTCAAGGGCTCGATGAGCATCGTCGGCCCCCGCCCGCATGCGGTGGCCCACAACGAGATGTACCGCCAGCTGATCAAGGCCTACATGGTTCGCCACAAGGTCAAACCCGGCATCACCGGCTGGGCCCAGGTCAACGGCTTCCGCGGTGAAACCGAGACTCTGGACAAGATGCAAGCACGCGTCGAAAACGATCTGGAGTACTTGCGCAACTGGTCGCTGGGGCAAGACCTGGTGATCATCTTGCGCACCATCAAGACCGTGTTCTACGACCACAAGGCCTACTGAGCCCGCGCCGCCTGCCCCGTCAGGCGGCGGGCCGGCAAGGCCTTGTGGCCGTGTCTGGCCGCTGCCGCACCATGCCAGGCACGCGCCACCCCCGACGCACAGCCCACCGCGAGAGCCCTCGATGACCCTCACCGCCGCCGACCTGCCCGCCTCACCTTGCGCCCTGCGTCCGGACAAGCACCGGCTGCTGCCGTTGGCCGCAGCCTTGCTGGCCCTGGCCGCCACATCGGCGGCACAGGCCGAGACCAGCCCCTGGTACCTGGGTGTGTCTCAGGCCATCACCCACGATTCCAACATCTACCGCATCGGTGACCAGCAGTCACTGGGCGCGGGTTTGAGCAAGTCCGACAAGCTGTCGACCACGGCCCTGATCGGTGGCTTCAACCAGCCCTACAGCCGCCAGCGTTTCAGCGGCTCAGCGTCGCTGCGCAGCAGCCGCTACCAGTCCAACGAGCAACTCAACAACAATGGCTTTGGCCTGAAGCTGGGCTGGGACTGGGAAACGGCCAACCGCCTGTCGGGCAGCCTGTCGGCGTCGGCCGACCGCAGCCTGGCCCAGTTCAACAGCCTGAACTCGGTGGGCGCGGTAGAAACGCGGCGCAACCTGATCGACGACCGCAGCGTCGACGGCGTGGTGCGTCTGGGGGTGGTCACGCGCTACACCCTCGAGGCCACGCTCGGCCACCGCCAGCGCCATTACTCGGCCACCGAGTACGACCGCTATGAGTACAGGCAGAACAGCGGCTCGATCGGCGTGCGCTTTCGCCCCAGCGACCTGCTGACGCTGGGAGCTGCGCTGCGGCTGACGCAGACCGATTACCCGCGCTATGCCCAGACCGTGTCCGGCGGGCTCATTGGCGACCAGGTCAACCGCCAGGATCTTGACCTGACAGCGCAGTGGCGGCCGTCGGGCAACAGCGACCTGTCGCTGCGCCTGAGCCCCACGCGCAGCCGCAGCGACCTCAACACCACCAGCGACTTTTCCGGCCTGACTGGCGCTGCCAGCTGGGGCTGGCAGGCCACCGGCAAGCTTCGGTTCACGACCCATTTGTCACGCGACACGGGCCAAAGCACCCAAGCCTACGATCTGGGCAACCTGGGCCTGGGCGCCGTCGACTACAGCCGCACCACCACCGGACTGAACCTGCGCGCCGACTGGGCCGCCACGGCCAAGATCAGCGCCTACACATCACTGGCCTATTCGCGCCGTGCGCTGGTGGACACGCCCACGCTCAACGGCAACCAGCTAGGCCAGACGGCGGGCCGCGACAACACCAGCCAGTTCTCGCTGGGGGCACGCTGGGCACCCACGCGGGCGATTCAGCTGGGCTGCGACCTGAGCACGGAGCGCCGAGGCAGCGACGGCCGACTGACGGTGGGCATGAACGGCAGCAGCCTGGGCTGCCACGGTCAGTTCACCATTCAGTGATTCGGGGCGCGGCATGACCACTGTTCTGCTGACCGGCGCCACTGGCTACATCGCGTCACACACCTGGCTGGTCCTGCAGGCCGCCGGCTATGCAGTGGTTGGCGTCGACAATTTCGCCAACAGCTCGCCCGAGGTGCTGCACCGGCTGCAGCGTTTGTCGGGCCAGAGGCCGGTGTTCGAACAGGCCAGCGTCTGCGACGCTGCGGCCATGCAGGCGGTGTTCGCACGCCATGCCGTCGACGCCGTGGTGCACTTTGCCGCGCACAAGGCGGTGGGCGAATCAAGCCAACACCCGCTGAGCTACTACGCCAACAACGTGGGCGGCCTGACCACCACCTGCCAGGCCATGCTCGCCGCAGGCTGCAGGCGCATGGTGTTTTCCAGCAGCGCCACCGTCTACGGTGACCCGACCCGGCTGCCGATCACCGAAGACGCGCCGCTGAGCCCGACCAACCCCTATGGCCAGACCAAGCTGATCGGCGAAACCCTGCTGCGCGACCTGGGTGCGGCCGACCCGCTGTGGCAGACCGCCGCGCTGCGCTACTTCAACCCGGTGGGCGCGCATGAGAGCGGGCTGATCGGTGAAGACCCGCGTGGCACACCGAACAACCTGATGCCCTATGTGGCCCAGGTGGCCGTGGGCCGGCGCGAGCACCTCAGCGAGTTCGGCAACGACTACCCCACGCCCGACGGCACCGGCGTGCGCGACTACATCCATGTCGACGACTTGGCCCAGGGCCATGTCGCCGCGCTGCAGCGCTTGCTTGGCCATTCAGGCTCGTTCACTGTCAACGTGGGCACCGGGCGGGGCCACAGCGTGCTGGAACTGGTGGCGGCCTACGCCCAGGCCAGCGGACGGCCCGTGCCCTACAAGCTTGTGCCGCGCCGCCCCGGCGATGTGGCGGCCTGCTATGCCGATCCGTCTGCGGCCCAGCGCCTGCTGGGCTGGCAGGCCCGTCATGACCTGAACCGCATGTGCGCCGACAGCTGGCGCTGGCAAACCCTCAACCCCCAAGGCTTCGCAGCATGAGCTTGAACACCCCTGTCTTCATCCAGCCCGTGATCATGGCCGGTGGCTCCGGCACCCGGCTCTGGCCGCTCTCACGCGCCGGCTACCCCAAGCAGTTCCTGGTGCTGTCGGCAGACGTTGACAAGCCTTTCAGCCTGTTTCAGCAGGCCGTGCAGCGCCTGCAGGGCCTGGCCGGCGCTGGCATCGGGGTCGCCGGGCCGATGGTGGTGGGCAACGAGGAACACCGCTTCCTGGTGCTCGACCAACTGCGCGAGCTGAAGATCGAGCCGGTGGCGGCCTTGCTGGAGCCCGTGGGCCGCAACACCGCACCTGCTGTGACCCTGGCGGCCCTGGCCGCGCTGGAAACCGGGCAAGATCCGGTGCTGGTGGTCACCCCGGCCGACCAGACCGTGGCCGACGAGCCTGCATTCAACGCCGCCCTGCTTCAGGCTGTGAAGGCTGCCACCGGCGGAGCCATCGTGATCCTGGGCATCAAGCCCGACCGGCCCGAAACCGGCTACGGCTACATCCAGGTCGAACCCGGCGCCGTTGGCGCGGCCCAGGCAGTGCGCCGCTTTGTCGAGAAACCCGACCAGGCCACGGCCGAAGCCTATCTGGCCGAAGGTGGCTATTTCTGGAACGCCGGCATGTTTGTGCTCAAGGCCTCGGTCTGGCTGGCTGCGCTGGAGGGCTTTCGGCCCGACATCGCCAGCAGCACCCGCGCGGCCTGGGCCGGCCGCAGCACCGACAACAAATTTGTGCGTCCGGCCAAGGCCGAATTCGCCGCCGTGCCGTCTGAATCGGTGGACTACGCGGTGCTGGAGCGCTGCCCCGGCAGCGCCTTCGACATCCGCATGGTCGCGCTGGACGCGGGCTGGAACGACCTCGGCGCCTGGGAAGCGGTGTGGCAGGTCGCCCCCAAGGACGAGCAGGGCAATGCCCATGTCGGCGACGCCATCGTCAAGGACAGCCGCAATACCCTGGTCCATGCCAGCAGCCGGCTGGTCAGCGTGGTCGGCCTGGACAACGTGGTGGTGGTCGAAACGGCGGACGCGGTGCTGGTCACCGACCGCCAGCGCAGCCAGGACGTGAAGCTGGTCGTCAACTACCTCAGTGACCAGCAGCGCGGTGAAGGCCTGCTGCACCGCAAGGTGCACCGGCCCTGGGGCTGGTACGACAGCATCGACCATGGCCCGCGCCACCAGGTCAAACGCATCATGGTCAAGCCAGGCGCGTCCTTGAGCCTGCAGATGCACCACCACCGCGCCGAGCACTGGATCGTGGTCTCGGGCACGGCCGAGGTCACCAACGGCGACAAGGTGATCCTGCTGGCCGAGAACCAGAGCACCTACATTCCCCTGGGCCAGACCCACCGCCTGGCCAATCCGGGCAAGGTACCGCTGGAGATCATCGAGGTGCACTCGGGCAGCTACCTGGGTGAAGACGACATCGTGCGGTTTGAGGACACCTACGGCAGGCGTTGACCCGCACGCCGCAGCGCCTGCGGCGATGCGCACCCTGCGGGCGACAGGAGCCGGCAGGCACAATGATTGGCTCCCTTCGCCAACCGGCCCGCCCCAGGGCCCCGCAACAGCGTGTTCAAGAACCTGATGGTGTACCGCCTGGCGGCCGACTGGTCGGCCACCCTGGCGCAGATCGAGCCTGGCCTGGCCAAAACGCCCTTCCATGAATGTGGCACCACCCAAGCCATGTCGATCGGCTGGGTCAGCCCACGCGGCGTGGCCCATGGCCCGCTCGTCGAACCGGTGGCCGGTCAGTGGCTGATGATGCTGATGGTCGAGCAGAAGGTCGTGCCCGGCTCGGTGGTGCGGCGCCAGGTCGAGGCCCTGGCTGAGAAGATCGAGAAAGACACTGGCCGCAAGCCCGGCCGCAAGCAGCACAAAGAGCTCAAGGACCAGGCCCTGCTGGACCTGCTGCCCATGGCCTTCACCAAGCAGGCCGCGATCCGGGTCTGGATCGCACCCGACGAGCGGCTGCTGCTCATCGACAGCCCCAGCGCTGCCCGAGCCGACGAGGTGCTCAGTGCCTTGTCCGACGCGCTGGGCGGGCTGTCTGCGCAACGGGTCAACACCGCCCTGTCGCCGGCCGCGGCGATGTCCGAATGGCTGCTCAGCGCCGAGGCGCCGGCCGGTTTCAGCATCGACCGCGACTGCGAACTCAAGGCCGCCGAAGGTGAAAAACCGGTGGTGCGCTATGCCCGCCATGCACTGGACATTGCCGAAGTGCGTGAGCACATCACCGCCGGCAAGCAGCCGACCCGGCTGGCGCTGACCTGGCAGGGTCGGGTCTCCTTCACGCTGACCGAAAGCCTGCAACTGCGCAAGCTGAGCTTTCTGGACGGCGTTTTCGAGAAAACCGCCGGCGCCAGCAAGGACGAGCAGTTTGACGCCGACGCGGCCATCTCCACCGGTGAACTGCTGCCTCTGATCGGCGACCTGCTGGACGCGCTGGGCGGTGAGCAATCATTTGGCGACGCGGTGCAAGCCGCTGGAAATGTCGCCACCACGGCCAGTGCGCCCGAGCCCAAACCTGTACAGCGGCCTGCGGCTCCAGCCGCAGCGGAAGCCGCGGCCGGCACCATGGCCCCACCCTGGCTCTCCACCACCGAGTAAGCACCATGCACCATGCGAACCCCAGGCCGTGCCGCTCAACCAGACCCTTGCCCGGCAGCAGAGGCGCCCGGGCCTGGCTGATCACGCTGGGCCTGGGCACCAGCATCGGCGCCGCGGCCCAGGGCAGCGCACCGGCGACCGACCTGGCGCTGGAGGCCACGCGGCAGTCGGTGCGGTCCACCGCCGAGTGGCTGGCCCGAGGCGTGGACAGCTGGTTTGGCGATCGCCCGTTCAAGGATGGCGGCCAGGTCAGTGACGGCCGCTTGAGCCTGGGCTATTTGCACCGCCAGGACGACGGCAGCAGCCTCACGCTGCGCTTCAACGCCCGCTTTCGGTTGCCCAACCTGGAGCAGAGCGCCTACCTGTTCGTCGGCCGCGACAACCCGCGTGAGGTCATCACCGACAGGCCCGGTGCGTTCTCGCGCCAGCAGCGCCTGCTCACCGACAACAACGCCGACCAGCGCTTTCTGGCCGGCCTGGGCCTGGCGCTGCACGACAGCGTCGACCTGCGTGTGGGCATTCGGGGCGGCTTGAAGCCCTATGCCCAGGCCCGCTACCGCAAGCCTTGGGAACTGGGGCCGCGAGACATCGTGGACTTTCGACAGACGCTGTTCTGGACGCTGGACGACCGCTTCGGCGCCACCACCGCGCTGTCTTGGGAGCATGCCGTGTCGTCCGACCTGGCGCTGCGCTGGCTGAACGCGGCCACCATCACCCAGGAAAAGCCCAAATTCGACTGGTCAAGCAGCATCGGCGCCTACCGCGCCTTCCCGAACCAGCGCCTGCTGTCGCTGGAACTGCTGCTCAACGGCGTGCAGGGCAGCGGCGTGAACGTGGCCGATTACGGCGTCCAGGCCAAATGGGAGCAGCCGGTGCACCAGGACTGGTTGCTGGGCGAGTTGATCGTCGGCCACTTCTGGCCGCGCAAGGATGCCGCCAGCGACCGCAGCACGACCTGGGCCCTGGGCGCAGGGCTGAAGCTCAAGTTCTGAGCCTGCAGCTCCGGTGCGCCGTCAGGCGGCGTTGACGGCCTGACCGCGCCGCCGCAGGCCCAGCAAAGCGACCAAGCCCACGGCCATCAGCAGCATCGACTCGGGCTCGGGCACCGCAGCGGCCATCTGGCTGCCCAGCAGCATGTGCGCGGCGGTGGTGGGGTGGATGTTGTCGAAGTACAGGTAGGTGTTCGGCGTGAGGCACAGGCTGGGCACCGCGGCGTTGAAGCACATGTCGGTCACGTTGCTGAAGCCGTTGCTGCCGACCCCGGCCACCAGCGCCCGCTGCGCCACCATGGCCGAGAAGCTGGTGAAGCTGGCGCCCGGCAAGAAGCCCAGCAGGCTGCCATAGGCCGACGCCAGCGCACCGTTGAAGCCTTCGGACAGGGCGGTGGCGCCGGCCTTGTAGCCCGGGGTCAAAATTTCCTGCGCCATGGCCTCGGGGGTGAGCCCCAGATCCGGCAGGTTGGGCAGCAGGAACTTGCGCGCCCCGCTGGTGTACAGGCCAGCGACGATGTTGGTCAGATTGAGGATGGTCGGGGAAATGGTCGCGGCCGCAGGCGCCGCCCGCAGATCGTTGGCGCCGCCCCAGACGAAATACAGTGCGCCGGCGTCGGCCGAGCCTGGTGCGGCCAGCGAGGACTGGAAGCTGGTCAGCTGGTTGAGCATGCCCGAGTTCGGCAACTGGCCACCGGTGCCAGTCTTGGCACCCGCGATCGCATAGTTGTGCATCTGCGCCGCGCCCATGCCCAGGTTGCTGGCCAGGTACTCCACCGCCACCGGGCCATTCGAGAAGCGGCCGCTGAAGTACGGCGCGGGCGGAATGCCGGTGGCCGCAAACAGGTTGCCGTTGTCCGACAGGCTGTCGCCGAACACATACAGGCCCGAATAGGGCATGACCGCGACAACAGCGCAGGCAGGCTGGCTGGCCAGCAGCAGGGTCGACGTCAGTGCGGCCAGTGCGGTGGCACGGGTCAGCGAACGGGTCAGTGCGGACAAGGTCATGGGGTCTCCCGTTGACGGTTCAGGTAATCCTTCACGATAAACCCAACATCGCCGAAATGCCGCCATTGCTGGGCGCTAGCCCCTATCACATACCCTCAGCACCCCCCTGAACAAGTGGTGCCGCCACGACATGGCGGCGCGATCAGGTGTCCTTGCTCACCGTGATGCCCGGGAACTTGCTGCTGAAATCCTTGGCCTTGTCGGCGATCTTCAGTGCCACCTGGCGCGCCACGGCCTTGTACAGGCCGGCCAGTTCGCCGTCGGGGTCGGCGACCACGGTGGGCCGGCCGGAATCGGCCTGCTCGCGGATGCTGCGGTTCAGCGGCAGCGCACCCAGGTAGTCCATGTTGAATTCGGCGGCCATCTTCTTGCCGCCGTCGGCACCGAAGATGTGCTCGGTGTGGCCGCAGTTCGGGCAGTTGTACACCGCCATGTTCTCGACCAGGCCGAGGATGGGCACGCCCACCTTCTCGAACATCGACAAGCCCTTCTTGGCGTCGATCAGCGCAATGTCCTGCGGCGTGGTCACGATCACCGCGCCGGTGATGGGCACGCGCTGGCTCAGTGTGAGCTGGATGTCGCCGGTGCCCGGCGGCATGTCGACCACCAGGTAGTCCACGTCTTTCCAGTTGGTCTGGCGCAGCAACTGGTCAAGTGCCTGGGTGGCCATGGGGCCGCGCCAGATCATGGCCTGGTCGGGCTCGACCAGGAAGCCGATCGAGGCCACCTGCAGGCCATGGCCGGTCATGGGCTCCATGGTCTTGCCGTCGATGCTCTCTGGCCGGCCGGAAATGCCCAGCATCATCGGCTGGCTGGGACCGTAGATGTCGGCGTCCAGCACACCCACGGTGGCACCCTCGGCGGCCAGGGCCAGCGCCAGGTTCACCGCCGTGGTGCTCTTGCCCACGCCGCCCTTGCCCGAGGCCACGGCAATGATGTTCTTCACCCCCGGCAGCAACTGCACGCCGCGCTGCACCGCATGGGCCACCACCTTGGTGACGACATTGACGCTGACATTGCCCACGCCGGGCAGCTTGCGCGCGGCCTCGATGAAGCGGCGGCGCAGCGCGGCATGCTGGCTTTTGGCGGGGTAGCCCAGTTCGATGTCGAAGGCCACATCGTCGCCGTCGATCTTCAGGTTCTTCAGCTGCCGGGTGCTGACAAAGTCTTTGCCGGTTTCGGCATCGACCACGGTCTTCAGGCTGGCAAGCAGGTCGGCTTCGGTGACGGCGGGCATGGCTGGGCTGAGGTTTGGAGCCGTCGACAATAGACGGGCCCCGGAGGTCGATTGGGTTGCTGCGGGGTGGTGCGGGGTGGTGCGGGGTGGTGCGCGCAACGCAGATCTGAAGCGCTGGCGAGCCGCAGAGTTTAGCGGACGGCCCCTGTTCCCTGGCCAGGGCGGGTCGGCCCGAGTCGGCAGCAAGCCAAGTTGCGCCGACGCGCTCCTAGAATCAAAGGCTCCTGCTCCTGGATGGCCCCATGCCCCGCAAGCTTTTTGTCACCACCGCCCTGCCCTATGCGAACGGGCCATTCCACATCGGCCACATCATGGAGTACATCCAGGCCGACACCTGGGTGCGGGCCCAGCGCATGATGGGCGCCGAGGTCGACTTCGTCTGCGCCGACGATGCCCACGGCGCGCCGATCATGATTGCCGCCGACAAGGCCGGCAAGACGCCGCAGCAGTTCGTGGCCGACATCGCCGCCGGTCGGCCGGCCTACCTGGACGGCTTCCACATTGCCTTCGACCACTGGTCCAGCACCGACGCGCCCGAGAACCACCACCTGGCGCAGCAGATCTACACCGCGCTGCGGCAGAACCAGCTGATCGACCGGCGCAGCATCGAGCAGTTCTTCGACACCGACAAGGGCATGTTCCTGCCCGACCGCTTCATCAAGGGCCAATGCCCCAGATGCGGCACGCCCGACCAGTACGGCGACAACTGCGAGAACTGCGGCGCGGTGTACTCGCCCACCGACCTGATCGAGCCCTATTCGGCGTTGTCGGGCAGCACGCCGGTGCTGCGCAGCAGCGAGCACTTCTTCTTCCGCTTGTCCGACCCGCGCTGCGTGGAATTTCTGCAGCAATGGACGCAGGACGGCAAGCTGCAGCCCGAGGTGGCGAACAAGGTCAAGGAGTGGTTTGCGCTGGACGAGAACGGCAAGCCTGGCCTGGGTGACTGGGACATCAGCCGTGACGCGCCCTATTTCGGCATCGCCATTCCCGACGCACCGGGCAAGTACTTCTACGTCTGGCTGGACGCGCCGGTGGGCTACCTGGCCTCGCTGTCCGCGCTGCTGGCCTCGCGCGGCCAGGACCTGGACCGCTACCTTGCCGACCCGCAGCGCGAACAGGTGCATTTCATCGGCAAGGACATCGTCACCTTCCACACCCTGTTCTGGCCGGCGATGCTGCATTTCTCGGGCCGCAAGCTGCCCGATCGGGTCTTTGTGCATGGCTTTCTCACCGTGCGCAACGAGAAGATGAGCAAGAGCCGGGGCTCGGGCATCGACCCGCTGCGCTACCTGGCGCTGGGCCTGGACGCCGAGTGGCTGCGTTATTACCTCTGCGCCAAGCTCAACAGCCATGTCGAGGACATCGACTTCAGCGCCGATGACTTCGTCGCCCGCGTCAACGCCGACCTGGTGGGCAAGTACATCAACATCGCCAGCCGGGCCGCCGGCTTCCTGGCCAAGCGCTTCGACGGCCGGCTCAGCGCCGACGTGGGCGTGGAGGGCCGAATACTGCTCGACACTGTGCGCGCCCATGCCGGCAAGATCGAGCCGCTGTACGAAGCCCGTGAGTTCGGCAAGGCGGTGCGCGAGGCCATGCTGCTGGCCGACCGCGTCAACGAGTATGTCGACCAGCACAAGCCCTGGGAGCTGGCCAGGAACGCCGGCGATGACCCGGCCCGCCTGGCCGCGCTGCACGATGTGTGCTCGGTGTGCATCGAGGCCTTCAGGTTGCTCACCATCTACCTCAAGCCCATCCTGCCCGCACTGGCGGCGCGGGTCGAGGCCTTCCTGCAGGTGGCGCCCATGCAGTTCAGCGACGCGGCGCGTGCGCTGGGCCAGCATCAGATCAGGCCCTACCAGCATCTGATGCAGCGTGTGGACGCTGACAAGGTGCATGCGCTGCTGACGCCGGCCGAGGCCGACGCGGAAGATTTGCCGGCCCAGGCCCTGCCCGGCGGTGAAGCCATTGCCGACGAGATAGGCATCACCGACTTTGCCAGGCTCGATCTGCGCATCGCCCGCATCGACAAGGCCGAGTTGGTCGAGGGCAGCACCAGGCTGCTCAAACTGACGCTGGACGCCGGCGAGGGCCGCCAGCGCACGGTGTTCAGCGGCATCCGCAGCGCCTACGCGCCCGAGCAATTGCAGGGCAAGCTCACCGTGCTGGTGGCCAACCTGGCGCCGCGCAAAATGAAGTTCGGCCTCAGCGAGGGCATGGTGCTGGCCGCCAGCCATGCCGACGAAAAAGCTCAGCCCGGCATTTTCGTGCTCGAACCCGGCCCCGGCGCCCAGCCCGGCATGCGCGTGCGGTGAGGCGCCCCGCCTGGCAGCGGCAAGCACCGGCCTGGTGGCCGACGAGCCTGAGGCTGTGCACCGTGGCCTGGCTGGCACTGGCCGCGCCGACTCTCACCTTGGCCCAGCCCGCCTCGCCTGCGGCATCAAGCCCCGCCGCGCAGCCACTGCGCTTCGTGGCGCTGGGCGACATGCCCTACCAGCCCGACATGATTGCCGGCCCGGCCTACCGCCAGCTGATCAGCCTGATCAACGACGCGCGGCCCGCCTTCAGCGTCCATGTGGGTGATTTCAAGGACGGCTATTCGCCCTGCACCGACCTCGTCTACGCGTCGCAGGCGGCGTACTTTCAACGTTTCGAAGGGGCTCTGGTCTACACCCCCGGCGACAACGACTGGCTGGACTGCCAGCGCCGGGGCGAGGACCCGCTGCAGCGCCTGCAGGCCCTGCGTCAGCGCTTTTTTGCCGGCCCGCAATCGCTGGGCCAGCGCCCCATCGACCTGCAGCGCCAGTCCGACCTGATGCCCCCCTTCGCGGCCTACCGCGAGAACCAACGCTGGCAACAGGCCGGCGTGCTGTTCGCCACCTTCCACACGGTGGGGCCGAACAACGGCAGCGAAGCTGCCTTGCCCGCAGTACGTCTGGAGGCCCAGGTGCGCGAGGCCGCCAATGCGGCCTGGATACGCAGTGCCTTTGCGCTGGCCCAGGCCCAAGGGGCCCATGCCCTGGTGCTGGCGACCCAGGCCGACGCTCTCGTCCCCGGCGACCCCGAACGGCCAAGTGCCAGGACGATCCATCCAGCCTTTGCCACCAGCTTCGGCCAGACCCTGCTGCCGCTGGCCGCCGCTGCGCCGTTTCCGGTGCTGCTGATCCATGGCGACAGCCACCACTACAAGACCGACCAGCCATTCAACGACGCGCAAGGGCGACCGATCCGCAACCTGTGGCGGTTGCAGGTGTTCGGCGACCCACGCATGCACGCAGTGCGGGTGCAGGTGTTGCCGCCTGCCGCGAGCGTGGCCGGTGGCCTGCGCGTCGGACCCAACCTGCCTTTTCTGTTCACACCGATCTGGAACCCGCTGTCGCCGGACCCCAGGCTGGTCGTGCGCTGAGCAGCAGTGAACGAACCCCGACCAGGCTCGACCACCCACCGACCCACCGACCCACCGACCCACCCGCCCGCCGGCCTGACACGACACCCACCATGCCCTTTCCAGTGCCGCTGCATCCTTTCCGCCCCCGCTTGCTGGACGCACTGGCCAGCTACAACCGCCAGCGCCTGCTGGCCGACATGGGCGCGGGCATCACCGTGGGCATCGTCGCGCTGCCGCTGGCCATGGCCTTTGCCATCGCCTCGGGCGTCAAACCCGAGGCCGGCCTGGTCACCGCCATCTTGGCCGGCTTCCTGATCTCGGCGCTGGGCGGCTCGCAGGTGCAGATCGGTGGGCCAGCCGGCGCCTTCATCGTCATCGTCTACGGCATCGTCGAGCGCTACGGCCTGGCCAACCTGCTGATCGCCACCTCGCTGTCCGGTGTGCTCCTGTTCTTGATGGGCTGGCTCAAGCTGGGCGCGCTGGTGCGCTACATCCCGGTGTCCATCGTCATCGGCTTCACCAACGGCATTGCGGTGCTGATCGGTCTGTCGCAGTTGAAAGACCTGCTGGGCCTGAACATCGCCAAGATGCCGGGTGACTTCTTTGGCCAGATCGGCACGCTGCTGCAGCACCTGCCCGGCTGGAACCCGGCGGCGCTGGCCGTCGGCCTGGCCTGTCTGGCCATCGTCGTGCTGTGGCCAAAGTCCTACACCATGCCGCTGCAGCCCAAGGGTGCCGGGCCGCATGTGCGGCGCTGGGCCTCGCACCTGCCGGGCACCATCGTGGCGCTGGCGCTGGCCACCGTGGCCTGCGTGGGCCTGGGCCTGCCGCTCGACACCATTGGCAGCCGCTTTGGCGGCATTCCGTCGTCGCTGCCGGCCTTTGCGCTGCCCGAATTCAGCTGGGCCACGGCCAAACTGCTGCTGATACCGACCATCACCATCGCGCTGCTGGGGGCGATCGAGTCTCTGCTTTGCGCCCGGGTGGCCGACAACATGGCCCATGACGTCCCTCGCCACGACCCCAACCAGGAACTGATGGCCCAGGGCGTGGCCAACATGGTGGTGCCGTTTTTCGGCGGCATTCCGGCCACGGGCACCATCGCCCGCACGGTGACCAATGTGCGCGCCGGCGCCACCTCACCGGTGGCCGGCATCGTGCACGCGGCCACGCTGCTGGCCGTGGTGCTGGTGGCCGCGCCGCTGGCGGTGCATGTGCCGCTGGCGGCCTTGGCCGGCATCCTGCTGTTCGTGGCCTGGAACATGGGCGAATGGCGTGAATTTGCGCGGCTCAAGCACTTCTTGCTGCCCTACCGCGCCACGCTGCTGGGCACCTTTGTGCTCACCGTGGTGTTCGACCTGACGGTAGCGGTCGAGGTCGGGCTGATGATGGCCTGCGGCTTCTTCATCTACCGCATGGGCAGCTTGTTCAGCATCCAGCCGCACACCGGTTCAGGTGATCTGCCCGATGGCGTGGCGGCGTTCGAGCTGTTCGGTGCGCTGTTCTTCGGTGCGGTGGGCAAGATCGAAAGCCTGCCTTCCCAGGTGCCCGCCGGCACCCGCGCGGTGGTGCTGGAGATGCACCGCCTGATCTTCATCGACACCTCTGGCATCGACGCCCTGCAACAACTGCACCGCAGCCTGCGGCGTCAGGGCATCGCCCTGGTGCTGGCCAATGTGAACCCGCAGCCACTGAGCCTGATCCGCCGCTCGGGCTTCGAGACCGAGCTCGGAGCCGACCAGATCGTGCCCACCGCAGCCGACGCCTTCAGCGCGGCCGGCGACAAGGGCTGAGCCCGGCGCTTAAGGGCCGACACATTCGGGCCGACACATCCTGGCCGACACAATCTGGCCGACACCCGCGCCGCCGGCATCGGCCGAGCCAGGCAGCGCAGCAGCGGGGGGCCTCCCTACAATGGCCGGATGCCCTTCGTCCACCTGCGCACGCACACCGAATATTCCGTCGTCGACGGCACCCTGCGCATCGACGATGCCGCCGCTGCGGCCCGTGCGGACGCCCAGCCGGCACTGGCCATCACCGACCTGTCCAACCTGTTCGGCGCGGTCAAGTTCTACAAGGCCTGCCGGGGCAACGGCGTCAAACCGCTGATTGGCGCCGATGTGTTCATCGAGCCACTGCCGGTGGCGCTGGGCGGCGCGGCGGGCGACAAACAGGCCGGCCGCCTGCTGCTGCTGGTGCAGAACCACGCCGGCTACCTGAACCTGTGCGAGTTGCTGGCCCGGGGCTGGGTGCACAACGTGCAGCGTGGCCAGGCCTGGCTGACCTGGGACGGCCTGGCCGAACTGGGCCAGGGCCTGATCGCGCTGTCCGGCGCCGACATGGGCGCGGTGGGTATGGCCCTGCTGGCCGGTGATGGCGAGCGCGCAACGGCACTGGCGCAGCGCCTGGCCACCCTGTTCCCGCAGCGCTTCTACCTGGAATTGCAGCGCGCCGGCCTGGCCACCAACGAAGCCCATGTGCGCGCGGCGGCCACACTGGCGGCAGAACTGGGTCTGCGGGTGGT
>JANOWE010000008.1:0-47283 GCA_031417735.1 Betaproteobacteria bacterium
GTTCCAGTTCGTTTCGAGCATGGATTCGCCCACGCCAGACACCTTCCGCCTGTTTCTGGGTGAGGCCTGCGGCTTTGTGCTGGAAGCACTGGGCAAGCCCTCGTCGAACGTGCCCTTCATCATGCCGAAGAAGCAGGCCGAGACCGACGCCTTCAAGCAGATCGAGGAGCACATCGGCTCGGGCCCCTATGTGTTCAAGCGCGACGAGTTCAAGCCCGGCGACCGTGCGGTCTACACCAAGAACGCCAAATACCTGCCGCGCAGCGAGCCGCCGTCGGGCACCACCGGTGGCAAGCGGGTGTATGTGGACCGCGTGGAATGGAATTTGGCATTGCGCGATGCGCAGGCCCAGGTCAATGCGCTGAAGAACGGTGAAGTCGACATCATCGAGGCGTTGGGTTTCGACCATTTCGAGACCGTCAAGGCTGAAGCCAGCCTGCAGTTGCCCAAGTACTCGAACTACGGCCTGCAGTACATGGGCCGCTTCAACCACCTGCTCAAGCCCTTCGACAACGTCAAGGTCAGGCGCGCGGCCATCGCCGCGATGACGCAAGAGCCCTTCCTGCGCGCCCAGGTGGGCGTGAAGGCGCTGTACCGGTCTTGCGAAAGCATGTTTGTCTGCAACACGCCCTATGGCACCACGGCCGGCAGCGAAGTCCAGGGCAAGAGCAGCATGCGCCGTGCGCAGGACCTGCTGAAGGAATCGGGCTACGACGGCACACCCATCGTGATCATGAAGCCGACCGACCTGGCCGCGATTCAGAAGCTGCCCGACGTGGCTGCCCAGTTGCTGCGCCAGGCCGGCTTCAAGGTCGACCTGCAGGCCATGGACTGGCAAACCCTGGTCGGCCGCCGGGCCAAGAAAGATCCGGTCGACAAGGGTGGCTGGAACATGTTCTTCACTTCCTGGCAGACCTTCGATGTCTGGAGCCCCATCGCCAACCCGACCATGGACACCCGCGGCGAAAAGTCGGGCTGGTTCGGCTGGGCGTCGGACGACAAGATGATCACGCTGCGCAATGAGTTCATGCGCGCCACCGACGAGTCGGTCAAGAAGAAATTGGCCGAGCAGATGCATGTACGCGCGTTTGAGATCGGCACCCATGCGCCGCTGGGCGAATACGACCAGCCCATGGCCGCGGGCAAGAACATCAGCGGCTTCTTCGTCAGCAACGGCAACATCTACTGGAACCTGAAGAAGAACTGAGTTGATCCCGTGGCCGGTCGGGTCTGAACCCGCCCGGTCACGCTCGCCGCCGCAGACCCCAGTGCCTGCGCCAGCTGCCTTCAGCGGACCACACCGTCGATGTTCAATTTCCTTCTGCGGCGGCTGCTGTCGACGTTGCCGGTCCTGTTGATCGTCTCAGTGCTGATCTTCCTGTTGCTGCGCTTGTCGCCGGGCGATCCGGCGGCGGTGCTGGCGGGTGACGCCGCCAGCACTGAGCAGATCGCCCAGATCCGCAGCAGCCTGGGCCTGGACCGGTCCATCCCCGAACAGTTCTTCATCTGGTTCAGCCATGTGCTGCAGGGTGATCTGGGCCAGAGCTACTACTACAAGACCGATGTCAGCACGCTGATCGGCCAGCGTCTGGAGCCCACGCTGTCGCTGGCGCTCACCACCATCACGCTGGCGGTGCTGGTGGCAGTGCCGCTGGGCGTGCTGGCAGCCTGGCGCTTTGGTGGCTGGCTGGACAAGGGCCTGATGGCCTTTTCGGTGCTGGGTTTCTCGGTGCCGGTGTTCGTCAGTGCCTACCTGCTGATCTGGTTGGTGTCGCTGCAACTGGGCTGGCTGCCGGTGCAGGGCTACCGCCGCATCGCCGACGGCCTGGGGCCCTGGGCCTACCACCTGACCCTGCCCACCATCACGCTGAGCCTGATCTACATCGCGCTGATCGCCCGCGTCACCCGCGCTTCGGTGCTGGAAACCCTGGGCGAGGACTACATCCGCACCGCCCGCGCCAAGGGCCTGCATGAATCCACCGTGTTGATGCGCCACGCGCTGGCCAATGCGGCGGTGCCCATCATCACCGTCATCGGCATCGGCATCGCGCTGTTGATCGGCGGCGTGGTGGTCACCGAGTCGGTGTATGCCATTCCCGGCCTGGGCCGGCTGACCGTGGATGCGGTGCTGGCGCGCGACTTCCCCACCATCCAGGGCGTGATCCTGCTGTTCTCCTTCGTCTATGTGGCGGTCAACCTGCTGGTGGATTTGTCCTATGTGTTCTTCGACCCCCGCATCCGGTACTGACGGCAGACCATGACCGCAACCGTGCCTGAAATCGAAGACCTGTCGGTCGAAGCCGCCTCGGTGGTGCTGCAGCCCAGCGCCTGGCAGCGGGTTCGGCGCAACCTGTCGGTGCGCATCGGCGGCACGACCATGCTGCTGCTGGTGCTGGTGGCGCTGGCCGCGCCCTGGCTGGGCACCGTGGACCCCTCGCTGTTCGACCCCGCCAGCCGCGACCTGCTGCCCGGCCAGCGCGGCGAGATCACCACGCTGGACGGCGAGATCCTGCAGCACCGCTTCCTGATGGGCAGCGACAGCTTCGGCCGCGACATCTACAGCCGCGTCATCTTCGGCACCCAGGTCTCGTTGATCGTGGGGCTGGCCACGGCCGCGGTGGCCATGGCTGCGGGCATCGTGCTGGGCCTGATGGCCGGCTATCTGCGCTGGCTGGACGGGCCGCTGATGCGGGTGATGGACGGCCTGATGGCCATCCCCGCCATCCTGATCGCCATTGCCCTGGTGGCGATGTGGCGCGGCAGCCTGAGCACCGTGGTGGTGGCCATCGCCATCCCCGAAATACCGCGCGTGACCCGGCTGGTGCGCTCGCTGGTGCTGTCGATCCGCGAAGAGCCTTATGTCGAAGCCGCGATCTCGCTGGGCACGCCGACCTGGCTGATCATGGCCCGGCACATCCTGCCCAACTGCGTGGCACCGCTGGTTGTGCAGGCAACCTTTCTGTGCGCCACCGGCATCCTGACCGAGGCCATCCTGTCCTTTCTGGGTGTGGGCCTGCCGCCCGACATCCCGACCTGGGGCAATGTGATGGCCGAAGGCCGCGCCCAGTTCAACGAGTACCCGCACAACATCTTCTTCCCGGGCATCTTCCTGGCCGTGACGGTGCTGGCGGTGAACATGCTGGGCGATGGCCTGCGCGACACGCTGGACCCGAAGATGGCCAAACGCGTATGAGCACCGACGCCATGGCGCTTGGCGGCAACACAGTCAAGGACAAGGCAGCGTCGGGCCCGATCCTGCAGGTCGAAGGCCTGACCATCGCGCTGCCCACCGACGGTGATCGCCAGACGGCGGTGCGCCAGATCTCGTTCACCGTCGGCCGGGGCGAGATCCTGTGCCTGGTGGGCGAATCGGGCTCGGGCAAGTCGGTCATCGCGCAAAGCGTGATGGGCCTGCTGCCCAAGAGCCTGCCCGTCACCGAAGGCCGCATCCTGCTCGAAGGCGAAGACATCACCCATGCGCCGCTGTCGCGCCTGCGTGAACTGCGCGCCACGCGCATGTCGATGATCTTCCAGGAACCCATGACCGCGCTGAACCCGGTCATGACCTGCGGTGACCAGCTCGACGAGGTGTTGAGCCAGCACACCAGCCTGTCGGCAGCCGAGCGGCGCGAGAAGGTGCTGGCGGTCATTGCCGAGGTGCTGCTGCCCGACCCGCCGCGCATGGTGGCCAGCTACCCGCACCAGCTCTCGGGTGGCCAGCGCCAGCGCATCATGATCGCGATGGCCCTGGTGCTTGATCCGGTGCTGTTGATCGCCGACGAGCCCACCACCGCGCTGGACGTGACCACCCAGGCGCAGATCCTGAAGCTGGTGCTCGACCTGCAGCAGCGCCATGGCGCCGGCGTGCTGTTCATCACCCACGACTTCGGCGTGGTGGCCGAGGTGGCCCAGCGCGTGGCCGTGCTGCGCCTGGGTGACCTGGTGGAACTGGGCAGCAAGCAAGAAGTGCTGCAGCACCCCCAACACGCCTACACCCGCATGCTCATCGGCGCCGTGCCCACGCTGCACCTGAAGGCCAGGCCGCGCGACGAATCAGCGCCGCTGGTGCTGCAGGTCAAGGGGCTGTTCAAGACCTACCACGACAAGCGCTGGTTCGGCCCGCACCGCGAGGTCAAGGCCGCGATGGACGTGAACCTGGACATCCGCCGAGGCCAGACTCTGGGCATCGTCGGCGAGTCGGGCTCGGGCAAGAGCACGGTGGCGCGCTGCATCGTGCGGCTGATCGACCCCACCGGTGGCTCGGTGCTGCTGGGCGCCGATGCCACGGGCCAGGGCGGCGAGGACATCGCGCTGATGCCCGCCGCCCAGCTGCGCCCACTGCGCCGACGGGTGCAGATCGTGTTTCAAGACCCCTACCGCTCGCTCAATCCGCGTCGCACCGTGTCGCAGGCGCTGGTCGAAGGGCCGATGAACTACGGCTTGTCGCGGGCCGAGTCAAACCAGCGCGCGCTGCAACTGCTGGAGATGGTGCGCATGGACGCCAGCGCGCTGGACCGCTACCCGCACCAGTTCAGCGGTGGCCAGCGCCAGCGCATCTGCATCGCCCGCGCATTGATGATGGAGCCCGAGCTGCTGGTGGCCGACGAGGCGGTGTCGGCGCTGGACGTGTCGGTGCAGGCCCAGGTGCTGCAGCTGTTCGAGGAGATCCGCAGCCGGCTGAACCTGGCCATGCTCTTTATCACCCATGACCTGCGCGTGGCCAGCCAGGTCTGTGACCAGCTGGCGGTGATGAGCCAGGGCAGGGTGGTGGAGTACGGCCCGGCGCACCATGTCTTTGCTGCGCCCCAGCATGAATACACCCAGGCTCTGTTTGCCGCCGCGCCGGGGCGCGACTTCGCGTTCGGCAGCGCCGCCGCCTGAGCTTGTCCGCCTGACCTTTTTCACCAGACTTCCGCCCATCCCCGTGACCCGAATCCTGATCGCCGGCTACCAGCACGAGACCAACACCTTCGCCCCCAGCCTGGCCGACTGGGCCGCCTTCAACCGAGGTGACTCGTTCCCGGCCTACATGCGTGGCCAGGCCGTGATCGACGGCATGCGCGGCGCCAACATGCCGGTGGCCGGTTTCATCGACGCGGCGCTGGCCCTGGGCTGGACGCTGCTGCCGTCATGCTGGGCCGGTGCCATCCCGTCGTCCTTCGTCACCGAAGATGCGTTCGAACGCATTGCCGGCGCGGTGTGCGAAGACGTGGCCGAGGCCATCGCCGGTGCGGGCGGCCTGGACGCCATCTACCTCGACCTCCATGGCGCGGCGGTGGCCGAACAGGCGGCCGACAGCGAAGGTGAGCTGTTGTCGCGCCTGCGCGCCATCGTCAGCCCTGACCTGCCCATCGTCGTCAGCCTGGACCTGCACGCCAACGTGACCCACCGCATGTTGCGCGAGGCCGACGCCCTGGTGGCCTACCGAACCTACCCGCATGTGGACATGGCCGACACCGGCGCGCTGGCCGCGCAGTTGCTGGCCAGGCGCTTCAAGGCCGGCCGGCGTGAGCCCCTGCATGCGATGCGCCTGCCCTTCCTCATCCCGCTGAATGCGCAAAGCACCTGGCTGGCCCCGGCCCAGGGCATCTACGAACAACTGGTCGAACTGGACCGGCGCCATGGCACGGTGCTGAGCTTTTGCATGGGCTTTCCGGCCGCTGACTTCGACGAATGCGCGCCCATGGTCTGGGGCCATGGTGAAGCGGCTGAAGCTGCGGTGCAGGCCTTGTACGAGCAGGTGGCCGAGCCCGGCCAATGGCAGCTCGACATCCAGTCTGCACGCGACGCCGTGGGCCAGGCCATGGCCCATGCCGAGCATGCGTCCAGACCGGTGGTCATCGCCGACACCCAGGACAACCCCGGCGCCGGCGGCGACAGCAACACCACCGGCATGCTGCATGCGTTGCTGGCCCAGGGCGCGGGCAAGCGCTTTCCGGGCCAGGTGGCACTGGGCCTGATGTTCGACCCGGCCTCGGCGCTGGCCGCCACCGAAGCGGGCATAGGTGCCACGCTGGAACTGGCCTTGGGCAAGGCCGTGCCCACCTTCACCGGTGCGCTCAGCGACCCGCCGGTGCAGGGCCGCTACACCGTGCGAGCGCTCAGCGACGGCCGCTGCACCTTGGTCGGGCCGATGATGACCGGCATCTCGATCAGGCTCGGCCCCTGCGCCTGTCTGGAGATCGACGGCGTGCTGGTGGCCGTGGTCAGCGGCAAGAAGCAGTTGCTCGACCGGGTGCTGCTGCGCATGCTGGGCATCCAGCCCGAGCAGATGCGCATCATCGTGGTCAAGAGTTCCAACCACTTCCGCGCCGACTTCACACCCATCGCCAGCCAGGTGCTGGTGGCCAAGGCCGCCGGGCCGATGGCGGCCGACCCGGCCGATCTGCCCTGGCGACACCTGCCCGACACCATCCGCACACGGCCCTGAGGCCGGCGGCGCAAGCTCGGCGTGCCGCGCGGCGGCTCAACGCATCCGGATCTCTCCCTGCTCGCCCATGTCGTTGGGTGGCTCGCCGGTGATTGCCGCCTTGGCCATCTTGTACAACTGCACCAGCTTGTTGCTCTTCACGTCCCAGTAGTTGGCGTGCACGATGGTCACGCGCACCAGCGCCAGGTCGGGGTCGGTCGGTCCATCGGGAAACCAGGCCTTGGCCATCGGCGACCACAACTGCTGCTTTTTGCTTTGATCTTCAAGCACCGCTGCCGTACCCGAGACCGACACATAGCGATCGTCTCCCGGATGGGCGAAGCTGACGTTGACCGTGCCGTCCTGGGCCAGATCGCCCACCGCGTCATTGCGCCGTGACATGAAAAACCACAGGCAGGCATCTTCATCCACCGCCTTGTTCTGCAGCGTCATCGGTCGCGCGTGCAGATGGCCATTGCCGTGGCGAGAAGTGAACATCGCAAAGCGGATGTCCTTCACCATTTCCCACAGGTGTTCTCGTGCCTGCGCCTGTTCGCCGGGCGTGCGGCCGGTCGGGAGGGGTTTGCTGCTGCTCATGAAAATAGCCTTTCGATCGAGAAGACAAGCGGCTATTGCACCCGGCGCTGGTGGCTGCGCGGGTCGGTCGGAACCGCGCCCGCATGTCAGACAATGCATGCGCCTGCCCGGTGGTGTGGTCCGCCAGAACCGCCGCGCGGCCACGCGACCGGCACCGATGGCGCCGCAGCGGTCATGGGCCTGGGGCGTGAACCGGCCTACCGTGGGCATCATGCTGGCCACGCCTGGGCTGGGTGCAGGATCGCCTGGCACACGCTGAGCCGCATGCTCCGATAATCCGCACTTCTGGCGCCGCGCCTGGCGCAGCTGGCTCGAGTCCACCGAGCCTTTAGGCAGCACCCGTCGGGTGCGCCCTGTCCGTAACGCCAAACCTTCTCCCCGACCATTTCAGCCAACCGAAAAGGCAAGTGATGACCGAACGCAGCTACCCCGATGTGCAACTGATGATCAATGGCCAGTGGCGCGACGCCGCCGCCGGCGAAACCCTGGCCGTGTTTGACCCGGCCACCGGCGCCGAGATCGGCCGCCTGGCCGTGGCCCGCCAGGCCGATCTGGACGAGGCGCTGGCCGCCGCGCAGAAGGGCTTCGAGGTCTGGCGCAAAGTGCCGGCCGTTGAGCGTGCCAAGTTGATGCGCGAAGCTGCGCGACTGTTCCGCGAGCGTGCCGACCGCACCGCGCGCCTGCTCACGCTGGAGCAGGGCAAGCCGCTGGCCGAGGCCAAGGGTGAGGTGATGTTTGCCTGCGAGGTGATCGAGTACTTTGCCGAGGAAGGCAAGCGCGTGTCTGGCCGCATCGTCGCGCCCCGCGCCGAGGGCATGCTGGCCCAGGTCTTCAAGGAGCCCGTCGGCCCGGTGGCCGCATTCACGCCTTGGAACTTTCCGATCAACCAGGTCGTGCGCAAGCTCTGTGCCGCGCTCGCCACGGGCTGCTCGATCATCGTCAAGGCGCCCGAAGAAACCCCGGCCTCACCGGCCGAGCTGATCCGCGCCTTTGTCGACGCGGGTATCCCGGCCGGCGTCATCGGCCTGGTCTACGGCGACCCGGCCGAGATCTCGAACTACCTGATTCCGCACCCGGTGATCCGCAAGGTCACCTTCACCGGCTCGACGCCGGTGGGCAAGCAACTGGCCGGTCTGGCCGGCCTGCACATGAAGCGGGTGACGATGGAGCTGGGCGGCCATGCGCCGGTGATCGTGGCCGAAGATGCCGACATCGTGCGCGCGGCCAAGGCCTCGGCCGCAGGCAAGTTCCGCAACGCCGGCCAGGTCTGCATCGCGCCCACGCGCTTTCTGGTGCAGAACTCGGTGCGCGAGGCCTTTGTGGCTGAACTGGTCAAGGCCAGCCAGGCGCTGAAGGTCGGCAACGGCATGACCGAGGGCACGACCATGGGCCCGCTGGCCAACCCGCGCCGGCTCGAGGCCATGAAGCGGCTGACCGAAGACGCCGTGCAGCGTGGCGCGACGGTGGTCACCGGTGGTGAGCAGATCGGTTCGGCCGGCCATTTCTTTGCGCCCACGGTGCTGACCGGCCTGCACGCCGACAGCCTGGTGCTCAACGAAGAGCCCTTCGGCCCGATGGCCGCCGTGCAGGGTTTCGACACGCTTGACCAGGCCATCGCCGAGGCCAACCGCCTGCCCTATGGCCTGGCCGCCTATGCCTTCACCGGCTCGCTGCGCAGTGCCCACGCGCTGACCCATGGCGTGCAGACCGGCATGCTGTGGATCAACCAGCCGGCGATGGCCTTCCCGGAGTTGCCGTTCGGCGGCGTCAAGGATTCGGGCTATGGCAGTGAAGGCGGGCCCGAGGCGCTGGAGGCCTATCTCAGCACCAAATCGGTGTCCACGCTGTGCACCTGATACGTCTGATACCTCGGCTGTACCTGAACGCCGGGCCAGCCACCAGGCGGTGAGGCCAGTTTGCCCGGGTGCTGTGATAGCCTGACCGCCGAGGTCGGGCGCATCGCCCATCGCCTGCAGTAAGGGTGTGAGCATGCGGATCCAGGCTGTCATCGACCGCGACCACGGCCTGCCCGGCAACCAGGTTCATCGGCTGGCCATGGATGCCAATCGCCGGCTCTGGCTGGCGGGATCTAGCGGTTTGTACCGCTTTGACGGCAGCCGCGTGCGCGCCTTCGACCGCCGTGACGGCCTGCGCTGTGCCGGGCTGCGCACCGTGGCGATCGGCGCCGACGACAGCGTCTGGATTGGCACCGACCTGGGCCTGGAAGCCTTCGACGGCCAGATGCGCCCCCGGCCGGGCCTGGCCGCCTTCGACGCTCGCTTCGGTCTGGTCAGCGCCATCGTGCCCGACCCCGCCGAGGTCTGGTTGGCTACCGCGCGCGGCTTGGTTCAGATCCTGGATCCCGTGCGCTCGCCCAGGCTGGGCCAGCACATCGAGGTCGGCTATGTGCGTGAGTTGATCCGGCTCGACAGGCAGCGCTTGCTGGCGCTGTGCGAGCAGCGCGGTCTGGTGGTGCTCGAAGGCGGGGTCTGCCGCACGCTGGCATTGCCGCCAGGCGTGGCGGCGGCGTCGATTCGTCGTGTGGCTGTGGTGGCCGACCAGCGCCTGGTCTTGGGCTGCGACCGCAGCCTGTGGTTGATCGCGGCCGACCAGGGCACGCCACTGGCATCGCTGGACCTGCCAGCCGGCGCGGAACTGGGGGCGCTGGCGGTGCGGGGTCGGCAGCTCTGGGTCGGCCGGGGCCGGGAACTGATGTGTGTCGACCTGGCGCCCGCTGCAGGGGCAGGACTGAAGCTGCGTTCATGCACCCCGGCCGACGGCGTGGTCACCGACCTGTTGCTGGACGCGGCCGACAACGTCTGGGTGGCAACCGACACCGCCGGCGTGGGCCGGCTCAGCGGCCTGCGCGTGGGTCTGCAGCGCAGCCTGGTCCAAGAGCCGGTCTATGCCGTGCTCAGCTTTGGCGCGGGCAGGCTGGCCGTGGGCGGCGCCAGTTTTTTCGGCACGGTACAAGCCCATGCCAAAACCGACGGCGCAGCCACCGACTCGCTGACTCGGCTGGCCAGCACGGTCTGGGATCTGGTGCCTGACGCCGGACTTGAGCAGGCTGGTTCGGCCGGCTGGTGGCTGGCGACTCAGCATGGCCTGTACCGGCAGCCGGGCGACGCCGAGCCGCAGCGCTACCCCGCCAACCAGGCCGCGCTGGCCGAGCCCTGCCGCGCGCTGCAGGTGCATGAAGGCTGCCTCTGGGTCGGCACGGTGGCCGGTCTGTTCCGCCTGCATGAAGGCAGGGCAGAGCCAGTGGGTGGTGCGCACGGCGAGCCCCTGGGCTATGTCTACACGCTGCAGGTCTGTGGCCAGCGAAGGCTTTGGGTGGGCACGCTGGGGCATGGCCTGTGGCGCCAGTCGCCGACCGGACTGCAGCCGGTGCTGGGCGGCCCCTTGACCGCTTCAGGCAACACCTATGCGCTGGCGTTCGGGCCCGGTGCCGGACCCGAGACGGGCCGTGTGCTGGTGCTGCAGGATGATCGGGTGATCCTGCTCGACGGCGAGAACCCGCCCCGCCTGCTGGGCTCCGAGCCGCCGGTGGCCGGCTGGTGCGCGGTCTGGCTGGACGAGCACCGGGTGGCCATCGGGTCGAATGACGGGCTGCGCATCATGGACTGCCGCAGCGGCCAGATCACGCAGCGCGTGAACGCGCTCTACGGCGCCAACGTCTGGGAATTCACCAGCAGCCGCTCGCTGCTGCGCCTGGACGACGGGGCGCTGCTGTGTGGCCTGGTCGGCGGCCTGGTGGCGGTCGACCTGGCCGCCCTGGCCCTGCACCGCAGCCCGCCGGTGGCTCGTCTGGGCGATCTGGTCTGGCAGGGCGCCAAGCCGCGCAACGACCACGGCTGGACGGTGGTGGCTCAGGGCAAATGGTCGCTGCAGATCGAGGTCTATGCCGCCTGGCTGCTTGACGAGCAGCAACAGCGCTTCCGTTTCAGGCTGGTCGGCTTCGATGCCGACTGGTCGGCGCCGGGCGCCTTGGCCTCGGTGTACTACAGCTCGCTGCCGCCGGGTGACTACCTGCTGCAGGCCCAGGCCTCAACCGCACTGACCGGACCGGGCGAGTGTGTGGAACTGCTGCGGCTGCGGGTGTCGGCGCCCAGGCTGGGCCGCTGGCTGCAGCGCGCTGTCGGTGTCTATGAACGCCTGTTCGGGTTGGTGCTTCGCAACCGCCGTTTGTTGCAGCGCCATGATGAACTGCAGGCCGAGGTGGCGGCTCGGCGCCGGGTCGAGGCCGAATTGGAGCAGCATCGGCTCAGGCTCGAGCAGCAGGTGCTGGAGCGAACCCGCGAACTGCTGCTGGCGCGCGACCAGGCTGAGCGGGCCAACCAGGCCAAGAGCGAGTTTCTGTCGCGCATGAGCCATGAGCTGCGCACGCCGATGAACGCCGTGCTGGGCTTTGCCCAGATCATGGCCATGGACGCGAGCTTGAGCGAACGGCACCGGCGCTATGTCGATGAAACCGTCCGAGCAGGCCGTCACCTGTTGAGCCTGATCGACGACGTGCTGCAGCTGTCCCATGTCGAATCGGGTCGCCTGGTGCTGGACATCGAGCCGCTGTTGCTGGGCCCGCTGGTCGACGAGTGCCTGCGCATGGTCGAGCCGCAGGCTGGGCCGCGCAGGGTCACGCTGGCCTCGGTCAACCTGGCGGGCAGGGTGGTTCTGGCCGATCGAACCCGACTGCGTCAAGTGCTGCTCAACCTGCTGTCCAACGCGGTCAAATACAACCGCGAGGGGGGGTGGGTGCGGGTGGCCGCGCAGCCTGCCGGAAGCGGTGTCCTGCGCATCAGCGTCGAAGATGCCGGGCTGGGCATCGCCCCCGAACGGCAGGCCGGTCTGTTTGAACCTTTCAACCGCCTGGGGGCCGAGTTCACCACCATCCAGGGCACAGGCATCGGCCTGGCCATCGTTCGGCAGGTGGTGACGATGATGGGCGGCACCGTCGGTGCCCACAGTCAGGAGGGTGTGGGCAGCCTGTTCTGGATCGAGTTGCCGACCGCCGCCAGTGAACAGGTGGTGGCACGCCAAGCCGTCACCCGTCTGCCCCACCCGGGGCCGCGGATCAACCAGCGGGCCACGCTGCTGTACGTCGAGGACAACGAGGTCAATCGGCTGCTGATGAGCGAGCTGGTTCAACGCCATCCTGGCCTGCGCCTGCTGATGGCCGAAACCGCGCTGGACGGGCTGGCGCTGGCCCGCCGCGAGCGACCCGATCTGCTGCTGCTGGACCTGAACCTGCCCGACCAGGACGGCTGCACCTTGCTCGCTGCGCTGCGCGCCGACCCCAGCACTGCGCAGATTCCGGCCCTGGCGGTGACGGCCCATGCCATGGCCAGCGAGCGCGAGCGCACAAGGCAGGCCGGCTTCGCCGAGCATCTGGTCAAGCCGCTGGACATCGCGCACTTCGACGCCATGCTCGAACGCTGGTTGCCGGCGCCAGGCGCAGAGCGGGCAACAGCCGATGCCGATGCCGACGCCGCAGTTCAGTCCGGCATGTCGTCCAGCGGGTAGATCGGCCGACGCACCTTCTGCAGGTTCAGCAGCGCGTAGTCCGAGCTGCAGACGCCGGTGCCGGCGCAGTCGACCACCGCATGGGCCAGCGGGCGCAGCCCGGCGCGCCAGTGCACTCGGCTCTTGAGCAGCACAAAGCGCTGCAGTTCGGGCGCGATGCCCACGGCCGTGAACGCAGCCAGGTCATGCGGTTCGACATGGTTGGAGATGACCACGATCTGCACCGCGCCGGTGTCCAGCACGGCGGTCGGGCCCATGCTGTTGTGCTCACCGCGCGACATCGGCCCCCGGTTCTGAAACTGGCCGTCGCAGAGCAGCTTGACCCGGCCTGTGACCTGTCGCGGCTGGCCCTTCAGGCCGATGGCCGGCATGTCCAGCTTGCCGCCCAGCGCCAGCGTGATCTCGGCACCCACGCCGGCGGCGGCCATCTGCTGCACCGCCTCGGGGTCGAAAATCGCAAACGCGGCAACGCCTTGCAGCCCGGCGTCCAGAATCGCGCCCAACACCGTCATGGTGTCCATGGTGCCGCCCGAGGCGCAGTTGTCGCTGTGGTCGAGCAGCA
Source organism: Betaproteobacteria bacterium (assembly GCA_031417735.1). GTDB lineage: Bacteria > Pseudomonadota > Gammaproteobacteria > Burkholderiales > Burkholderiaceae_C > Pseudaquabacterium. The sequence goes on from JANOWE010000008.1 coordinate 13,089, forward strand.
CGATGGGGCCGCTGCCTGCGGGCTTGTCCTGGGCCATGCGCTGGGCCCGGGCAATGGCCTCGGCCAGCGGCGTGAGCCGGTAGACAAAGGCCTCGCGCTGGGCCCAGGCCCTGTCCAGCAGTTCGTCGCACCAGTGCCGGGCCAGCGCGGCGTCGCCATCGGTGACCACCACCGCCGACAGGCCGGCGAACTCGATGTCGGCATTGGGAAAGCCGACAAACACGCTGGCGCAGAGTGCGCCTTCAGACTCCATCGCCTTGCAGCGTGCCTGCAACTCATGGTTGGGTGAATCGTCACTGCCCTGGCGCATCACATGCGGCAGCATCGGCCGCCGGCCCCAGGCCATGGTCGGGCGGGCCGGGCCGTCGGGGCGGCGCTGCAGCATGGCCAGCACGGCTCGGCCGGCACGCAGGCCGGTCTCGTACATGTCCACATGCGGGTAGGTCTGGTAGCCGGCGATCGCGGTGCAGCATTGTGCAAAGCCGTCATACAGGTTGGTGTGCATGTCCAGCGCCACGCCAATGGGGACATCGGGCGCGATGGCGCGGATGCGCCGCAGCAGTTCGCCTTCGCCGTCCTCGAAGCTTTGCGTGACCATCGCGCCATGCAGGTCCAGCAGCACCGCGTCGCAGCCCTGGGCCACCGCGTCGCAGATGCGCCCGGCGATGTGCTCAAACGCGTCATCGTGCACCAGCCCGCTGGGCCAGGCCGAGGCGGCGATGGGCAGGATGTATTGCGCCTTGGCGGCTTCGGCCAGGTCGATGAAGGCGGCAATGGCAGCGCCTGTGCCCCGGTAGGCGCGGATCGCGGCCTCGCCCTCTGGCGGCTCACCGCCGCCCGTGGCGAAACGCGCCAACGGCGTGGGCACGGGCGAGAAGGTGTTGGTCTCGTGCTTCATCTGGGCGATGACCAGCTTCATGGCGCTTCTCCTGATTTTCGATGGCAGTTGACATGATGCCGCAGCCTGCGGCGACGCAGGACTGCGGGCATTCCCCTGCCCGGGCGCAGCCGCGCTGGGCAAAACTGCAGCCGGGGCCACGATAGGCTCAAGCGCACCGAAACTGGAGTAATGCGAATGACCGAACTGGCCTTTGCGCCTGCCCATGAACTGGCCCGCCTGGTGCGCGCCAAGGCGGTGTCGAGCACCGAGTTGCTGGCGCTGTACCTGCAGCGCATCGAGCGCTTGAATCCCGCCATCAACGCGCTGCCGGTGCTGGACGCCGAGCGGGCGCAGCAGCAGGCCGGTCTGGCCGATGCCGCGCTGGCCCGGGGCGAGATCTGGGGCCCGCTGCACGGCGTGCCGATCAGCGTGAAGGAGTCGTTCAACGTCGCTGGCCTGCCCACCACCTACGGCTTCGAATCACACCGCCACAACATCGCCAGCCAGGACGCGGTGACGGTGCACAGGCTCAAGCAGGCCGGTGCCGTGCTGCTGGGCAAGAGCAATGTGCCGGCCTCGCTGGCCGACTGGCAAAGCTTCAACCCGGTGTACGGCACGACCCACAACCCCTGGAACCTGGGCTGCACGCCGGGCGGCTCGTCGGGCGGCGCGGCGGCCGCGCTGGCAGCGGGACTGACCGCGCTGGAACTCGGCAGCGACATCGGCGCCTCGATCCGAAACCCGGCGCACTACTGCGGCGTCTGGGGCCACAAGCCGACCTGGGGCGTGGTGCCGCTGGCCGGGCATGAACTCGCGCCGTTTCAGGATCCCGATCACTTCGACATCGCGGTGGCCGGCCCGCTGGCGCGCAGCGCGGTCGACCTGGCGTTGGCGATGGACGTGCTGACCCACCCCCTGCAGGCCAGCACGCCGCTGGGCCGCTTGCCCATGGCCTGGCGCGACACCGGCCTGCCGGCGCGGCGCTGCCGCGTGGCGGTGATGTACACCGACCCCCAGGCCGAGGTTGACCACAGCGTGCAGGCCGCGCTGCGGGGGCTGGTGGATTTCTTGCGTCGTGAGGGCGTGGTGGTGGCTGAAGACGCCTGCCCGGTGGACACGGCGCTGTCGCACCGCGTCTACATCCATTTGCTGCGTGCGGCCACGGGCACGCACTACGAGGACGCCGGCTATGCCCAGGCAATGTCCCGTGCCCAGGGCTTTGCGCAGGACGACGACAGTTATCCGGCGCGGCACTTTCGAGGCATCACCAGCAACCACCGCCAGTGGTGGCAGGTTGACGAGCAGCGCAAGGCGCTGGGCCGGCAATGGGCAGCGTTCTTCCAGCAGCATGACCTGCTGATCTGCCCCACCGCCACCACACCGGCCTTTGCCCACAACCAGCAGGGTGAGCGCTGGGAGCGCATGGTGATGGTCAACGGCCGGCCTCAGCCCAGTACCGACGCGCTGTTCTGGGCCGGATTTCCGGGCGTCGTGGGTTTGCCCGCCACCGCCGTGCCCTTGGGCCTGAGCGATCAAGGCCTGCCGGTGGGTGCGCAGATCGTGGCGCCGCTGTTCGCCGATCCGCAGGCCTTGCGCTTCGCGGCCTGGCTGGAACAGGCCTACCGCAGCTTCCAGCCGCCACCGATGGCGGTCTAGACAGCGCCCCTTGAGAAGGAGCGCAGCAGACGCTCCGGGGGGTGAACTACCGCAACTCGTCGATCAGCCGGCCCATGATCTGGCGCGCGGGTTCGCTGTTGTCCGGCTCGCCGTTGCTGTTCTGTACCGTGACCTGGCTCTTGGCTGCGCCGTCGGCCTTGACCACCACGCGGTAGCGCTGCGGTCTGGATTCCTGGTCGCCCTTGAACAGCTTGGTGAAGAAGTTGGGCTCGTCCTTGCCGACCTGGCGTACGTCGACATAGCGCACGAAGTACAGGCCGGCACTGCGGTCGCGGTCTTCGACCGTGAAGCCGCTGCGGTCCAGGGCCACGCCCACCCGGCGCCAGGCGCGGTCGAAGCCTTCGTCGAAGGCCATCGAGGCGGTGGCGGGCAGGGCGCTGCTGCGGGCCCGGTTGGGCGCGGCGGCGGCAGTGGCGCTGCCGGCTGTGGCGCCGGCCACGGTGGTGCGTGCGACGTCGTCCTTGCTGCCCAGACGCACCATCAGGCGTGACAGAAACTCGGCTTCGAGGTCGGGGTCGGCCGGCCGGGGCTGCCACACCGTGCTCTGGTCCAGCTTGTTGTCGTAGACCTCTTGCATGCCGCGGTGGCTGATGTAGATCTCGCTGCCGCCATTGGGCAGTCGTTCGACCCGCGTGCGGAAGCGGTCGCGCTCGGAGGTGGAATACAGGCTGTCGAAAACCCGGCCGATGGTGCGGCGCACGATGTCCTGCGGCAGCTTGGCGCGGTTTTCGGCCCAGTCGGTTTCCAGCACACCGGTGGCCGGGTTGTCCACGGTGAGCACAAAGCCCAGTTCCTGCCAGAAGCCGCGCAACTGAGAAAACACCTGGTCTGGCGACTGCGTGGTCACCAGCCAGCGGGTGTTGCCCTCACGCATGACCTTGAAGTCGCCCACCGAGGTGGGTGCGACGGTGGCCGTGGGTGAGACCACCACGCCAGGTTGGCGCAGCGTGGACGCGCTGACCACGCCGCTTTGCGGCTGGTAGCGACCCTCGCGTGCCAACTGGGTCAGGTCGGGTGGCACTTCGAGGGTGTTGATCTTGGTGGCCTGCGACTTGTAGTCGATCTTGTCGCCACTGAGCAGGCCGTCCATGGACGAGCAGCCCACCAGGCCCAGGGCAGTGGTGGTAGCCAGGCCCATGGCCAGCAGCCTGGGGCTGCGGCCGGCTTTGGCACGCGAGAGGATGACGGTGGACACAGCGTTCACAGGGCGGGTCTCCAGAAGGAAGGACGCTGGCCGCGTTTGCGGCGGCCTGCGGTGGTCAGTGCGGAAGCGGTGTTCGACAGCAGGCGGCCCGGCGGCTGCCAGAGCCATGAGCTGAGGCGCGCGGTTCAGAGCAGGCCCGCCTCCTTGAGCGCGGCCTCCACCCGTTGCGCACCATCGGCCGTCAACGGCAGGATGGGCAGGCGCAGGGCAGCACCGCACAGGCCAAGGCGCTGCATGGCCCATTTGGTCGGTGCGGGGCTGGGTTCACAGAACAGTTGCTTGTGCACAGGCAGCAACTGCAGGTGGATCTGGCGGGCCAATGGCAGGTCGCCCTGGATGGCTGCCATGCACATCTGATGCATCAGCCTGGGCGCCACGTTGGCCGTGACGCTGACGTTGCCATGGCCGCCCAGCAGCATCAGGGCCACGGCCGTGCCATCGTCGCCGGAATAGATGGCGAAGCCTGCTGGCGCATGCTTGATCAGCGTGGCCGCGCGTTCGATGTTGCCGCTGGCTTCCTTGATGCCCACCACACCGGGCAGGTCAGCCAGGCGCAGGGTGGTCTCGGGCAGCAGGTCGGCCACGGTGCGGCCGGGCACGTTGTACAGCACCAGCGGCAGATCGACCGCCTCGGCAATGGCCTTGAAATGCTGGTACATGCCCTCTTGCGACGGGCGGTTGTAGTAGGGCACGACCTGCAGCGAGCAGTCGGCGCCAACCTGCTTGCTGAAACGAGTCAGCTCGATGGCCTCGCGGGTGGAATTGCCACCTGCACCGGCCATCACCGGCACGCGGCCGGCGGCATGCTCGACGCTGACGCGGATGATCTCGCAGTGCTCGTCCACCGACACCGTGGGTGATTCGCCGGTGGTGCCCACCACGCCCAGGCAGTCGGTGCCTTCGGCGATGTGCCAGTCGATCAGGCGGCGCAGGCCGGGGTAGTCGACGCTGCCGTCGTCGAGCATCGGTGTGACCAGGGCCACGATGCTGCCAACGATGGCGGGAGTTTTCGCGTTCATGCTGTTTCCTAAAGAACCGCCGATTTTAGCCGTCGCCGGAGAAGGCCTTGCCGGCGGGCGCCGCAGCGGCCTGTTCAGGGCGTGCCGGTCGGCTGCAGGGCGTAGCGTGGTGGCTGGTCGGGCGCGGAGTCACCGGGCCTGGGCCGCACGGCCACCACGCGTTGCACGAAGCGTTCGGGGCCATGCTCGAAGCCATCTTCATAGGCCAGCACGCGAAGGCCCTGACAGCGCATCAGCAGTTCGCCGGCCTGGAGCAGAAAGTCTGGCCGCGACGGCCGGCCCACCGTCTGCTGGCCCAGCGCAAAGGTTTCGCAGATCAGCAGCCCACCCGGCGCCAGCGCGGCCAGGATCTGCGGCCACAGCGGGCGCCACAGGTAGTTGAAGACCAGCACCGCGTCAAAGGTCCGGCCCGGCAGCGGCCAGGGGTCGGCCTCGACATCGGCCAAGACCAGTTCCAGCCCGGCCACCGGCTGCAGGCCGGCCAGGGCCTGGGCGTCGCGGTCCACGCCGGTGGCCTGCAGGCCTTGCCCGGCCAGCCAGCGCAGATGGCGGCCATGGCCACAGGCCAGGTCCAGCGCGCTGCCCTGGCGTGGCAGCAAATGGGCCCAGCGCAGCAGCCAGGGCGAAGGCTGGCCGATCGGGCCGTGCAGGGGTGTGGTCATGGCGAGGGCGATGGCTGCAGGTGGGGCTGCGGAAGGGCGAGGGTTCAGAAGCAGGCCCAGACCCGGTTGGCCAGTTCGACCACCCGGTGCGGGTTCAGGTAGGCCATGAACACGGCCGCCAGGGCCAGCAGCACGCTCAGGCGCAGCAGCCAGCGCTTGAACGCGGGCCATAGCGGCCGTGACGGCTTGGGCTGGGGATGGGCCATGGCCATGGCCACGCTCAGGCCGGAACAGCCCGCACGATGGCCGTCTCACGCACCGGCAAATGGGCCAGCGCAGCCAGCACGCCCAGCACCACTGCGATGCCCCAGACGATGTCGTAATGGCCGGTGGCGTCGTAGACCTTGCCGCCCAGCCAGGCACCCAGGAACGAGCCCACCTGGTGGCTGAGAAACACAAACCCGCCCAGCGTGGACATGTAGCGCACGCCAAAGATCTGGGCTACCAGCGCATTGGTGGGCGGCACGGTGGACAGCCACAAGAAGCCCATGGTGGCGGCAAACAGGTAGACGCTGGTTGGTGAGATCGGCGCGGCCAGAAAGGCCACGATGACCACCGAGCGCAGGATGTAGATCGTGGCCAGGATATGGCGCTTGGCCAGGCGCTGGCCGAGCACGCCGGCGGTATAGGTGCCGAACACATTGAACAGCCCGATCAGCGCCAGCGCCGTGGTGGCCACGCCCGGGGCCAGGCCCTGGTCCTTCAGGTAGCTGGGCATGTGCACGCCGATGAACACGACCTGGAAGCCGCAGACGAAATAGCCCGCCATCAGCCAGCGAAAGCTGGGGTAGGCAAAGGCCTCGCGCACGGCCTGGCCCATGCTTTGCTGCATGCCGGTGGCTGCGGCCAGGGCCGGCTCTTTGAGCCCACGCGCCAGCGGCAGGATGATCAGCGCTGCGCAGCCCAGCACGAACAGCGCGTTCTGCCAGCCCCAGGCGCTGATCAGCCAGCTTTCCAGCGGCACCATCAGGAACTGGCCGAACGAGCCCGCAGCGGCGGTGATGCCCATCGCCCAGGACCGCTTGTCGGCCGCAACGTTGCGGCCGATCACGCCGTAGACCACGGCGTAGGTGGTGCCCGACTGGGCCATGCCCAGCAGCAGCCCGGCCGAGCTGCCAAAGCCCAGGCCCGAGGTCGACACCGCCATCAGCACGAGACCGGCCGCGTACAGCAGGCCACCGCCCAGCAGCACGCGGTAGGCGCCGAAGCGGTCGGACAGCATGCCGGCAAACGGCCCGGCCAAGCCCCAGGCGATGTTCTGCATGGCGATGGCGAAGGCGAAGGTCTCGCGCGTCCAGCCCCGGTCCATGGTGATGGGCTGCAGCCACAGACCGAAGCCATGGCGTATGCCCATGCTCAGCGTGACGATGGCGGCGCCGCAGACCAGCACCTGGGTCATCGACAGGTTCGGGCGAGGGCTGGGATCGGTGGGGGCGGCGCTCATCGGACCAGACTGTAATCAAGTGCAGCCGGCAATGCTGCACAAGGCGCTGCCTGCGGCGCACAGTGCGCAGGCGGCGGGGGCGCGCCCACTACCATGCGGCCTTGGCAATGGACAGGGGCAGGGCATGAACGTACTGGTACTGGGTGGCGGCGTGATCGGGGTCAGCTGTGCCTACTACCTGGCCCGTGTCGGCCATGACGTGGAGCTGGTCGACCGCCAGCCCGGTCCCGCGCTGGAGACCAGCTTTGCCAATGCCGGTGAGGTCTCGCCGGGCTATTCGTCGCCCTGGGCCGGGCCGGGTGTGCCGTTCAAGGCCATCAAGTGGCTGCTGATGGCACACAGCCCGCTGGTCATCCGCCCGCTGCTGGACCCCAGGATGTGGCGCTGGGGCGCGATGATGCTGGCCAATTGCACCGAGCGTGCCTATGCGCTGAACAAAAGCCGCATGCTGCCCATTGCCGAGTACAGCCGCGACTGCCTGAAGGCCTTGCGCGCGGACACCGGCATCCGCTACGACGAGCGTTGCCAGGGCACGCTGCAGCTGTTTCGAACCCAGCGGCAGCTGGACGGCATCGCCAAGGACCTGACCGTGCTGCGCGAGTGCAAGGTGCCCTTCGAGGTGCTGGACCGCGCGGGCTTTGTCGCGGTGGAACCGGCGCTGGCGCTGACGCAAGAAAAGTTCGTCGGCGCCCTGCGGCTGACGGGCGATGAAACCGGCGACTGCCAGATGTTCACGACCAGGCTGGCGCAGATGGCGGCAGAGTTGGGCGTCAAGTTCCGCTGGAACACGACCATTGACGCGCTTGAAAAAACCGGCGGCAACATCAGCGGCGCCCGCACATCGGCCGGCCTGCTGCAGGCCGAGCGCACCGTGCTGGCCCTGGGCAGCCACAGCCCCTTGCTGCTGGCGCCGGTGGGCATCGATCTGCCGGTCTACCCGGTCAAGGGCTACTCGATCACGCTGCCCATCACCGACCCGGCCGGCGCACCGGAATCGACCATCATGGACGAGACCCACAAGGTCGCTGTGACCCGGCTGGGTGAGCGCATCCGCGTTGGTGGCACGGCCGAGCTGGCCGGCTACAGCAAGCAGCTGCACGAGGGCCGCCGCGCCACGCTGGCCCATGTGGTGAGCGACCTGTTTCCGACCGGGGGCGATCTGTCGCGGGCCAGCTTCTGGTGCGGCCTGCGGCCGATGACGCCCGATGGCACGCCGGTGATCGGCGCCACGCCCTACCCCGGCCTGCTGCTGGCCACCGGCCATGGCACGCTGGGCTGGACCATGGCTGCGGGCACAGGCCGGGTCATCGCCGACCTGGTCAGTGGTCGCGAACCCGAGATCAGCATGGATGGGCTGACGATGGCGCGCTACCGGGGCAGCTGGCGCGGTTGAGGGTCAGTGTGCGGGCCGAGGCCGGCGCTTCCTACAATCCCGAACATGGCCACCAAAATCACACAAGACTACGCCGAAGCCTCGATCAAGGTGCTCAAGGGCCTGGAGCCCGTCAAGCAGCGCCCGGGCATGTACACCCGCACAGAGACCCCGCTGCACATCGTGCAGGAGGTGATCGACAACGCCGCCGACGAGGCCCTTGCCGGCCATGGCAAGCGCATTGCGGTCACCCTGCATGCCGATGGCTCGATCGGCATCGACGACGACGGCCGGGGCATCCCGATCGGCCTGCACCCCGAAGAGCAGGTGTCGGTGATCGAGATCGTCTACACCCGGCTGCATGCCGGCGGCAAGTTCGACAAGGGTGCAGGCGGCGCCTACAGCTTCTCGGGCGGCCTGCACGGCGTGGGCGTGAGCGTGACCAACGCGCTGGCCAAACGCCTGCAGGTGGCCGTCTGGCGAGACGGCCAGCAGGCCAATATGGCGTTTTCCGGTGGCGATGTCATCGAGCCACTGCTGCTGCGCAAGGCGGCCGCAGGTGAACGCAAGCAGGGCACCAGCGTGCGGGTCTGGCCAGACCCGAAGTATTTCGAATCCACCGAACTGCCGCGCCACGACCTGATGCATTTGCTGCGCAGCAAGGCCGTGCTGATGCCCGGCGTGACGGTGACGCTGAGCACCGAGAAAACCGGCGATGTGCAGACCTGGCTGTTCAAGGGTGGCCTGCGCGATTACCTGTCGCAGGGTCTGGCGGCCGACCCCTTGATTCCGCTGTTCGAGGGCGCAGCCTTTGCCTCTGGCAACGAGACCGAAAACTTTGCCGAAGGTGAGGGTGCCTCCTGGTGTGTGGCCTTCACCGAGCAGGGCCCCACGCTGCGCGAAAGCTATGTCAACCTGATCCCCACGGTGGCTGGTGGCACCCATGAAAGCGGCTTGAAGGACGGCCTGTTCGGCGCCATCAAGGCCTTCATCGACCTGCACTCGCTGCTGCCCAAGGGCGTGAAGCTGATGCCCGAGGACGTGTTCTCGCGGGCCAGCTTCGTGCTCTCGGCCAAGGTGCTGGACCCGCAGTTCCAGGGCCAGACCAAGGAACGTCTGAACAGCCGCGACGCGCTGCGCCTGGTGTCCAGCTTCACGCGCCCGCCGCTGGACCTGTGGCTGAACCAGCACGTGGACCATGGCAAACGCCTGGCCGAACTGGTGATCCGCCAGGCCCAGACCCGCCAGCGCGCCAGCCAGAAGGTGGAAAAGCGCAAGGGCTCGGGCGTGGCCGTGCTGCCGGGCAAGCTCACCGACTGTGAAAGCCGCGACCTCAACCTGAACGAGGTTTTTCTGGTCGAGGGCGACTCGGCCGGCGGCAGCGCCAAGATGGGCCGCGACAAGGAAACCCAGGCCATCCTGCCGCTGCGCGGCAAGGTGCTCAACGCCTGGGAGGTCGAACGTGACCGGCTGTTCGCCAACAACGAGATCCACGACATCGCGGTCGCGGTCGGCGTCGACCCGCATGGCGCTAACGACAACCCCGATTTTTCCGGCCTGCGCTACGGCAAGGTCTGCATCCTGTCCGATGCCGACGTCGACGGCTCGCACATCCAGGTGCTGCTGCTGACGCTTTTCTTCCGCCATTTTCCCAAGCTGGTCGAGCGCGGCCATGTCTACATCGCCAAGCCGCCGCTGTTTCGCGTTGATGCGCTGGCGCGTGGCAGGAAGCCTGCGGCCAAGCTCTATGCGCTCGACACGGGCGAGCTGGAGGCCACGCTGGACAAGCTGCGCAACGAGGGCGCGCGTGAGGGCAGCTGGAGCATCAGCCGCTTCAAGGGCCTGGGCGAGATGAGCGCCGAGCAGCTGTGGGAAACCACGCTCAACCGCGACACCCGGCGCCTGCTGCAGGTGGGCTGTGGCGTGCTCACGGTCGAGCAGACCACCCAATCGTTTACCAAGCTGATGGGCAAGGGCGAGGCGGCGTCGCGCCGCGAGCTGATGGAATTGCACGGCGATACGGTGGACCTGGATGTCTGAGCTCGGTGTGCTGCCAGGCCACCGCGTGCGGCTGCGGCCAACCATGCTCAGCGACCTGGCCTTTGTGATCCAGGTCGAGACCGACGGCCACAACCTGCCCTTCATCACGCCCTGGGAGCGCACCCAGCATGAGGGCGCGGTGCGTTTCCCGGACTTTCGCCACTTCATCATCGAGACCGGCGCCGACTACGCCACCGCCAGCGGCTTCATCATCCTGCAGGGCTGCCGCAACCCGCACCGCAGCGTGGAGCTCAAGCGCCTGGTGCTGCACCATGAAGGCCAGGGTCTGGGCCTGGGCCGGGCCTGCGTGCGCCTGCTCAAGCACATGGCCTTTCGCGACCTGAAGGCGCACCGCTTCTGGCTGGACGTGAAGCAGCTCAACACCCGGGCCCAGGCGCTGTATGCCAGCGAAGGCTTTGTCGAGGAGGGCCGGCTGCGCGAAAGCGTGCGTCTGGCCGGCGGCGAACATGGCGACGGCTACGACAGCCTGATCGTGATGAGCATGCTCGACCGCGAGTACCAGGCGCGGCTGGCACTGGGCCTGGACGGCCGTTGAAAGCGCTGTAGGTGCTGCGCAGCTGTCGCCCCAGAGACAGCTGCACAAAGGGTATTCACGGCTGCCGACGGCGGGTGGCGCGGACATAAGCTTGGAGCCCCGGCAGCCTGGCTGCCACGCCCTGGAGTCAGCACCTTGAACCGTAAAACCCCCTGGCGCCTGAGCGCCCTTGCCGCCGCCGCCCTGTTGTCCGCCTGCGGTGGCAGCAGTGACCCCGAAGTGGTGGTGGTGCCCGAGCCCGCTCGGCCGCAGGACAGCCGCAGCTTCACCGCCGACGCGACCATCACCACCTTCGCCGCGATGGCCGCCGACGCCAGCGACACCGTGGTCATGAGCACCACCAGCCGCTGGGCCGGGGTGCAGGGCGGTGCGGCCTACCAGGTCGAGGTGCCGGCCAACTGGAACGGCAAGCTGGTGATGTACGCCCATGGCTTCCGCGGCGAAGGCGCGGCACTGACGGTCGGTGCCCCGTCGATCCGCCGCTGGCTGGTGCAGAACGGCTATGCCTGGGCGGCGTCCAGCTACAGCAAGAATTACTACGATGTGCGCGCAGGTGTGGAAGACACCAATGCGCTCGCCCTGGCCTTCAACAAGATCGCCACCGCCAACAGCCGCACGCTGGCCGCGCCCAGCAAGATCTACATCACCGGACACTCGATGGGTGGCCACATCACCGGCGCGGCGATCGAGGCCGAAGCCGCCGCCACGGCCATCAACAAGGTCAGCTACGCCGGCGCGGTGCCGATGTGCGGCGTGATGGGCGACACCGAGCTGTTCAACCAGTTCTCCGCCATGCAGGTCAGTGCCCAGGCCATCGCCGGCCTGCCCAAGTACCCTTGGGCGAACTGGAACGACATCAAGGCCAATGTCACCAGCACGCTGTTCACCACCTTCACCGGCGCGTCCGTCGTGCCCAGCAGCACAGGCGTCAAGTTCGCTTCGGTGCTGAAGAACATCACCGGTGGTGAGCGGCCACTGTTTGATCAAGGCCTGGCCTTCGGCCGCAGTTTCCAGTCGTCCTGGGGCGCGCTGGGTGGCGATGGCAGCATCTCCGGCATCCTGCTGGCCAACGTGCTCGACACCACCGGCAAGACCTACACCATCGACGGTGACGCCGCCGGCACCACCGCGCTGAACGCGTCGGTGCTGACGGTCACACCCACGGCCGACGCCAACCGCCTGCGCCGCGACGGCCTGCGCTGGATCCCGGTGATCAATGGCGAGATCAAGATCCCGGTGGTGTCCATCCACACCCTGGGCGACCTGTTCGTGCCCTTCAGCATGCAGCAGGTCTACCAGAAGCGGGTGGCGGCCAAAGGCAACAGCGCCTGGCTGGTGCAGCGCGCGATTCGCGGTGCCAGCCATTGCGACTTCACCGTGGCCGAGCAGGTCGAGGCCTTCGACGCGATGATCAAGTGGGAGCGCGACGGCGTCAAACCCGCCGGCGACGACGTGGTCACGCCCGCGACCGTGGCGGCCACCAGCTACGGCTGCAAGTACACCCGCAACACGATCGGGCCGGACGACGTGGGCTCGGCAGCCCAGGCATTTCGACCTGCGATTCTGGCGACCACACCGGCTTGCCCGGCGTCTTGAGCGAAGGGCCGGCGGGGCTGCTGATCAGCCCCGCTGCGCCCAGCGCAGCTTGGCCGAGCTCGATCTCGGGTTGGCCCGCTGCTCGTCGAACGACGGCCGGATGAAGGCCTCGGCCACGCGGGTGTAAACCCCCGCGCGTTCGCCGGACTGGAAGGCCTTTTTGACGCGCCGGTCTTCACCCGAATGGAAGCTCAGGATGGCCACCCGGCCGCCCGGCTTCAGGCAAGTGGGCAAGGCATCGAGAAATCTGTCCAGGGCTGAAAACTCGTCGTTCACGGCAATCCGCAGGGCTTGGAAGCTGCGCTGCAGGGCCTTTTGCACCTCGGCCTTGCGTTCGGCCTCGGGCATGCGCGCCGGCAGTTCCCTGACCATCACGGCGCGCACCGTGGCGGCCATCTCGGTGGTGGTCAGCAGGTACTGGCCTTGCAGAGCGGCGGCCAGTGCCACGGCATGCGGCTCGTCGGCGTTGTCGATCAGCAGGTCGCGCAGTTCCGGCCGGGTGATGCCCAGCAACAGTTCGTGGGCGCTGATGCCGCTGCCGGGGTCCAGCCTCAGGTCCAGCGGGCCGTCGACCTTGAAACTGAAACCCCGCGCCGGGTTGTCGATCTGCATCGACGACACGCCCAGGTCGGCCAACACCACGTCGAAGCCCGCACCGCCAGCGGTCTCAGGCAGCAGTTCGGCCACACGGCTGAAGTTCATGCGCCGCACGCTCAGCACATCGGGGCCGAAGCCCAGGCCGCGCAGCCTGGCCTCGGTGCGCGGCAGTTCCAGCGGGTCGACGTCGACCGCCCACAAATGACCACCCGGCAGCAGCGTGGGCAGCAGCGCCTGCGTGTGGCCGCCAAAGCCCAGCGTGGCGTCCAGGCCGACCTCGCCGGACTGGGGCGCGAGATGGGCCAGGATCTCGGCCACGCAGATCGGCCGGTGCATGCCGGCGGGGGTCTGCCCGCGCTGCATCACCTTGAGCACTTCCTCGGCGTGGCGCTCGGGGTCCAGTTCCTTGTACTTCTGCTCGAAGCGCTGTGGGTGGGTACCGCTGTAGCGAACGCGGCGCTTGTGGGGGGGTGGCGCCTCGGTCATGGCGTGGATTGTCGGCGCGTTTGTATCCCGCAGCTGCTTCAGGTGGCGCGGGTGCCAGGTCTGCTCGGCTTGGTCGCTGCGTTCAGCGGCTGGCCGACAGACATCGTCGCAACCAGCGCAGAACGCTGCCCAGCACGGGCAGATGCTCGTAGAGTTGACTGGCCGGGTCCCAATGGTCGTGATGCAGGACCACGCGGCCGTCGCCGGCGTAGTGCAGGTGGCTCACACCTTGCACCTGCCACGCTGCATCCCCACCCTGGCGACGAAAGCTGAACTGCCACGCCAGCATGGACCGGTCGCCTTCGGTCAGCGTGCTCAGCACCTCGAAGCGGGGTGTTTCCAGCGAGGCAAACATGTGGTTGAACACGCGCTCGATGGCAGCCTGACCGGTCACATCGTTGAAGGGGTCGATGAAGCGTGCGTTCTCGGCATAGACCTCGGCCGTGGCCTGCACCGACTGCGGCGTGAGCGTCTCATAGAAGCGCACCACGCTGAGTGTGCGCGTGTCGGTGGACAGGGGTTTCATGTGCCTGTGAACCGCTTGACGATGGGGAAGTACAGCGCGTGCGGCAGCAGCCGCAGCAGCTTGAGCCACCAGGTGAAGCGCTTGGGAAAGTTGATGTCGTAGCTGCCCCGGGCCCAGCCTTTGAGTATCGCCGCGGCAGCGTCATCGCTTGAGATCAGCGCCGGCATCTTGAACTCGTTGCCCGCGGTCAGGCCGGTGTCGACAAAGCCCGGATTGACCACCGACACCGCCACGCCATCAGGCCGCAGGTCCATGTACAGGGTCTGCGCCAGATGCTGCAGCGCGGCCTTGGTCGGGCCATAGGCCAGAGCGTTGGGCAACGCGCACCAGCCGGCCACACTGGCCACCAGGCTGATGTGGCCATGGCCCTGGCGGATGAACTGTGGCAGGGCTCGGTCCAGCACGCGCAATGCGCCGAGGTAGTTGACGTCGACATGGCGCTGCATGTCGGTCAAGTCGAAGTCCTGCGCCCGCATGGCGCTGTAGTGGCCGGCGCAGTACAGCAGCAGGTCGAGCCTGCCATTCAGTGCCAGCACTCTGGCCATGGTGGCGGCCACTGCGCCGGGGTGACTGACGTCCAGCACCACCGCGTGGCTGCCAGGGTGGCTGTCCACGAAAGCCTGCAGGGCCTTGGCGTTGCGGGCCGAGACCACCACCACTGCACCCTGGGCATGCAGGGCTGCAGCGGTAGCGCGGCCAATGCCGGACGAGGCACCGACGATCCAGACCAGTTTGCCGCGCCAGTCGGTGAGGGCAGGGTTCAGGGCCATGGTGTCAGCCGCCAGTTCGGGTGAAGGACAGCAGCACCTCGCCGACGCGGAAGCCCCATTTGCTCATCGTGGCGCGGTTGATCACGGTGCGCTCGTCGATGCGGAACATCCAGTCGTCGAACTGCAGGTCGAGCTCGCGGCCGTCCACCGGCACGCGCAGCGTGTACAGCCAGCGGAATGCGGGGCCGGCCTCACCACCTTCGGCCACGCCTATCACGTCATCGGCGCGACCGGTGTAACGCCCATTGGCACCCTTGTGCACATGCCAGATGCGCTGCTGGCGCTGGCCGTCGTCGTATTCGAATTGCTCGTCCAGCGTCCCTTCGTCACCGACCCAGCGGCCTTCCAGCGTGACCGAGAAGCGCCGCAGCAGTTTGCCGCTGCGGTCGGTGACCAGGCCATGGGCCAACACCGTGCCGGTGAAATAGCGCTTGAAGTCGAAGGCCGGCTGGCCACCGGCATGGTCGGCCAGCCGGGGTCCGGCGCAGCCGGCAAGGGTCCATGCGACCAGGGCCGCGACCAAAAGCTTGAGCCATCGTGTCATTGCGTTTCTCCGTTCCTGATCCACCAGCGCCACAACAGCGCAGCGGCCACCAGCTTCAGGGCGGTGGGCACCACTACATAGGCCAGGCTCAGCGCCTGGAGGGCTTGCGGGTCACGCGTGCCCGGCGCATAACCGGCCAGGGCCAGCAGCGGCAGGGCCAGACCGGCGGCCAGGCCCAGGCTGAGCTTGGTGGCCGAGTTCCACCAGCCCACGTAGACACCTTCGCCCTGGCCGCCGCCATGTTCGCCCGCGCTGGCGCGCTGCACCACGCCAGCGAGCATCGCGCCGGGAATGGTCAGATCCGCGCCCAGGGCCGCGCCGCTGACCACACACACCGCCAAGAAACCGATCAGATCGCCCGGCCCCAATGCCAGCGCAAAGACAAAGGCCACCACTGCCAGCGCCATGCCCAGCAGCCAGGACCGGGCCAGACCCCAGACCCGAACCGCACGCACCCACAGCGGCACCGCCGCTATGGCAAAGGCAAAGTAGGTACCCAGAAACAGCGCCTGCGCCTCGGGCAATTGCAAGCGGTCACGAACGAAGAACAGCACCAGCGTTGCCGGCACGGCGCTGGCAATGCCGTTGAACAGGAAAACGGTGATCAGTTGCCGGAAGCCGCGTACCCGCCAGGGCAGGGCCCAGGCACGGGGCTCGGCCGGGCGGGTGTCACCCGCCAGCGCGTCGCGGTTGACTCGGGGCGCCCAGGCCAGCAACGCCATGCCCAGTGCCAGCGCCACCAGCAGCACCGTGGTGGTCACCGGCAGGCCGAACTGCGAGGGCAGCACGCTGGCCACCAGCACACCGATCAGACCAAAGCCTTCACGCCAGGCCACCACCTGTGATCGCTGGTGGGCGGTGCCGCCCAGCCGCAGGCCCCAGGCCTGGTGGACCACGGTCAGCACGCTCAGCGCGGTGTAGGACAGCAGCAACGCGCCCACCAGCCAGGCCTGCAGGCCCGGTGTGCCCGGCGGCAGCGTGAACAGCAGCGCAAAGCCCGCGCCCACGCCGAGCGTGGCCAGCGCGGCCAACCACCAGGCGCCTGTTGTCGATCGTTTGAAGATCGCGTCCACCGCCTGGCCGATGAAGGGGTCGAGCAGGGCGTCCAGCACCCGCGTGCCCAGCAGCACCGCGCCCAGCAAGGTCAGCGACAGGCCGTGCACGCTGGCGTAGTGCTCGGGCAGGTTCACATACAGCGGCAGGGCCAGAAAAGCCAGCGCAAAGGCCAGCGCGCCATAGCGTGTGCCGGCCCAGGGGCCGTCCAGCGTTACGGCGGGTGGCGGCTTGATTGAAGTATTCATGGCCGCCCGACCAGCAGTTGGCGGCGCAGCGCAGGGTCGGAAGTTGCCGGTGCCAACCAGATGCCGAAGAAGCGTCGCGCGAAGGCCGCTTCGGGGATGGCTCGGGTGGCCTGGCCGTTATGGAAGAACTGGGTCGCCTCACCAGGCTGATTCAACCCGGTCAGTCGGTCGCCGTCGCGCACGTCGGGAAAGGCTTCGGCCATCGCCGCCAGCCAGCGCTGGCCCTGGGGGGCATCGAACGGCTCGATGCGGCGCATTTCCGACAGCGAGCGCTTGGCAATCTCAACGCCGCTGAAATCACGCGCATAGCGCAACGCCAGCGCAAAGGGGTGCAGCGGGTACTGGGCCGCCACAAAACCCGAGTCGGCCCACAAGTGGATGTCGTAGATGCGCAGGCCGAAGAAGCGGAAGCTGCTGCTGCCCCACAAGCGGGCAGCGGGCAGCGGGCGCGCCACTTCGGGCGGCAGCGTCTCGGTGCCAGGGTCTGCGAGCGACCCGGAAATGGAAGCCGCCGCCAGGGGCGACAACAGCCAGGGCAGCAAACGGCGACGGTGCCGGCAGTGCAGCTGTGGCGGCTGGGCACACATTCAGTCGCGTCGCAGCGTGAACTGCACCACGTCGGTGTTGCCCAGCTCGAACGCCGCTTCGCAGTACGCCAGATAGAACTGCCAGATGCGCATGAAGCGGGTGTCGAAGCCCAGTGCACGCACGCCGGGCTCATTGCGCAGAAAGTCGGTGCGCCATCGGCGCAGCGTCTCGGCATAGTCCAGACCGAAGGCGAGTTTGCGCTGCACATGGAAGCCATGGCGTGCGGCCAGGGCCTCGAACTGCGAAACGCTGGGCAGCAGGCCGCCCGGAAAAATGTATTGCTGGATGAAGTCGGTGGAACTGCGGTAGCGCTCGAACAGATCGTCACGGATGGTGATGCTCTGGATGCAGGCCAGACCGCCCGGTTTCAGGCAGCGCTGCAGGGTCTGGAAGTAGCTGTCCCAGTACTCTTCACCCACGGCCTCGAACATCTCGATCGACACCACCGCATCAAACGGTTCGCTCTGGTGCAGCGCGGGCAGGTCGCGGTAATCCTGCAGGCGCATCTCGGTTTGCCCGGCCACGCCGGCTTGTGCCAGCCGGCTTTCGGCCCAGGCCAGTTGTTCGGTGGACAGGGTCACCCCGGTGACTCGGGCACCAAATTCAGTGGCTGCCATTTCGGCCAGGCCGCCCCAGCCGCAGCCGATTTCAAGCAGTCGGCTGCCTGGCGCCACGCCGGCTTCAACCAGCGTGCGCCGCAGTTTGGCCTGCTGGGCCTGCAGCAGCGGGCGCGCGAAGTCGGCCTCGAACCAGGCGCTGGAATAGCTCATCGAACTGTCCAGCCACTGGGCGTAGAAGCGGTTGCCCAGGTCGTAGTGGACGTGGATGTTCCTGGCGCTGCCTCGGCGTGAATTGCGGTTGAGCAGATGCTTGATGCGGTAGACCAGGGCGCCCCAGAAAGTGCCGTAGACCACCTGCTCCAGCGCTTCGCGGTTGCCGGTGAACAGGGTCAGCAGGGCGGTCAGATCGGGGCTGTCCCACTCGCCGGCGATGAAGCCTTCGGCCAGGCCGATGTCGCCCGCCCGCAAAGCGCGCTGGAACACGGCCCAGTCGTGGATGTGCATGGCGGCATGGGTGCGCGCGGCGGGATGGTCTGCCGGGCCATCGGTCTGCAGCGTCGCCTGGCCGAAGCGCTGCATGCTTCCGTCGGGCAGCCGCAGGTCGAGTTGGCCGTGGCGCAGCCCGGCCAGCAGGCGCAGCACGGCGCGCGCCGGGGCGGGCGCGGCCGGGGCGGTGTCGGGCAGGGAACGGTGCGGTCCGGTCGTGGCGGTGGAGGCGGTAGAGGCGGACGAGCAGGCGGTGGTGGTGGTGGTGGTCATCGAGTCAGGAAGCGCGCGGGCGCCTCGGGGCAGCGGTGAAACGGCACACCCTTGAGCGCCAGGCGCAAGGCATGCCAGTGGATACGGGCGACCACGCCAAGGCTCATCAGCGGGTGGCCGAAGAAGGCGCGGCGCAGCGTGGCGCGGTTGATGGGTGCCAGACGGCCACCGACGCTGGTCTGCAGCAGCGGGCCGTCGTCGCCGTCATGGGCGATGCGGGCGATCAGGTGCTGCCAGATCGCGGTCCCTGGTTCGGCGTCAGCGCTCAGGCCACGTTGAAAGCGAAAGCGGTAGTGGCCCCGCACCGCGCAGAACGGCGAGACATGAAAGACCTTGGCCGCCGCTGCCTCGCCACCCCATTGCAGCGCGGGGCCTTGCAGCAGGTAGACATGGCGTTGGCCAAAGGTGTTGTTGACCTCGGCCAGCACGGCGGCCAGGCTGCCGTCGCAGCGTAGCGCAAACCAGAAACTCACCGGCTTGAACACATGGCCCAGCACCCGCGGAAAGGTGTGCAGCCAGATCTCCCCGTCGGCATCGACCACGCCCTCATCGGCCAGCAACTGCTCGGCCCAGGCCAGCGCGTCGTCGCCGCCCAGGCCATGGTCGCGGTCGTGGAAGGCCAGCGCGCCAAAGCGGTTGCGCTTGATCAGCGGCGTCGGTTGCTCGCGCAGGCTGCGCATGGGCAGCAGCCAGAAGTAGCTGGCATGGCGAAACTCGTGCACCGCCGGACGCAGGCGCTTGTGCCAGACCTGGCCGAAACCAATCAGTGGCTGGTGGCTGTTCATGCCGCCCTGGCCAAGTACAGGGCTGACGGCCGTGGCGGCCGAGCGCCGTCCGCGACCCGTTGGCTCGCGTCTTCTTCAGCCAGCAGCATCTGCGCCACGCGCTGGCCCGAGGCCAGGCCGTCCTCATGGAAGCCATAGCCTGTCCATGCGCCGCAGAACCAGGTGCGCCGCCGGCCTTGCAGGCCGGGCAGTTGGCGCTGGGCGGCCACGGCCGCCAGGTCGAACACCGGATGCTCGACGTCAAACTCACCCAGCACGGTTCCTGCACGCGGTGCCCGCACCGGGTTCAGCGACACCACCACCGACTGCTGCCAGGGCAGGGGCTGCAACCGGTTGATGAGGTAGTGCAGGCAAACGTCAGCCTCTGCGCCGTCGACGGCGGTTTCATAGTTCCAGGCCGCCCAGGCGCGGCGGCGTTGCGGCAGCAGGCTGGTGTCGGTGTGCAGCAGCGCGCGATTGGGCTGATAGCGGATCGCGCCCAGAACCGCTTGCTCTTCGACACTGGCGTCCACGCCTAGCAGGCGCAGGGCCTGGTCGCTGTGGCAGGCCAGCACCAGCTGGTCGAAGGTTTCGCTGCCATGCGCGGTGTGCACACGCACGCCATCGGCCAGACGCTGCACGCCACGTACCGGCGTGTCCAGCCTGGCGTCTTTCAGGCCCTGCACGATGCGTCGCACATACTGGCGCGAGCCACCGCGCACGGTCATCCACTGCGGCCGGTTGCTGACCTGCAGCAGGCCATGGTTGTGACAAAAGCGGATCAGCGTGCCGATGGGAAAGCCCAGCATCTGCTGCGACGGGCAGGACCAGATGCAGGCAATCATCGGTAGCAGGTACCAGCGGCGGAACTCGTCGCTGAAGCGCTGGGCCTGCAGAAAGTCGCCCACGGTCTGCGCCAGCGCGGCATCGTCGCCTGCCTCGGCCAGTGCGGTGGTCAAGCGGTTGAAGCGCGCGATATCGGCCAGCATGCGCCAGAAGCCCGGCCGCGCCAGGTTGCGGGCCTGGGCGAACACACCCGCCAGGTTGGTGCCGCTCCACTCCAGGCCCTGCGCCCTGGCCTGGACCGAAAAGGACATGTCGGACGCCGCGGTGTCGACGCCCAGACCTTGGAGCAAGCGTGTCAGCCCGGGGTAGGTGCGGTGGTTGAAGACCAGAAAGCCGATGTCCACGCCATGGCTGACACCGTCAAGCGTGATGTCCACCGTGTGCGCGTGGCCACCGAAATGCGCGCCGGCCTCGAACAGCGTCACGGCCGGGCCCGGTTGGCCGGCGCGGGCAGCCTCGCCCAGGGCATGGGCGGCACCCAGGCCTGCGATGCCGGAACCGATGATGGCGATGCGTTGCACGTGGTCAACCTCCTGTGTCTGCGACGCATGAATCCGCTGCGCGCTGCGCTCGAAAACGGATCTGGCGCCGCAGGTGAACTAACTAGTCTTAAAACAATACTATACAGTTCACAACAGAACTGTCAAGTTCCAATTGTCTACTTAACAGTTCATGTCGATTACACTGCGCTGATGGCAAGTCCCAGCTATCGAGAACAAGTGCTGCGTCTGCGTGAAGACGCAATCGTCGAGGCGGTCAACCGATTGCTCGTCAGCAAGGGCTATGAGCTGATGACGGTGGACGAAGTGGCGGCCGAGGCGGGCATGGCCAAGGCCAGCCTGTACAAGCACTTCACGTCAAAGGAAGAGCTGGCCGCGGCAGCCATGGTGCGGGTTCTGGACCGGGCTCTGGCCCATGTCGCCGCGCGCCTGGCGCAGCAGCCGCAGGCGTCCGCGCTGGCGCAGATCGAGTCGGTTCTGCGCTGGACCCTGGTCGTGCAACTGGCAGGCGAGATGCCCAGCCTGCCGGCGCAGAATTCGCGCCTGGTGGCCGCGTTGCGCGGGCACAAGGTCTACACGGACCGGTTGATCGAGCTCAGCGAGTTGCTGGGCGGCTGGATCCAGACTGCGCAGTCGGCAGGCGAACTCGACAGCGCGCTGCCGCCTGAGCTGGTGCTCTACACCTTGTTCGCCCGCGCCTGCGACCCGGTGCTGGGTTTGCTCAAGGCCTCTGGCCAGCACAGCGACGAACAGTTGGTGGACTGCTTGGTCAGCACCACGCTGAACGGGCTTGTCGGCAAGCCCGTCCTGGTGCCGAAGGCCAGGGCTGGTGCCAAGGCATCGCAGCGGCACGCGGTCAAAAGGGTTTGAAACGCGGCAGGCGCTTCGCCTGCCGGCGGTGCCGTCAGTCCAGACTGGCCAGGACCCGAGCGACCATCACGCCCGACTGGCCCAGGTACCGGGCCGGGTCGCACAGCCTGGCCAGCGCTGCGCGGTCCAGGTGCGGGCTGATCTCAGGGTGCTCGGCCAGCAGGTCCGGCAGCGGGCGCTGCTGCTTCACGGCTTGGCGGCAGAGCTCGTAGACCAGGTCATGCCCATACTCGCGGCCGATGCGGTGACCCAGGCCCATCATCACCGCCTCGCTCATCACCAGGCCGCCGGTCAGGTCGATGTTGCGGCGCATCGCCGCCGGGTCGACTTACAGGCCCTCGGCGATCACGCGTGATTGCTTGAGCGCACCGGCCAGCAGGCAGAAGGCCTCGGGCAGCACGATCCATTCGATCTGCCAGGGGCTGGTGCTGCGCTCATGGGCGGCCACCATCTCGTCCATCAGCGCGGCCGAATGCTGGCGCAGCACGCTGATGGCGCCGTGGATGTAGGCGCTGCTGATCGGGTTGCGCTTTTGCGGCATGGTGCTGCTGCTGCCCCGGCCATGGTGGTAGGGCTCCTGCACCTCACCCATCTCGGTTTGCATCATCAGCTTGACGTCCATGCTGAGCTTGCCCAGCGTGCCGCCGATCAGCCCAAGCACGCAGCCGACCTCGGCGATGTTGTCGCGCACCGTGTGCCAGGCGATCAGTGGCTGGCACAGACCCAGTTCGGTGCACAGGCCGGCCTGGGTGTCCATCGCACCGGTTTCCAAAGCGGCCAGCGTGCCGGCAGCGCCACCAAACTCGCCCACCAGCACCCTCGGGCGCAACTGGGCCAGGCGCTGACGGTGGCGCTCGATGGCCGCCAGCAGGCTGGCCATCTTGAAGCCGAAGGTGATGGGAATCGCCTGCTGCAGGTTGCTGCGGCACAGCAGGTTCAGCTGCGAAACCACGCCCAGGATGGGCTTGCCGATGCGCTCGGTCTGCGCGCGCAGCTTGACCAGGTCGATCTGTTCGAGCCGGCAGTGGCTGATGATCTCGTCGGCGGCCTCTTGCGGGATCAGGCCCAGTCGGCCCTGCACCCTGGCCAGCGCAGATTCGATGTCCAGGTACTTCTGGGTGCAGGTACTTCTGGGTGCGGTTCTCGTCCGACCAGACTTGGCGCATCGCGTCGCTGCTGAAGATGCCCTGGAAGGTGGCGGAATCGATGATGGCGGCGGCCATGGCAATGCGCTCGGTTGGGCAAAGGTAAATGTGAAGCGCTGTTCAGTGGCCGGCCAGGCGCAGCAGGCGCTGGGCCCGCAGCAGCACCGGTCGGTCGACCGTCTGGCCGACCAGCCGGGCCGCAGCGGTTGAGGCCGCGTCGGCCGCCAGCACCTGGCGCGCCCAGTCCAGTGCCTGTGCGCTGGGCGCGGGCGCGGCGTGGATGGGCGCCACCTGGCGCGGGTGGATGCACAGCTTGGCGCCGAAGCCCTGGTGGCGGGCCCGGACCTTGGCGTTGTCGGCCACCGCAGGTTCGAAATCCAGCACCGGCTCGTCGGCATCGCTGGTCAATGCCTTGGCGAAGCGCTCGGGGCGGTTGCCGGGCACGAACGAGCAGGTCCGTGGCTGGTCCATTTCAGATCGCCTCGGCAGCGCGCAGCGCGGCAATGGCTGCGTTGGTCAGGCCCAGCTCGGCCAGGATGGCGGCGGTGTGCTCGCCCAGTGCGGGCACAGGGTCCATGCGCGGGCCGGTGTCCCAGCTGCCGGGCGGCAGCATCGCCGGCACCGGGCCGGCCGACGTGCCCACCTCGCGCCAGCGGCCACGGGCCTTGAGCTGCGGGTGGTCCCAGACCTCCTGCATGGTGTTGACGCGGGCGTTGGCGATCTGCGCCGCTTCAAGGCGCTGCGCCAGCTGCGGCGCGGTCAGGCTGCTGAAGGCGGTGACGATGATGGCCTGCAACAGCTCGCGCGCGGCCACCCGCCTGGCATTGCCGGCAAAGCGCGGGTCGGTGGCCAGTGCGGGTTGCAGCAGCACATGCTCACAGAACCTGGCCCATTCACGCTCGTTCTGCAGGCCCAGCATCACCGTGCCACCGTCGCCGCCGGCAGGGAAGGGGCCATAGGGGTAGATGGTGGCATGCGCGGCGCCGGTGCGCGGTGGGGGCGCTTGGCCTTCGAAGGCGTAGTACAGCGGGTAGCTGGTCCACTCGGCCAGCGCTTCGAGCATCGAGACATCGATGCGCTGCCCTGGCCGGTTTGCATGCGCTGCATCAGCGCGGCCAGGAT
Source organism: Betaproteobacteria bacterium (assembly GCA_031417735.1). GTDB lineage: Bacteria > Pseudomonadota > Gammaproteobacteria > Burkholderiales > Burkholderiaceae_C > Pseudaquabacterium. Next base: position 36,917 of record JANOWE010000008.1, read on the forward strand.
CTGGCTGTAGGCAACCATGCCTGCAGCAATGTCGGCGATGGAAGCGCCGGCCTTGCTCGGCTCATCCGGCGTGCCGGTGACCGAGACAAAACCGGCCTCGCTCTGGATCAGCAGGTCGTAGGCCTTCTTGTCGCGGTAGGGGCCGGGCTGCTGTACGTCGTCGCCATAGCCCGAGATGTCGCAGACGATGATGCCGGGCTTGAGCTTGCTGAGGCGATCAAAGCCCAGGCCCAGGCGCGCTGCAGCGCCGGGCGCCAGGTTCTGCACCAGCACATCGGCCTTCTCGACCACCAGGCGCTGCAGCAGCGCGGCCGCATGCGCGTTCTTGAGGTCCAGCGTCAGGCTTTCCTTGCTGCGGTTGGTCCAGACAAAATGTGAGGCCAGGCCCTTGACCCGGCTGTCGTAGCCTCGGGCGAAGTCGCCCACGCCCGGGCGTTCGACCTTGATCACACGGGCACCCAGGTCGGCCAGCTGGCGGGTGGCAAAAGGTGCGGCGATCGCATGTTCCAGCGCGACGACGGTGATGCCCTTGAGTGGTTGCATGGTGCCGGGGATTCCAGGGGTTGATCTGCGTTGTCGGTGGTTCTTTGCATGGCCAGTTTGCAGACGGGCAAGGCCGTCTGGATGTGCGATCGGGCGTCAGTCTGCGTGAAGACCCGCCTTTTGCACCACCTGCTGCCATTTCAGCAGCTCGCTCTTGACCAGGGCCGCCAGTTGCTCGGGTGTGGCGCTGTCGACATCCGTGCCCTGGTCCTCGATGCGCTTGACCAGGTCCTTGTCGGCCAGCACCTGATTCAGCGCCTTGTTCAGCTGCTCGATCAGGGCACTGGGCGTCTTGGCCGGCGCAAACACGCCATACCACTGCTGTACTTCAACGCCGGCCACGCCAACGTCCTTCAGCGTGGGCACGTCGGGCAACAGCGGTGAACGCGTGGGGCCGGCCACCGCCAGCGCGCGCAATTTGCCCGACTTGACATGCGGCAGCGCGGTGAACAGGCTGGGGAACATGAGCTGGGTCTGGCCGCCGATGGTGTCACTCACCGCCGGTGCCGAGCCCTTGCAGGGCACGCCCAGCATCACCACGCCAGTGCTGAGCTTGAACAACTCGGCGGCGAAATGCGGCGCCGTGCCGTTGCCGGCCGAGGCACAGGTATGGCTGTCGGGCTTGGCCTTGAGCTGGCTGACCAGGGTCTTCACGTCCTTGAACGGCGCGGCGGCGTTGGCCACCATCAGCGTGGGTGAATGGCCGAACAGGCCCACCGGCTCGAAGTCGGTCACCGGGTTGTAGCGCAGCCTTTGCAGCGCGGGGTTCATGCTGTGCGTGGCGATGTAGCCGAACATCAGCGTGTAGCCGTCGGGCACGGCGCGAGCCACATGCTCGCTGGCAATGGCGCCGTTGGCGCCGGCGCGCCTGTCGATGACGACGGTCTGGCCCAGCTGCGTTCCCAGCTTCTGGCCGATGGCCTTCGCCATGGCGTCGTTGCCACCGCCCGCAGCGGTGGGCACGACCAGGGTGATGGTCTTGTCGGGATAGGCCGCGGCCGCAGGCGCGGCCAGGGCAAGGGCCGTCGCCGCCATCAGGGGCAGGGCCAGCAACTTGTTCATGGTGGGTGCATCTCGGTGTTCTGCGGCGTTGGAGTGGATCTGGCGGCCAGGGTCGTTCAGGGCTTCAGCGAGGCCTGGGCGTCCATGGTCAGCCAGCCTTCATGGTCTTGGGCCCAGAGGCGCACGCTGCGCCCGTCGACGCCGGGCAGGCCGTTCAGCCGCAGGCGGTGCTGGTCAAAGCTGGGCCGCAAGGCCTTGAAGCTGAAGCTGGCCAATTCAGCGTCTGGCAATTGCCGGCGCAGCAGGTCCAGCAGCAGCGTGGCGATCAAGGGGCCATGCACCACCAGGCTGGGATAGCCTTCGACCTCGGTCACGTACTTGCGGTCGTAGTGGATGCGGTGGCCGTTGAAGGTGAGCGCCGAATAGCGGAACAGCAGCACATCGTCGGCCAGAATTTCCCGCTGCCAGGGCGCGCCCTGCTCGGCGGCCTGGGGTGCTGGCGCCAGCTCGTCGGCGCGCTGGTCCTCACGGTAGACAATGTCGTGAAACTCGACCAGCGCGGGTTCGCCTGCGTCATTGCAATGCAGTGCATGGCGCACCTTGACGAACACCAGTTCACCGCTGCGGCCGTGCTTGCGGCTGACGCTGTGGATGGTGGAGTGACGGCTGACCGCATCACCGACCCGGATCGGCGTGAAGAACTCGAACTGGCTGCCCGCCCACATGCGCCGCGGCAGCGGCACCGGCGGCAAAAATCCACCGCGCCTGGCGTGGCCGTCTTCCCCGATGTCGCTTTGCCGGTGCATGGGCAGAAAGTAAAGCCAATGCCATACCGGCGGCAGCACCATGCCCGCCGGCACATCGGTCGCCGTGTGGTCCAGCGTGGCGCTCAGGGCTTTGACCGGTGCGGCGGTGATCTGGTCGTGATGGGTTTCGCTGCGGCCTACCCAGGCGCTGAGCTCGGTGTCGTCGGTCATGTGGTGCTCCTGGGCTGGTCCGCCATGGCAGGCCTTCAGTGTCAGGGCCGTGCCAGTCGACGGGAATTGCAAGATTCGGATGGATCAATGTGTCTGGCGCATGAAATCTGCGGTTTGCCACCAAGGGCGGCGGGTACCCTGCGCATGCCATCATCCCGCGTTGGGCTGAACAGGAGTTGTCGATGCAAAGCACGATGATGGATGTGCCGCTGTCGCTGAACCATTTGATGGACCGCGCCGGCACGCTGTTCAAGGACAACGAAATCGTTTCGCGCCTGCCTGACAAGAGCCTGCGCCGCCACAGCTACGGGCAATGGTACGGGCGCACCCGGGCGCTGGCCTCGGCGCTGCAGGCGATGGGCCTGAACAAGGGCGACCGCGTGGCCACGCTGTGCTGGAACCACCATGCCCACCTCGAGGCCTATTTCGGCATTCCGGCCGCGGGCGGTGTGATGCACACGCTGAACCTGCGGCTGTCGCCCGAAGAGATCGGCTGGATCGCCGCCGACGCACAGGACCGGGTGTTGATCGTCGACGACATCCTGCTGCCGCTGTACCGCCAGTTCGCCCACCTGCATGCGTTCGAGAAGGTGCTGGTGTTCCCCTTCTCCGGCGCTGCCGTGCCGGCCGAGTTCACCGACTACGAGGCCTTCATTGCCGAAGGTGATGCGGCGGGGTTTGAACACGCCGCGCACGACGAGAACGACCCGGTGGCCATCTGCTACACCTCGGGCACCACCGGCCGGCCCAAGGGCGTGGCCTATTCGCACCGCTCCACCGTGCTGCACACGCTGGTGGCCAGCCTGGCCGATTTCTGGGGCCTGAAGGGCACCGATGTGGTGCTACCGGTCACGCCCATGTTCCACGCCAACAGCTGGGGCGTGCCCTATGGCGCGGTGATGATGGGCGTGAAGCTGGTCTTTCCGGGCCCGCACCTGCACCCTGAAGACTTGCTCGACCTGATGCAGCTGCAGCCGCCCACGCTGGCCCTGGGCGTGCCCACGATCTGGCTGGGCATGATCCAGGCCTATGAGCGGGCGCTGACCGAGCAGCCCGGGCGCTGGAAGATGCCGCCGGGCCTGCGCTCGCTGGTGGGTGGTGCGGCGGTGCCCGAGTCGCTGATCCGCGCCTTCGACAAGCATGGCGTCTGGTTGCTTCAGGGCTGGGGCATGACCGAGACCTCGCCGGTGGCCACCATCTCGTATCCCACCGCGTCGCTGAAGAACGCCAGCGCCGACGAGCGCTACCGCCGCGCGGCCATGGCCGGCGTGCCCGCGCCGCTGGTGGAGCTGCGGCTGCGCAGCGAGGACGGCAGCCTGGCGCCGCATGACGGCCAGAGCATGGGCGAGATCCAGGTTCGCGGGCCCTTCGTCACCGGTTCCTACCACGGCGTGGGCTCGCCCGAGGACAAGTTCAGCGCCGACGGCTGGCTGCGCACCGGCGACGTGGCCACGCTGGACGAGCTGGGCTTTGTGCGCATCACCGACCGCACCAAAGACCTGATCAAGAGTGGCGGTGAATGGATCAGCAGTGTCGACCTGGAGAACGCGCTGATGGGCCATCCGGCGGTGGCTGAAGCCGCAGTGATCGCCATTCCCGACGCCAAGTGGAGCGAGCGGCCGCTGGCCTGCATCGTCGTCAAACCCGGGCAGGCCGCCGAGGCCGAGGCGCTGAACGCGTACCTGATGGCCCAGGGCTTTGCCAGATGGCAGTGCCCCGAGCGCTACGAGCTGATCGACGCGGTGCCGCGCACATCCACCGGCAAATTCTGGAAGCTCAAGCTGCGGCAGATGTTCCCTGCCTGAACCTGCGTCGGCCTGGACTGCCAGGGCGGCCTGGCCAGGGTCATCGGGCACACTCATGGGTTCGCCCACCGCCCGCTGTGGCCCTGGGCGGCCCTGAACACACCTGCCGCTGGTCCGAATGTCCGAACAACTTTCCCTGCTCACCCCGCCGCCTGAAGACCCCGGCAACACCGTCACGCTGGCCCATTACGCCGAGCGCGCCTACCTGGAATACGCGCTGTCGGTGGTCAAGGGCCGGGCCCTGCCCGATGTGTGCGACGGCGCCAAGCCGGTGCAGCGGCGCATCCTCTACGCCATGGCGCGCATGGGCCTGGCCTTCACCGGGCCGGGGGCGGCCGGCGCGCCCAAGCCGGTGAAGAGCGCGCGGGTGGTGGGCGATGTGCTGGGCCGCTTTCACCCCCACAGCGACCAGGCGGCCTACGACGCGCTGGTGCGCATGGCGCAGGACTTTTCATTGCGCTACCCGCTGATCGACGGCCAGGGCAACTTCGGCAGCCGCGATGGCGACGGCGCGGCGGCCATGCGCTACACCGAGGCGCGCCTGTCGCCGATCGCCCGGTTGTTGACGGACGAGATCGATGAAGGCACGGTCGATTTTGTGCCCAACTACGACGGCTCGACCATCGAGCCCGCGCTGCTGCCTGCGCGCCTGCCCTTTCTGCTGCTCAATGGCGCCTCGGGCATCGCCGTGGGCCTGGCCACCGAGGTGCCCAGTCACAACCTGCGCGAGGTGGCCGCCGCAGCGGTGGCGCTGATCAGGAACGAGGCGCTGAGCGACGACGAGCTGTATGCGTTGATCCCGGGGCCGGACTACCCCGGTGGCGGCCAACTCATCAGCCCTGCAGCCGACATCCGCGACGCCTATGCCACCGGCCGGGGCTCGATGAAGGTGCGCGCGCGCTGGAAGATCGAAGACCTGGCCCGTGGCCAGTGGCAGTTGGTGGTGACCGAACTGCCACCCGGCACCAGCGCGCAGAAGGTGCTCGAAGAGATCGAGGAGATCACCAACCCCAAGCTCAAGGCCGGCAAGAAGGCGCTGTCGGCCGACCAGATGCAGCTCAAGGCCAGCCTGCTGGCGGTGCTGGACGCGGTGCGCGACGAATCGGGCCGCGAGGCGGCAGTGCGGCTGGTCTTCGAGCCCAAGAGCCGCACGGTGGAGCAGCAGGACCTGATCACTTGTTTGCTGGCCCACACCAGCCTGGAAACCAGCGCGTCGATCAACCTGACCATGGTCGGCCGCGACGGCCGGCCGACGCAAAAAAGCCTGCGCCAGATGCTGGCCGAATGGGTCGACTTCCGCCAGGTCACGGTGGCACGGCGCTCTCAGCATCGCCTTGACCGGGTGCTGGCCCGCATCCATGTGCTGGACGGCCGGGCATTGGTGCTGCTCAACCTCGACGAGGTGATCCGCATCATCCGCAACGCCGACGAGCCCAAGCCGGCGCTGATCGAACGCTTTGCGCTGTCGGATCGACAGGCCGATGACATCCTTGAAATCCGCTTGCGCCAGCTGGCGCGGCTGGAGACGATCAAGATCGAGCAAGAGCTGAAAGGTCTGCGTGAGGACCAGTCCAGGCTCGACGAAATCCTGGGCAGCCCGGCCACCCTGCGGCGCTTGCTGATCAAGGAAATCGAAGCCGATGTCAAAGCCCATGGCGACGACAGGCGCACGCTGATCCAGGCCGAAAAGCGCGCGGTGGCCGAGATCCGCGTGGTCGACGAAGCGGTGACCGTGGTGGTCAGTGGCAAGGGCTGGGTGCGGGCGCTCAAGGGCCATGAGATCGACCCGGCCACGCTGGCATTCAAGCCCGGCGACGGCCTGTTGGCCTGCTTTGCCTGCCGCAGCGTCGACCCGCTGCTGGTCTTTGGCACGGCGGCCAAGGGCAGCGGCCGGGTCTACACCGTGGCCGTGTCCGGCCTGCCCGGCGGGCGCGGCGACGGCGTGCCGGTGACCAGCCTGATCGAGCTGGAAACGGGTACCCAGCCGGCGCACTACCTGGCCGGTCCGCCCGAGACCACGCTGCTGCTGGCCAACAGCGGTGGCTTCGGCCTGCTGGCCAAGGTGAGCGACATGCTGGGCCGGCAGCGCGCCGGCAAGGCCTTTCTGAGCCTGGCCGACAGCGACCAGCTGCTGCGCCCGGTGCGGCTGCTGCCCGGCCATGGCCAGGTCGCTTGCCTGGCGGCGGACGGCCGGCTGCTGGTCTACGCCTTGTCCGAGCTCAAGCTGCAGCCCGCCGGCGGCAAGGGCCTGACGCTGATGGATGTTTACCCGGCGGCGCCACTGCTGGCGGTGGCCACGCTGGCCGACAGCCTGCGTGTGCTGGGCAGCGGCCGAGGTGGCAAGGCCAAGGAAGAACTGCTCAGGCCCGCCGCGCTGGCGGCCTACCAGGGCAAGCGTGCGCGCAGGGGCCGCGCGGTGGACGGCCTGCAGAAAGTGTTGGGCCTGCTGGCGGTGTAGGCCAGACTGGCGTGACGGCTCAGCTGTAGGTCACCCAGTCGGCATAGGCCGCGTCGTCCAGATGCGGCAGTGTGTTGTAGGTCACCAGCATGTGACGCTTGGGCGTGAAGGCCAGCTCGGTCACGGCGCTGTTGCGGATACGCAGGTTCAGCTCGATGGTGACCTCGGGCGCGGTACCCAGCACCTGGCCGACCACGGTTGAAATCGGCCCGCCGCTGGAGACCATCAGCACGTCACCCACGCACTGCGTGCGCACATGGTCCAGCGCAGCGACCACGCCGGCGACCCAGTCGACATAGGCCGGCATGCCCTCGGGCTGGGTCTGGCCAGCCATCCAGGCCTGCAGGCCTTGGCGCAGCAAGCGGAAATGCGCACGGTACAGCTCGGGCGTGTCGGCCTTGGCCAGCAGGCCGGGGTGGATGGCCTTGACCACGGCGGCGCTGTCGTACTCGTTCAGGCCTGGCATCACCAGTGGGCTGGCGGCCTGCTGCAGGCCTTCGCTGATCGCCGCCCGGGACTGGATCTGGCGCTGCAAGGAGCCGCTGATCACCGCCTCAAAGCGCCGGCCCTTGGCGCGAAAGTACTCGCCCAGTCGATGGCACTGGCTTACGCCCAAAGGGCTCAACTGGTCGTAGTTGGCCGCGCCGAACGAGGCTTGGCCGTGGCGCACGAGGTAGAGGGTTCCCATGCGGCGCGATTGTCCGGTGCGCCCGGCACCGGCCTTGTCGCACCGGTGACCGACCAGCGCGTGAGCGCCGTTGCTGCAGCCACTCAGGCCGCGCGCTCGGCATGGCCATGCCGGGTGTACAGAAACTCTGGCACCTGCTTGCGGCATTGCACATAGCCCGGGTCTTCGGCCAAGGCCACCCGGTCGCGCGGGCGCGGCAGGTCGACGCTCAGGATCTCGCCGATGGTCGCGGCCGGGCCGTTGCTCATCATCACGATGCGGTCGGACAGGCAGGAAGAGTTCACCGCACCGTCGTTGAAGAACTTCCTGTGGTGGGGGTCGTCCCAGGTCTTGCCCATGCCCTTGCTGTAGCGGCCCAGGATGCGCTGGTTGGTTGCGTCGGCGCTGGTGTTGAAGTAGCTCATCTCGGCCACCGTGTCGGCCATCTTCAGCTTGTTGGCCAGGCTGGCGTCGATCCGGCGGCTGGCCTCGAGCACCGCCATCATCACGGCGCGGCCGGTGTTGGGGAATTTCTTGACGAACTCGGCCGTGGTGTCCAGCGTCTTCTCGGGGTGGTCGCGCCAGCTGTCCTGCGTGGTGTTGGCGGTCACGCCGACGCCGTCCATGATGGCGCGCAGGTTCCAGGGCTCGCCAACGCAGAAGCCGTCTATCTTGCCCACCCGCATGTTGGCCACCCGCATGTTGGCCACCCGCATGTTGGCCACCATCTGCGGCGGCGGCACGGTGATCAGCCTGGCTCCGCTGATCGGGTTGTTGCCGGCGGCGGCCAGCCAGTAGTGCATCCACATCGCGTGGGTGCCGGTCGGGAAGGTGCCGGCAAAGCTGTATTCACGCTTGTCACGGGCCATCAGCCCGGCCAAGTGGGCCGTCCACCGCGCCTTTGTCGGCCAGCGCCTTGCACAGCGTGATGGCCTGGCCGTTGTTGTTCAGGCTCATCGACACGGCCATGTCCTGCTTCGGCCCACCCAGGCCCAGGTGCACGCCGTAGACCAGCCCATAGAGCACAGGGGCCATGTCCAGTTCGCCATTGACCAGCTTGTCGCGCCTGCCGGCCCAGCTGGCTTCCTTGCTGGGCACGATCTTCACGCCGTATTTCTTGTCGAAGCCCAGCACCGAGGCCATGACCACGCTGGCGCAATCGGTCAGCGGGACGAAGCCGATGCGCACTGCTTCCTTCTGGGGCTTGTCGGAGCCCGCGGCATGGACGGCGACCTGCAGGCCGGGCAACAACCCGCTGGCACTGGCTCCAGCCGCGGCGTGCAGAAGGTGGCGGCGGGTCATCGGCTGGGCGCCTTTCAGCACGCTGGCTGCGGCCTTCGCGGTGGCGCTGGCGCAGGGGCTGGGTACGGCCCGGTCATGGCAAGGCTTTCAAAGTGGTCGCTGAAGTGACGGTCGGAAAAGCAAACGGCGCCCGCATCGCCCGCTCAAGTTGAGCCGGGGATGGGGACGCCGTCGTCCTGTCTGCCTGAAGGCGCTGCTGTGCACGCTGGGCAGGTGTTGCCAAGATCGCCCTTGGCCTTGCTGTGCAGTGTTCAGCAAAGAGCGTGCCAGGCCCGGGAACCTCGGTTTATCCTGGGTGCCGTGCTGCGGCGCACCAAATGGGGGCCGACCACGCCTTGCAAGCGTGCAATCGCCCGCAAGCCGGGCCGCCACTGCCAGCGCTCAGATCAGGTCTGCCGCGTCCAGCATGCGTTGGGCCAGGTCGGCCAGGCGCAGCTTCTTGCCCATCGCGGCGCGGCGCAGCCGGGCATGGGCTGCGTCCTCGTCCAGGCCCAGGCGCTTCATCAGCAGGCCTTTGGCGCGTTCGACCAGCATGCGGTCGCTGAGCTGGCCTCGGGCGTCGGCCAGTTCTCGCCGCATCACCGCATCGACCCGAAAGCGCGCCATCGCCACGGCCCGCACGGGTTTGATGCGCTCAGGCGCCGGCCCGGCCACCACATAGGCGCTGACACGTCGGCGGCGATGGCGTCCTGCACATGGCTCATGTCCTTGTCGTCGGTGAACAGCACGATCGGTCGGCGGGCGTCGCGGCTGGCCATCACCACATGTTCCAGCGTGTCGCGGGCCTGGCTTTCGGCGTCGACGATGACCATGTCGGGCTGGATCTGCGCCAGGTGGTCGGGCAGGAACATGTCGGGCGGCAGCACGGCCACGGTGTTGCAGCCGCGCTGCAGCAGCGCTGTGCTTCGCGCTTGGGGCAGGGCCCTACACTGCCGCCGCATGAATGTGCTGGGCATTGAATCTTCTTGCGACGAAACCGGTGTGGCCCTGGTCAGGCTTGAGCCCGGCATGGCCTTGCCGCAGCTGCGCGCCCATGCTCTGCACAGCCAGGTGCTGATGCACGAGGCCTTTGGTGGCGTGGTGCCCGAGCTGGCCTCGCGTGACCACATCCGCCGTGTGCTGCCACTGACCCGTCAGGTGCTGGCCGAGGCCGGCGCCACGCTGGCCGATATCGACGTGGTGGCCTTCACCCGAGGCCCGGGCCTGGCCGGCGCACTGCTGGTGGGCGCCGGCGTGGCCTGCGCGCTGGCCGCCGCGCTGGACCGGCCCACGCTGGGCGTGCACCACCTGGAAGGGCATCTGCTGTCGCCATTTTTATCTGACGATCCGCCCGAGTTTCCGTTCGTCGCGCTGCTGGTTTCGGGTGGCCACAGCCAGCTGATGCGGGTCGATGGTGTGGGCCAATACCAATTGCTGGGTGAAACCATCGACGACGCCGCGGGTGAGGCCTTCGACAAGAGCGCCAAGCTGCTGGGCCTGGGCTACCCCGGCGGCCCGGCTCTGGCGCGGCTGGCGCTGCACGGGCGGCCCGACGCGTATGCGCTGCCCCGGCCGCTGCTGCACCGCGACAACCTGGACTTCTCGTTTGCCGGGCTGAAGACGGCCGTGCTGAC
>JANOWE010000009.1:0-3805 GCA_031417735.1 Betaproteobacteria bacterium
GTCGAAACCATGGCCGCGCAGCGCGTCGAAATCGGTCTCGTCGACCTCGTGCGAGCGCAGGCAGACCTTCATCGCAAAGTCCAGCATCGCGCGCTGGCGCGGCGTGATGTCGGCCTTGCGGTGGTTCACCGCCACCTGGTCGGCGACGAGCGGCTTTTTCTCGTAGATGCGCAAGATGGCACCATGCGCGACCACGCAGTACAGGCACTGGTTGGCGGCCGAGGTGGCGACGATGATCATCTCGCGCTCGCCCTTGCTCAGGCTGCCGGTTTCCTTCAGCAGCAGCGCGTCGTGGTAGGCCATGAAGGCCCGCCACTCGGCCGGCCGATGCGCCAGCGCCAGAAACACATTGGGCACGAAGCCGGCCTTTTCCTGCACCGCCAGGATGCGCTCGCGCAGGTCGTCGGGCAGGTCTTCGAGCTCGGGCACGGGGTAGCGGCTGATGGCGGGATGGCTGGCGGTCATGGGCATCTCACGGCAGTGTCACGGAGTGGGCGGCAGCATACCGCGCGGGCTTGCTGCGTCTGCTGACTGCGTCTGCTGACAAGCCGTTCAGGCGCGGAACTGCATCGCATGCAGCCGGGCATACAGGCCGCCCGCGGCCAGCAGTTCGGCATGCGGTCCCAGCTCGACCACGCGGCCGGCCTCCAGCACTGCAATGCGGTCGGCATGCTCGATGGTGGATAGGCGGTGGGCAATGATCAGCGTGGTGCGGCCGCGCATCAGCGTGTCAAGCGCGGCCTGCACCGCGCGCTCGCTCTCGCTGTCCAGCGCCGACGTGGCCTCGTCCAGGATCAACATGGGCGCGTCCTTGTACAACGCACGCGCAATGGCCAGGCGCTGGCGCTGACCGCCCGACAGCTCGCTGCCGTTGTGTCCGATGACCGTGTCCATGCCCTGCGGCAGGCCGGCGACGAAGTCGGCCAGCCAGGCGCCTTCCAGTGCGGCCTGTACGCGGGCGCGGTCGGGCGTGGCGTCGCCCAGCGCCACGTTGCTGGCCACGCTGTGGTTGAACATCACCACCTCCTGGCTGACCAGCGCAAACTGGCGGCGCAGGCAATGGATGTCCCAGTCGGGCAGGGCCACGCCGTCCAGCAGCACCTGGCCGGCGCTGGGCTCGACAAAGCGCGGCAACAGGTTGATGAGCGACGACTTGCCCGCGCCCGACGGCCCGACCAGGGCCAGGATCTCGCCGGCGCGGATGTCCAGGTTCAGCCCGGCCAGGGCCGGCGGCTGGTCTTCGCGGTAGCGCAGCACCACGTTCTGCAACTGCAGGCTGCCGCGCGCACGCTCGGCCTGGTGCGGGCCGCTGGTCTCGGCCGGGCTGCGGTCCATCAGCTCCAGGCCGCGCTCGATGGCGGCCAGGCCCCGGCTGATCGGCGCCATCACGTCGGACAGGTGCTTGACCGGCGCCACCAGCATCAGCATGGCGGTGATGAAGGCCACGAAGCCGCCCACCGTGCCACCGCCCGAGCTGCTTTGCCACAGCGCCACGCTGATCACGGCCGACAGCGCCAGGGCCGTCAGCACCTGGGTCAGCGGCGTGATCAGCCCGCTGGCGGCGACGATCTTGAGCAGCACCCGACGCAGCGTCATGGCATGGGTGTCGAAGCGCCTGGCCTGCTGGGCCTGTTCACCCTGCAGGCGCACGACGCGCCAGGCCAGCACGTTTTCTTCCACCACATAGCCCAGCTGGTCGGTGGCGTCCTGCCCTTCACGGGCCAGGCGGTGCAGGCGCTTGCCGGCGCTGCGCATGACCCAGGCCACGGCCGGGAACAGCACGCCGACGAACAGCGTCAGCCGCCAGTTCAGCCAGACCAGGTAGCTCAGCAGCGCGACCAGGGTCAGCGAATCCTTGACCAGCGTGAGCACCGAGCCGATCAGCTGCTGCGCGCCGTTCTGCACCTCATAAACAAGCGTGTTGGTCAGGCTGGACGCCGACTGCAGGCTGAACATCGCCGGCTGGGCGTTGAGCACCCGCGCAAACAGCGCCTCACGCAGGTCTTGCACACCGCGGTGCGCGGCCCAGGACAGCGCGTACTGGGCGATGAAGCCGGCCACCCCGCGCACGGTGAAGATGCCCACGATGGCCACCGGAATCGACCACAGCGGCAGCTTGCCGCCGCCAAAGCCCTGGTCGAGCAGCGGCTTCATCAGCTCGGGGATCAGCGGCTCGGTGGCCGCGCCGATCAGCGAGGCCACAAACGCCACCACCAGGCCGATGCGGCCATGGCGGAAGTAGGGCGTGATGCGGGCGAAGCGCTGCAGCAGGGTGGAGGGCATGGGCCGTGTCGGCGGCAACGCAGGGCGGCCGGAGGGTGCGGCGGCAGCGCGGCGTGGCGTGGCGCTGCAGGGCCCGGGCTGGCCGGGGCGAAAAGGGATTATCCCGCCCCGCTTGACGCCGGGCGGGCGGGGTGTGGTGGGGGGCCGACAGGCAGGTGACCTTGCCCATGGAATGCCTAGCCCATAGCCGAGTCACGGCTTGACTCGCACGGCCTGAGCCGCAAGCCAGTCTTGCTCGAACCGTATCGGGCTGACGCAGGCCAGCGTCGAGTGCAGTCGGGGTCCGGTTGTACCGGAGCAGCCAGGCGACAACGTCGTCTTTGGCCTGTCGCTGCGTCACGCAGCGTTGGCCCTGCATGCGCTCACCTTCAACGACCCGAACAGCATCTGGCTGCAGCCGACGATCCCCAAGTCTCACAGGCGCCTGGAAAGCAGGCCGGACGCGGCGTTTCTGGCGCCTGCGGAATTGTCGACTGGCCCATCGGCGATATCGGCTTCAAGCGCAGCGACGGCGGGTCCCGGCCTTGCTTCGCGCCCATGGCTCAATTGGTTTGGGCCACGGTGCGCAGCGGCGTTGGCCCGGAGCCGCACATTGACAAGACCATCGGCAAGACCATCGGCATGGCCGCCTTCGTTCTGCCGAAACGGGCTGGTGGAACGGCAGCGCGCCGCCGGCCGCATCGATTCATTCGTCGACGCCGCGCGTCGCCGCTTGGTTTCGATGGTTGATGCCCACCGCCGATGCGAAGGCCCCAAGCTTCGAGTGGCTGTACGCCGAGCTGCCGCACATGGCCCGGCGCGAGTGCTACAAGGACGGTCCCTCGGCGCAGATGTCGCCCACCACGCTGCTCCACAAGGCCTGTCTGCAGATGTCGGGTCGGCCCGACAGATCAAGCGGATCATCTTGTGTGCCACCGCGACGATGGCCTTCTTGTGCGATTTGCGCACCATCAGGCTTCGGTATTTGGCCGCCAGCGTGCTCTTGGTCCAGCGCGCGGCATTGGCGCATTCGCTCAGGATGTATCTGGTGACGCCGTTGCCGTGGCCCGTCTTGCCCAACTTGCGTTTGCCTGCCGACTCGTTGTTGCCCGGGCACAGTGCGGCCCACGAGGCCAAACGCTCGGCGCAGCCAAAGCGGGCCATGTCGTCGCCGATCTCGATCAGGATCAACGCAGCGGCGATGCGGTCGATGCCGGGAATGGTCTGCAGCAGGCCGTGCGCCAGTGCGTAGGGCTGCATGGCAGCCAGCAGGTAGGCGTCGATTTCGGCCAACTCGCTTTGCAGCGATTCGATATGGGCGTGGATGTGCTTGAGCACGAACAGGTGGCGTGGGCTGAGATCGCCGTCCAGCGCCGCTTCCAGGTCGTCGCGCTTGAGCTTGAGTGCGCCTCGTGCCATGCCGAGCAAGCTGGCGATGTCGCGGCCCTCGATCAGGCCCTTGACCATCGCCGTGGCGGACACGCCGTTAATGTCGCTGACCACGCCGCCGAGTTTGATGCTGCCGTCGTCCAGCACTTTGTGC
>JANOWE010000010.1:0-21474 GCA_031417735.1 Betaproteobacteria bacterium
AGTTCGGTCATCACAAACAGCATGTCCTTGACGGGGGCGGTGTAGCTCATGGCTCAACTCCGGATGGTGTTCTGTGGGTACAAAAAAGGGCGCCTCAGCGGGCGCCCTGGTCGAAGCCGGTGCGGCGTGGGCCGCAGCGCCTACAGCGCAGCGGTCAACTCGGGCACGGCCACAAACAGGTCGGCTTCCAGACCGTAGTCGGCCACGCTGAAGATCGGCGCTTCCGGGTCCTTGTTGATGCAGACGATGACCTTGCTGTCCTTCATGCCGGCCAGGTGCTGAATGGCGCCCGAGATGCCGCAGGCGATGTAGAGCTGCGGCGCCACGATCTTGCCGGTCTGGCCGACCTGCCAGTCGTTGGGCGCATAACCCGCGTCCACCGCGGCGCGGCTGGCACCCAGTGCGGCGCCCAGCTTGTCGGCCAGGGGCGTGAGCACCTCGGTGAACTTGTCATTGCTGCCCATGGCTCGGCCACCGCTGACGATGATCTTGGCCGCCGTCAGTTCGGGCCGGTCGTTCTTGGCGATCTCGCTGCCAACAAAGCTGCTGGCAGGTGAGGCCCCTACAGCGGTGATGGTTTCGATCGCTGCGCTGCCCCCCGTGGCGGCGGCGTCAAAGCCTGTCGTGCGCACGGTGATGACCTTGACCGCATCGCTGCTCTGCACCGTGGCAATGGCGTTGCCGGCATAGATCGGGCGCTCGAAGGTATCGGCGCTGACGATCTTGATGGCGTCGCTGATCTGGCCCACGTCCAGCAGCGCGGCCACACGCGGGGCCACGTTCTTGCCGGCCGCCGTGGCCGGGAACAGCACGTGGCTGTAATCCTTGGCAATGGCCAGCACCTGCGCCGCGATGTTCTCGGCCAGACCATGGCCAAAGCCTTCGGCGTCGGCATGCAGCACCTTGGCCACGCCGCTGATCTTGGCGCCTTGTGCAGCAGCAGCCGCAGCATGGTGGCCGGCCACCAGCAAGTGCACGTCACCGCCACATTGGGTGGCGGCAGTGACGGTGTTGAGGGTGGCGCCCTTGATGGACGCATTGTCGTGTTCGGCAATGACGAGAACGGCCATGTCAGATCACCTTCGCTTCGTTCTTGAGTTTGTCGACCAGGGTGGCCACGTCGGGCACCCTGATGCCGGCGCCGCGCCTGGGCGGCTCGCTGACCTTCAGGGTCTTGATCTTGCTGCTCACGTCCACGCCCAGGTCGGCGGGCTTGAGCACCTCCATCGGCTTTTTCTTGGCCTTCATGATGTTGGGCAGGGTGACGTAGCGCGGCTCGTTCAGGCGCAGGTCGGTGGTGATCACCGCCGGCAGGCTGAGCTGCAGGGTTTCCATGCCGCCGTCGACTTCACGCGTGACCTTGACTTGCCCATCGGCCACTTCGACCTTGCTCGCGAAGGTGGCCTGCGGCAGGCCGGCCAGCGCGGCCAGCATCTGGCCGGTCTGGTTGCAGTCGTTGTCGATGGCCTGCTTGCCCAGGATGATCAGGCCGGGCTGTTCCTTGTCGACCAGGGCCTTGAGCAGCTTGGCCACGGCCAGCGGCTGCAACTCATCGGCGCATTCGACCAGGATGGCGCGGTCGGCGCCGATGGCCATGGCCGTGCGCAGGGTTTCCTGGCACTGGGTCACGCCGCAGGACACGACGATGATCTCGGTGACCACGCCTTTTTCCTTCAGCCGCACCGCCTCTTCAACGGCAATCTCGTCGAAAGGGTTCATGCTCATCTTGACGTTGACGATGTCCACACCGCTGCCGTCGGACTTCACGCGCACCTTCACGTTGTAGTCGACAACCCGTTTCACAGGCACAAGAACCTTCATGTCACGCAGCTCCTCAGGGGGTGGGCTGGCCGGGGCCGTGCCCTAGATTGAATCGGTCAGAAGACCGCTCGAATGTCTCCAAAGATTCTATGCCGCAGCCTTGCAATCAGGCGATGGCATAAAAATCGAACGGTCGTGCTATTTCTTGCCACTGTGCCAGACCAGGCTTGGCAGCGGCCTGTCTGCCGACGCAGGCGCCTATCATCAACAGCCCGGCGCGGGTGACGGAACTGGTAGACGTAGCGGACTTAAAATCCGCAGCCTTCGGGCGTACGGGTTCGATTCCCGTCCCGCGCACCAGTGCACCAGTGCATCCCGGCCCGGCTGAGCCCATCCGGACTGTTCAGCTCAAGCCGCGCAGCGGCGCATAGGCCGCACGAAAGCGAGCCAATCGGACTTGCAAGGACTTGTTCCGCAGCGCATCCGGCACAAAGCTCTGCGCCACATCGGGCCGGGTGATCAGCTGTGCAGCGTCCAGCCCCAGGCTGAGCAAGGCCAGCCTGGCTGCGCCCAGCGCGGGGCCCACTTCGGCGCCGGCCGGGCGGTCCACGGGCAGGCCCAGCACGTCGGCCAGCAGCTGCAGCCAGGTGTCCGAGCGCGCGCCACCGCCAATGGCCAGCAGCCGCGTCGGCCGGCTGCCACCGGCCCGCAGGGCCGCCAGGCCGTCGGCAAAGCTGAAGGCCACACCCTCGATCACGGCGTGGCTCATGTCGTCACGGCCATGGTCATGGGTCAGGCCGATGAAGGCGCCGGTGGCGGCGGGGTCGGCATGGGGGGTACGCTCACCTGACAAATAGGGCAGAAACAGCGGCGCCGAGTCTCGGACGCCGCCCGCCGGCAGACCGGCCAGCAGCTCGGCCGCCGTCGCGCCGGTGATGGTCGACCACCAGGCCAGCGCGCTGCCCGCGCTGAGCATCACCGCCATCTGGTGCCAGCGGCCCGGCAGCGCATGGCAGAAGCTGTGCACGCCTTGCTCGGGGTTGGCCAGTGGCCCGTCGGTGGCCACAAAGACCACGCCCGAGGTGCCCAGCGACAGCAGGCCGTCGCCCGGTGCCACCACGCCAACGCCGACCGCGCCGGCGGCGTTGTCGCCCGCGCCGGCGGCCATGCTCACGCCGGGCGGCAGGCCCCAGGCCTGGCACCAGGCCGGCAGCAGCGGGCCCACGGCGTCGGGCCCTTCGTGCAGCGGCGGCATCTGGTCGGCGCGCATGCCGCCCGCGGCCAGCATGGCCGGGCTCCAGGTGCGCGTGGACAGGTCCAGCCACAGCGTGCCCGCGGCGTCGCTGACCTCGCTGCTGGTGCGGCCCGTCAACTGCCAGACCAGCCAGTCCTTGGGCAGCAGCACCGTGGCCACCCGGGCAAAGACCTCGGGTTCATGCCGGGCCACCCACATCAGCTTGGGCGCGGTGAAGCCGGCCATGGCCCGGTTGCCGGTGATGCGGCGGGTGGCGGGCTCACGCGCTTCCAGTTCGGCGCATTGCGCCTGGCAGCGGCCGTCGTTCCACAGAATGGCCGGGCGCAGCACCTGGCCCTTGCCGTCCAGCAGCACCGCACCATGCATCTGGCCGGCTGCCGCCAGAGCCTGTACCTGCTGCCAATGGCCGGTGGGGACTTGGGCGCGCAGCGCCAGCACCGCGCTGTTGACGGCGGCCAGCCAGTGGGCGGGCTGCTGCTCGCTCCACAGCGGGCGTGGGCGCGAGACCTGCAGCGCGGCCGTGGCCTCGGCCAGCAACTGGCCGTCGGCCGACAAGAGCACGGCCTTGACACCCGAGGTGCCCAGGTCCAGGCCGATGGCGAACGGGCATTGCACTGAGCGTGATGCGGTCATCGCATGGCGCCTGGCGGCTTCAACGACCTGCGGCCACGGCCGCGTCGCGCATGGCGGTGAGCGTGCTGCGGGTGGTGCTGACGTCGGCGTCGAGCTTCAGGTGCACCAGCATCGGCGCACCGGGCTGCAGGGCCTGTGCCATCACCGCCTCAAAGGCTTCGGTCTGGTCGACGAACGCCGCCCGCCAGCCGAAGGCGCGGGCCATGGCCGCGAAGTCGGGGTTGAACAAATCGCTGCCGGCGACGCGGCCGGGGTACTCACGCTCCTGGTGCATGCGGATGGTGCCGTAGGTGCCGTTGTCCACCAGCAGGCAGATCAGCCGGCCCACGCCCTGGTTGGCGCCGTAGCCGGTGGCGGTGGCCATTTCCTGGCCGTTCATCAAAAAGTCGCCATCACCGGCGACGTTGACCACCGTGCGCTCGGGGTGCAGCAGCGCCGCCGCCACCGCCGCCGGAAAGCCATAGCCCATCGCGCCCGAGGTGCAGGCCAGCTGGCTGCGGCCATGGTGCTGCAGGCCGGGGTAGCGCACATAGCGGTGCAGCCAGCCGCTGAAGTTGCCCGCGCCGTTGGTGTAGACGGTGTTCTCGGGCGCCAGGCGCTGCACTGTCTTCATGACCTGGGCCATGTCCAGCGGGCTGACGGCGGGGGCGTCGTGGTTGGCCTGGTAGTCGGCCTGCGCAGCGGCCGCCTGGCCGGCCCAGGGCAGTTCGGGCGGCGGGCTCAGCGCCTCCAGCGCCTTGGCCGCGCCGGACATGCTGGCCTGCAGCAGCAGGTCAGCTGCGTAGACCCGGCCCAGCTCTTCAGGCCCGGCATGGATGTGGACCAGTTTCTGGGTCGGGCGCGGCGGGGTCAGCAGCGTGTAGCCGCTGGTGGTCATCTCGCCCAGGCGCACGCCCAGGGCAATGACCAGGTCGGCGTCCTTGACGCGCTGCGCCAGCCTGGGGTTGATGGCTATGCCCACATCACCGGCGTAGTTCGGGTGGCGGTTGTCGAAAGTGTCTTGAAAGCGGAAGCCGCAGCCCACCGGCAACTGCCAGTTTTCGGCAAAGCGCTGCAGCGCGCGGGCGGCCTCGGCGTCCCAGCCGCTGCCGCCGGCGATCACAAACGGGCGCTTGGCGGCCAGCAACAGGCAGCGCAAGTCACGCAAGGCCCCGGGCGCGGGCCAGGCCTGGGCCGGTTCGGCGCGGGGCAGCACGGGGGCGCTGGTCATTTGGGTCAGCATGTCTTCGGGCAGCACCAGCACCACCGGGCCGGGCCGGCCCTGCAGCGCGGTGTGGAAGGCGCGCGCCACGTACTCGGGCAGGCGGTCGGCGTCCTGCACCTCGCCCACCCACTTGGCCATGCCCAGCGTGCCAGGGCCGAACATCTGGCGGTAGTCCAGTTCCTGAAAGGCCTCGCGGTCGCGCTGGTCGGAGGCCACCTGGCCGATGAACAAGACCATCGGCGTGGAGTCCTGAAACGCAGTGTGCAGGCCAATGGCGGCATTGCTGGCGCCCGGCCCGCGGGTGACAAAGCAAATGCCGGGCCGGCCGCTGAGCTTGCCCTGGGCGTCGGCCATGAAGGCGGCACCGCCCTCCTGCCGGCAGGCCACAAAGCGGATCTGCTCGCGGTACTGCGCAAAGCCGTCCAGCACGGCCAGGTAGCTCTCGCCCGGCACGCCGAAGGCGGTGTGCACACCCTGGGCGATCAGCGCTTCGACCAGCGCATGGCCGGCCAGGCGCAGGGGTGGCGCGGCGGTCATGGCCGTAGGCGTGGCGCTGGCGCTGGCGCCGGCATCGGCATCGGCAGGGGAGGTGGCGTTCATGCAGGCACTTTAGCCGCTGACCGCAGCCGTGCTCGGACGTCAGCCTGCGGCCCGGCTTGCACCCAAGGCTCAAGCGCTGGCCCTGACATGCCGATACCCAGCAGTCAGTGGCCCGTTTCGCGGCCCCACTCAGCCAGCTTCCGGGGTGACAAGCATGGACTTCACGTCGATCAGAAACACCCATGAACCCGCCGTCATCGCGGCGGTGCAGACCTCAGCGTCGCGCTACCCTGGCCTGGCCAGCAATGCCGACCTGCTGGCCGATGTGGCCTGCGTGGCGCTGAACCGGCTGCCGCCGCGCTACATCCGCCACAGCGCCGACCTGGCCTTCTTCATCACCGAGCGCGAGCGTGCCAGCACCGCGCGCGACGTGGCCGAATCGGTGGACTTTGCGTTTGGCTATGTGCAGGCGCGCCATGCCATGGCGGCGCGACGATGAAACCCGGCCAGGCCACCCGCAGCGCGAGCGAGGTGCTGCAGACGGCGCCTCGTGCCGCAGCCCGTCCGGCTGCCCTCGCCTGCGCGGCTGCCATGCTGGCTGCCGCGCTTTCCGGCTGTGCCTGGTTGGCGCCCGCCGCACCCGGCCCGGGCGAAGGCATAGAGCGCGTAAGCCTGCCTGTGCACCGAGGCTGGTTCGACGGCGAGGTCTTGTTCTACATCACCACCGAGGTCTCGCACCAAGACGTGGCGCGCGACAAGCAGGCCCACTACACACCGCGCCTGGCGCCCGCGCTGCCGGCGCCGGGCTCGGGCCAGCGCAACCCCACCGACAAGGTCTATGCCGTGACCAACGTGGCCCAGCCGCCGGTGTTTGCGTCGGCGCCCTTCCCCATGGGCCCCGACAACCAGGACACCGCCTACAGCCCGCTGTGGCAGATGGTGAAGGTGAGCTGGCGTGACCCGGCGCAGGCCAGCCTGCTGCGCTCGGAAGAAGAAGTGCTGGCCGCCGCCGAGCAGGGGCTGCTGAGCCTGGAACCCACCGCCGTGGTGCTGAATTGCACGGTGGTGCACCGAGGCATCAAGGGCGCGCTGCCAGGAGCACAGATCAGCCGCGCACGGAACTAGCGAAGCGGCGCCGTCTGCGGCCGGCAGCGCCGCTCAGTGCACCACCCGGCCGAACTCGAACTGGCCGTCCCTCACATCGACCGGGATCACATCCTTGGGCCCGAAGCGGCCCTGCAGGATCAGCTTGGCAACCGGGTTCTCGACCCGCTGCTGGATCGCGCGCTTGAGCGGCCGGGCACCGAACACCGGGTCGAAACCGACCTTGGCCAGTTCGGCCAGGGCGTCGTCCGACACCTCCAGCACCATGTCCATCTTGGCCACCCTGGCCTGCAACACCTTGAGCTGGATCGCGGCAATGGCGCGGATGTTGGCCTCGTCCAGCGCATGGAAGACCACCGTCTCGTCGATGCGGTTGAGGAACTCCGGCCGGAAATGGGCCTTGACCTCGCCCCACACCGCCTCGCGGATCAACTCCGGGTCCTGGCCCGCCATCTGCATGATCATGGGTGAGCCCAGGTTGCTGGTCATCACGATCACGGTGTTCTTGAAGTCCACCGTGCGGCCCTGGCCATCGGTCAGGCGGCCATCGTCGAGCACCTGCAGCAGCACGTTGAACACATCGGGGTGGGCCTTTTCCACCTCGTCGAGCAGCAGCACGCTGTAGGGCTTGCGGCGCACGGCCTCGGTCAGCGTGCCGCCTTCGTCGTAGCCGACATAGCCCGGCGGCGCGCCGATCAAACGGCTGACGCTGTGCTTTTCCATGAACTCGCTCATGTCGACGCGGATCATGTGGTCCTCGCTGTCGAACAGGAAACCGGCCAGCGCCTTGCACAGTTCGGTCTTGCCCACGCCGGTGGGGCCCAGGAACAGGAAGCTGCCCAGCGGGCGGTTGGGGTCGGACAGACCGGCGCGTGAACGGCGAATGGCATCGGCCACGGCCGTGATGGCCTCGTCCTGGCCCACCACGCGCTGGTGCAGCTTGTCCTCCATCTGCAGCAGCTTGTCGCGCTCGCCCTGCATCAGCTTGCTCACCGGGATGCCGGTGGCGCGTGAGACCACCTCGGCAATCTCTTCGGCGCCGACCACGGTGCGCAGCAGCTGCGGCCCCTGGCCGCCCTTGGCCTTGCCGGCTTCCTTTTCGTGCGCGTCCTTGAGCTTGCCTTCCAGTTCGGGCAGGCGACCGTATTGCAGCTCAGCCACCTTGTTGAAGTCGCCCTGGCGCTTGAGCGTCTCGATCTGGCGCTTGATCTGCTCGACCTCTTCCATGATGTGCTTGGAGCCCTGGGCGGCGGCCTTCTCGGCCTTCCAGATCTGGTCCAGGTCGTTGACCTCGCGCTGCAGCCTGAGCAGTTCGTCTTCGATCAAACCCAGCCGGCGCTGCGAGCCTTCGTCCTGCTCCTTCTTCAGGGCTTCACGCTCGATCTTGAGCTGGATGACGCGCCGGTCGAGCTTGTCCATCACCTCGGGCTTGGAGTCCATCTCGATCTTGATCTTGGCCGCAGCCTCGTCGATCAGGTCGATGGCCTTGTCGGGCAGGAAGCGGTCGGTGATGTAGCGGTGGCTGAGTTCGGCCGCGGCGACGATGGCCGGGTCGGTGATCTGCACGCCGTGGTGGGTTTCGTACTTCTCCTGCAGGCCACGCAGGATGGCCACCGTGGCCTCCACGCTGGGCTCGTCGACCATCACCTTCTGGAAGCGGCGCTCCAGGGCCGCGTCCTTTTCGACATATTTGCGGTACTCGTTGAGCGTGGTCGCGCCGATGCAGTGCAACTCGCCCCGCGCCAGCGCGGGCTTGAGCATGTTGCCGGCGTCGATTGCGCCCTCGGCCTTGCCGGCGCCGACCATGGTGTGCAACTCGTCGATGAACAGGATGATGCGGCCCTCGTCGGCCGAGACCTCCTTGAGCACCGCCTTCAAGCGCTCTTCAAACTCACCGCGGTACTTGGCACCGGCCAGCAGGCCGGCCATGTCCAGCACCAGCACGCGCTTGTCCTTCAGCGTCTCGGGCACCTCGCCGGCGACGATGCGCTGGGCCAGGCCCTCGACGATGGCCGTCTTGCCCACGCCAGGCTCGCCGATCAGCACGGGGTTGTTCTTGCTGCGCCGCTGCAGCACCTGGATGGCGCGGCGGATCTCGTCGTCGCGGCCGATCACCGGGTCCAGCTTGCCCTGGCGGGCGCGCTCGGTCAGGTCCAGCGTGTATTTCTTCAGCGCCTCGCGCTGGCCTTCGCTCTCGGCCGAGTCGACCGTCTGGCCGCCGCGCACGGCTTGAATCGCGGCCTCGAGCGCCTTTCGGCTCAGGCCATGGCCACGGACGATGCCGCCGATGTCGGTCTTGCTGTCGGCCAGGGCCAGCAGGAACATCTCGCTGGCGATGAACTGGTCACCGCGCTTGCCAGCCTCCTTGTCGGCGGCCTGCAGCAGTTGCAGCAGCTCACGCCCGGACTGCATCGGGCCACCGCCCTGCACCGAAGGCAGGTTGTTGTTGGCTGTGTCCATGGCCGTCTTCAGCGCGGCCGTGTTGGCACCGGCGCGGTCGAGCAAGGCCTTGGGGCCGTCGGGCTGGGCCAGCATGGCCGCCAGCAGGTGGCTGGGCTCGATGTAGGGGTTGTCGCGTGCCACGGCCAGGCTCTGGGCGTCGGCCAGGGCTTGCTGAAAGGCGGTGGTGAGTTTGTCGATGCGCATGGGCTGAACCCTCCAGATTGTTCAAGACATGGGGTGAAGGCTGGCTAATTCAAGGTCAGCGCGCGGCCATGTCAGCCTGCCGAGGCTCGGCAGCTGGCTGCGGTTTGCGCTCGATCAAACCAGAGCGGCAGGCATGCGGCCGCGCTGATGCTGTGGACTCCATCGCGGTGCTCGATTCGACGGCAGTGCGGCGCAAGTGGGCGCAAGTGAGCGCAAGTGGGCGCACGTCGCCGCAAGCTGTCCACCAAACGCTGCAGGAGCACACATCCCATCGTTGACGGATGCCCGCCAAAAGCACGGCGCCTATAAGGAAGCCGGGCGAGGTGGTGCCGAATCCCGCTGTTGCTGCCGAGCTCAGGCGTCTCAAATCGGAAACGCAGTGGTTGCTGCCCGGCCCGGATGGGACGTTTTCGTTCAACCAATCCAGGAGTTCCCTCATGAAATCGCAACATCGAACCGCCTTCCAGCAGCAAGTCGTCGAAGCGCTGGTGCAGAGCAAAGCCATCAATCTCGAAGCCGTCGGTGCCACGATGAGCAAGTTTGGCGAGCGCGCTGCCCTGCAGGGCGAGACGCTCATCACCATCATCAATCGCAACGCCATCTGGAACTGTGGATGGCCCGGCCCCGAGCTGGACATTGTCCACGGCAACCAGCAGAACCGGGGGTGACGCTCGCGCCACTTCGAACGGTGGCTGCGCGCTGGGACAAGCCGCGACGTTCGCGTACGGCTTGTCCGGCATGGCCGCAGGCCGACTTGCTTCGGCGCATTCGACAGGCCATTGCACTGACCCGTAGAACGCTGCAGGTCGCCATCGCGCAGGGCGATGGCCCGCAGCACACCGAAGACACGCGGCCGGGCGGAACTCGGCCTTTGAACCTGGAAAAGGTGGTGGGCGAGGCGGCCATGCTCGCGCGCTGCGCCTTTTTGGCAAACGCGGGCGATGCAGCACTGAACGCTGAGGTCGATGGGCTGGCCCGCGATCTGGCTCCGCAGGCGCGGGGCGAATCGGTTCAGGCGCGCATCTGCGCCGATCCAGCCGGGGCGGTCGGCCACGCGTCGGCGCATGTCTGCCTGAGCGATATCGGCCATCGTGACGCGCGCTTCGAGCGGTTTTTGCAGGAGGTTCGCGCGACCGATCTGGGCGGCGGCCCAGAGCGACTGCCCAATCAACTGCTGGAATGGCACTGGCTTGAGTGCATAGGCAGGTCGGCCAGCCACGACCCAGCGAACGGCCTCCGCGTGTGGCTCGCGCAGACTTGCGCGTCGCGACCCCTTGACGTGCTCTGCAGCTCAACGATCGATCTGTACATCTTCACCCACGTCGTGCTGTATGCCAGCGACATGGGCCAGCGCGCAGTCCAGTGGCCGCGCGATCCAGCGCAAGTCGTTGCCGAGTCTGACGCCTCGCTGGCGGCCGCACTCGACGCGGAGAATTTTGATCTGGCTGCCGAACTGCTGTGGACCTGGCCCATGCTCGGACTGCAATGGAGCGCTACAGCGGAGTTCGCCTTCGAGCTGCTCAGCAATGTCCAGGACGAGCATGGTTTTCTACCCGGACCTGAGTTCCGGCTTGCGCATTCGCTGGCATTGTCAGCGTCGCAGCGCGACGACTACATGCTCCGCACTTCGTACCACGCGACCCTTGTGATGGGCCTGCTCTGCGCAGCATCTGGTCGATCAGGTCGCCGGCCGACCCGGCGCGTCGCAATGGTGGCGGGAGGCGCTGGCTGCGGGGCCGACCCGCTGCTGGGCTTGCTGCCGAACAGGTCATGCCAACCCCGGTGGCTCGCTTTGCATGCCACACGATGTGGTGCAGACCGCGCGGCTCTGGCGCCCTTGCTGATCAACGTCGGTCTGCGCCGGGCTGCTGCCGCTGGCGACCTCGGACAGCTCGGTCGGATTCTCGAATCGGCGCTGCGTGATGCAGCATGGAGCGAACTACCGGCCGTGCAACAAGCCGCTGCCCTGCTTCTGCGCGCCAGCGCCCTGGCACGGTTGCGCCAGCGCTGAACTTCGCATTGAAGTGCGCCCGAAGCCAGCGACCAGCCCCGCCCCAGCGGCCGCCGGCAAGCGCTGGCGGTCGTCGCCTGATGGCCGCCATGCTCACGACAGCGTTGTGAGCAGTCCCAAGCTTGCGTCAGACGCGGTTGACCGTGGCGTTTCGATTCGCCAGGACCCAGGCTCCCGTTGGATGCTGGCCAACAGGCCGATGACACAGGTCGCCACCCGCAGGCGGTACGCGCCTGATGCCGATTGCCTGCCAAGTGCTGCCTAGAATGCCTTGGTGGACATCCATCAAATGCAGGTTCGCTACCAGAGCGCCGAAGACCGGCTGCTGTGGCAGTTGCGCACCCAGGGCGGTGAGTTGTTTGCGCTGTGGCTCACGCGGCGGCTGCTCCAGCAGCTGATGCCGCCGCTGAACGCTCTGGTCACCCAGACTGCGGTGGCGCGGGTGGCGCCCCAGGCCAATGTGATGCCCGGGGCGCGCGAGATGATGGCCCAGGTGGCCCGGGCCCGGCCCTTGCCGGGCACCGACTTTTCGACCCCCTTCAACCCCCAGGCGGTGGCTCAGCCGCTGGGGCCGCAACCGCTGCTGCCCACCGAGGTGGACCTGGGGCCGCGCGCGGACGGTCGCGGCCTGCGTTTTGCCGCGCGTGAGCCCGGTGGCCGATCGCTGAACCTGCAGTTGTCGGCCGACCTGGCCACCGCGCTGATGCGGCTGATCGACCAGGCCCTGGCCGAGGCCGACTGGGGGCTGAGCGCTGCAGCCGCCAGCCACAGCGCCCGGGCTGACGCCCAGGACGCCGGCGATCCACCGGTGTTGCCAGCCAAACCCGGCCTGCTGAACTGAGCAGCGGCCAGCGGCTGAGCGCCGGCCGCGTCACCGCGTCACCGCGTCATGATGAGCTGCCGGACTGCGCCGGCAACAAGCGCAGCAGCACGCCCTTCTGTACCTTGCCCAGCGCCGTGCGCGGCAGGCTGGCGACCCATTCGATGCGCTGAGGGTGCTTGAAGCGCGCCAACTGCTGGTCGAAGCGGCGGCGCAGTCCGTCCAGGTCAACCTGGGCACCAGGTTGCGCCACCAGCACCAGCACCGGCACCTCGCCCCAGCGCGCATCGGGCAGGCCCAGCACGGCACATTCAGCCACGCCGGGCCAGCCTTGCACCAGGGCCTCGATCTCGGCCGGCAAGATGTTCTCGCCGCCCGAAATGATCAGGTCCTTGCAGCGGCCCACGACCTCGACCCGGCCGTCGGACAGTCGACGCGCCAGGTCGCCAGTGGCCAGCCAGCCCTGTTGAAAGTCAGGGTGGTCTGGCGCACGGTGGTAGCCGCGCATCAGATTGGCGGCCCGGAGGTGGATCTCGCCCATCTCGCCGTCGGCCACCTCGGCACCGGCCTGCCCGATCAGGCGCACCTGCACACCGGGTGCGGGCAGGCCGGCGCTGCCGCCGGCCATGGCCCGCGCCGGGTCGATGGCAATCGACACCGGGCCGCTTTCGGTGCTGCCATAGACCTGGGCCACCGACACACCGCGGTCGTGGAAGGCCTGGATCAGCGGCCTGGGCACCGGTTGCGAGCCGCTGTTGACGAAGCGCAGCGAGGACAGCTCGGCTTGTGCCCAGTCTGCATGCTCGACCAGGGCCCGCATCGCGGCGGGCACCAGCACGCTGGTGTGGGCCTGCCAGCGCGCCACGTCGCGCAGCCAGGCGCCGGGCTCGAAGCGGGCTTGCAGCCGCACCGCTGCGCCGGCCAGCAGAGCGGGCAGCAACTGAATGCACAGGCCGCCGACATGAAACATCGGCAGCGCGGCCAGCACCCGGCTGGCCGCTGTGATGGGCTGCACCGCCAGCGCCGCCGCCACATTGGCCAGCATGCCGGCCTGGTGGTGCACGGCGCCCTTGGGCGACCCGGTGGTGCCGGATGTGTAGACCAGCAGCAGGTCACCGGCCTGAACCGGCTCATGCGGGCCCTGGCAGGGCGCCAGCACCAGCACCTGGGCCGCCAGCGCTGCCATTGCCTCGTCATGGAGCAACACCGACAGGCCGGCATGGCCGGCCAGGGCGGCCAGTTCGGGCGCGGCCAATCGCCAGTTCAAGGGGGCGAACAAGGCGCCCAGTCGGGCGCAGGCCAAGAGCGTGGCCAGCATGGCCAGGCTGTTGTGGCCCAACCAGCCCACGATGTCGCCCGCGCCCAGGCCCATGGCCCGCAAACGGCCGGCCTGAGCACCGACCTCGGCCACCAGTTCGGCGTAGCACAGCGCGCGCTGGTCGGTCTGCAGTGCCAGGGCATGCGGCGCCTGCGCTGCGGTGCGCAGCAGCCGGTAGTAAAGCGAGGCCTGGTCAGCGTCAGACATTACTCGATGGCTTCGTCGCGCTCGCCGCTCTCGTACAGGCATTCACGGCCCAGGCGGTCCATGCACAGCTCGGCCGTCCAGGGCAGCATCAGGCTGCCGCAGCGGCTGTCGCGGTACAGGCGCTCCAGCGGCAGGCTCTTGAGCATGCTCTGCCCACCACAGGTGCGTATCGCCAGCCGGCTGATGTATTGGCGTTCTCCATGATCTGGTGGTGCGCCGCATACAGCCGCATGCGGGTGTCCTTGTCGGGGTCGACGCCCGCGTCGCGCGCGCTCTGCAGGAACAGCGCACGGGTGGATTCGAGCTTGATGCGCATCTCGGCCACGGCGTACTGCTTGGTCGGGTACATGCGGCGCAGCACCGACGGCATGCCCGGGATCTCGGCGCGCAGGTACTTGACCGTGAAGTCGTAGGCCGCCTGGGCGATGCCCATGTAGGTTGGCGACAGGGTCGAGAACATATGAGGGTAGCGCGTGGCGGCCTGGTGGTACAGGCCCTCGGGCATCAGCCGCGCGTTGTGCGGCACGAACACGTCCTCGAACAGCAGGTTTCGGCTGACCGTGCCGCGCATGCCCAGCGGGTCCCAGTCACCAAAGACGGTGACGCCGGGCGCGTCGGCGGGCACGGCCAGGTACATCGCGTCGCGGCGCGAGCTGCCGCCGCCCTCGCGCTCCAGCGTGCACAGCACGCCATAGGTGTCGGCCGCGCCGGCCAGCGAAGCAAAAATCTTTTTGCCGCTGACCAGGTAGCCGCCGTCCACCGGCTTGGCCAAGGTGCCGAAGGGTGCCGCGCCGGCCGCTGCCGCACCGCCTTCGGAGAAGGGCTGGGCGTAGACCTTGCCCTCATCGACGATGCGGGCGAAGTGGTGGCTGCGGTTGCGCTCGTGGTCGGCGCGCTGTTCGGGCGTCATGTCCAGTGCGTCGGCGATCAGCCCGGCCCACAGACAGGACGAGACATGCATGTTGAAGCTCAGCGCGGTGGCACCACACCAGCGGCCCAGCTCGGCAGCGACCATCACATAGGTCGCAAAGTCGGCGCCCAGACCGCCATGGCTGGCCGGCACACACACGCCCAGCAGGCCGGCCGCACGCAGATCGGCGTAGTTCTCGAACGGGAAGCTGGCCTCGCGGTCGAAGCGCTCGGCGCGGGCGGCAAAGGCCGGGCCCAGATCGGCCACGCGGGCGATCAGCTCATGCTGCAGCGGGCTGAGCTTGCTCGGGTCACCGGCGATGTGCGAGGGCACATAGCGCGGCGTCGCCGCTGCGGGGCTGGCCAGCGCATTGCTGGGGCCGTTGGCTGGGAAGGTCATCGCAATGCTCCGGGTGACGTTGGGCGGGTGGTCTGCGTCGCCGTCGACGTGCCAGGCCAGTGGTCGAGCAGAAAGCCCAGCACCACGGCGTTGAAGGCCACGGGCGAGCCCATGGGCAACAAATGGCTGGCGCCGGGCACGATGGCCAGCCGCGCACCGGGAATGCGCTCGGCCATGCGCCGCGCGACCTCGGCAGCGGCGGTGCGGTCATGCGCACCGGTGATCACCAGCGTGGGCTGATGGATGGCCGCCAGGCCGGCGCGCTGATCAAAGTTCACCAGCGCGGTCAGTGCGGCGCGGTAGCCGGCTTCGGGCACGCCGGCCATCAGCGCCTGCGCTGCGGCCATGGCCTGGGCCGGCATCTGTGCGCCGGCCATCGCCGGCACCAGCTGCGCGGCCAGGCCGGCCATGCCCAGGCCGGCGTCCAGTGGGGCAAAGCGGTCTTGCAGAAAGGCCTGCTGCCAGTCGCCGCCCGGCTTGCCAAAGGCCGGTGAAGTGCTGGCCAGCACCAGGCCGGCCACCTGCTGCGGCGCCAGCGCCACCAGCTCTTGCGCCACCATGCCGCCCATGCTGTGGCCGACGACGATGGCCGGGCCCAGCGCCAGTGCATCGATCAGCGCCAGCACGGCGCGCGCCATGCCGGCCAGCGTGCAGGGCTCGATCGATGTTGAATCGCCGTAGCCCGGTGCGTCCACGGCCAGCACCTCGAAGCCCGCCGCCGCAAGCGATGGCGCGTTGGCCATCCAGGCGCCACGGCCACCCCCCACGCCGTGCAGCAGCAGCACGGGCGGCCGAGCATTCGCTGCGGCAGGCGCAGCGTACCAGCGCAGATGGGCCAAGGGCGCGTCAAGCACCAGGCGCGGGGCGGTCGTCACAGCAGCAGCCCGTCCTGCACCACGGCCTGGCCGTCCAGGCTGACGGTGCACGCGCGCATCGGCAGGTCGAAATGGCCCTGGGTGTGGCGGCCGGCGACCTCGTTGGCGCCGGTGGAGTACAGAAAATTGCCGGCAAAGGCACGCAGCTCGGTGCCGTTGAAATCGGCCTTGTCGTAGAAGGCCATCGCGTCCCAGCGGGCGCGGCGGTTCAGGCCCCAGCCCAGGTGCGACACCGCATAGGCGGCGCGGTCACCCCAGGCGACGAAGTAGCCGCGCATCAGCTCGGCGTCCACGCTCTGGCCCTCGATGGCCTCGACATGGTCGCCTTCGATGCGCAGCGTGACCGCATCGGCCAGGTAGCGCTTGAAGGTCAGGTTCACGTCGCCGGGCGCCAGCACCAGCGTGCCGCGCACGCTGCCGGCGGCCGGAAAGGCCAGCACCAGCCCCGCCGGCCAGTGG
This sequence comes from Betaproteobacteria bacterium, assembly GCA_031417735.1. Taxonomy (GTDB): domain Bacteria; phylum Pseudomonadota; class Gammaproteobacteria; order Burkholderiales; family Burkholderiaceae_C; genus Pseudaquabacterium. Next base: position 16,143 of record JANOWE010000010.1, read on the forward strand.
CTGAGCGTGCCGGGCCGGCTGGTGAAGCCCCAGACGCCGCCCACCCGCGCGCCGGCCAGCTTGACCTGCAGATCGCTGCCGGCGACAGAGGTGACCTGCATCTGCCGCGCGGCCTTGAGTCGGCGCATGGCCTCGCGGACCTGGGCCTCGTCTTCGGCCCTGGGCACCGTGCGCTCCAGGATCTCGGGGTGCTCGTTGCTGACCACCAGCACGCGGGCGCCGCCTTTCAAAATCTGCGGCAGTTCGGCCGCATGCTGCAGACCCTCGACCGTGAGGTCGGCGATGAACACGCTGCCGGCCAGCGCCTGCACCACCGGCGCCAGGCCGCCGATCGCATCGGACGCACCGGTCGAGCGCACCGGCACCGGCGCGGTCTGCGCCGGCGTGGGCAACACCACATGAAACCAGCGCGCACCCAGCTGCGCCAGCGCCAGCTCGGCCAGGCGCACCAGCACCGGGCGCGACTGGGTCTCGGACAGCACGGCGCAGGCGTCTCCGGGCTGTACGCCGCAAAGTCGAAAGACCTCGCAGAAGCTGTTGATCCACTTGCCCTCAACACGGACGTCGCTCACAGCACTTCTCCCAGCAGGTGGTAGTGGCCGCCCTGGAACAACAGCGGCGCCACGGCCTGGTCTTGCAGGCGCAGCACGCGGCCGATGTAGAGCACATGGTCGCCCGCCTCCTGGCGCAGATGCAGGCCGCACTCGAACACCGCCGCGCAGCCGGCCAGCAGCGGCGCCTGGCCCAGGCCGGCGCGCCAATGGCCGTGCTCGAACTTGTCGGTCACCGGCGAGGCAAATCGGCGCGACAGATCGACCTGGGTTTCGGCCAGCACATTGATGGCGAAATGCGCGGCGCCGTCAAACGCCGCCACGCTGGCGCTGGACCGGCGCAGCGACCACAGCACCAGCGGCGGGTCGAGCGACAGCGAGGTGAAGGAATTGGCGGTCAGGCCCACCGGCACACCGGCGGCGTCAATGCAGGTGACGATGGTCACGCCGGTGGCAAAGCGGCCCAGCGCGCCGCGCATGACCAGCGGCGACAGATCGGGCGCGGGCGCAGGCGCAGGCGCGTGCAGGTCGGTGCTCGGCGGCGGGCTCATGGGCGGCCTGGCTGGTGGTGGGTCATGGTTCTGGGCGCCTGGGGCAGCATGGCAATCGGTCGCGGATGGAGGGCCGGCAGTGCGCCGGCTGATCGGACTCAGCGGCTGGGCGCGGCCGGCTCGGCCGGCTGTGCATTGGCGGCCGCCAGCCCCCAGCGCGCCAGTGCCGCGTCGTCGGCGACCCGGGCGTCAACCCAATGCGCGCCGCTGGCGGTGGTTTCCTTTTTCCAGAACGGGGCCTGGGTCTTTAGGTAGTCCATCAGAAACTCGCAGCCCTGAAAGGCTTCACCGCGGTGAGCGGAGGCCACCAGCACCAGCACGATCTGCTCGCCGGGCTGCAGCAGGCCCACACGGTGGACGACGCGGCAGGCGCGCAGATCGAAGCGGTGGTGCGCCTCGTCGATCATGGCCTCGATGGCCTTCTCGGTCATGCCCGGGTAATGCTCCAGTTCCAGCGCCTGGATCGCGCCGGGCTGGTCATGGTCACCGCCGCTGTTGCGGTCGCGCACGGTGCCGACGAAGCTGACCAGTGCGCCAACGCCCCGGTCTTGGGCGCGCAGCGCGGCCGATTCGGCCGAGAGATCGAAGTCGGCGGTCTGTACCGTCACGCGGGGCACCGGGGCCATCTCAGCCCCCGGTGACCGGTGGGAAGAACGCCACCTCGGCCCCATCGTGCAAGACAGTGCCCTCGTCGGCCATGACCTGGGCCACGGCGCAGCGCAGGTTGCGGCCCCGGGCCAGCAGTTCGGCATGGCGGCCGCCGCGGGCCAGCAGGGCGTCGCGCAGCTGGCCCAGGCTGCTGCCGTCGGCCAGCAGCACCGACTCGGTGGCGCCCAGGGCCTCGCGCAGCGCGGCAAAGTATCGAACCGTCACCTGCATGGCGTTCAGCCTCCGATCAGGGCGCTCAGCAGCAGCATCTGCACGCTGTCACCGCGCTGGATGGCCTGGCCGCCCGGGTTGTCGATCAGGCCATCGGCCCAGACGGCCGAAGTCAGCACGCCCGAGCTCTGGTTGGGAAACATCTCGACCCCGCCCTGGCCGTTGAATCGGGCGCGCAAAAACTCGCGCCGCTTGTCGGGTTGGGGCCAGTCGAAGTCGGCCCGCACCGTCACCGCCTGCGGCAGCACCGCCGGCATGCCCTGCAGTGCGCGCAGCACCGGCGCCACGGCGAGCAAGAAGGTGACGAAGCTGGACACCGGGTTGCCCGGCAGGCCCATGAACAGGGCTTCGCCTTCGGCCTGGCCATCACGGCGCACCGCACCGAACAGCAGCGGCTTGCCCGGCTTCATGGCCACCTGCCAGGCCTCGATCCAGCCTTCGGCCTTCAGCGCGGGCTTGACATGGTCTTCTTCACCCACCGACACGCCGCCCGAGCTCAGGATCAGGTCATTGCCCTGGGCCGCCCGACGCAAGGCGTCGCGCGTGGCGTCCAGCCGGTCGGGCACGATGCCCAGGTCATCCACCACGCAGCCTGCGGCCAGCAGCAGGCCACGCAGCGTGAAGCGGTTGCTGTTGTAGATGGCGCCGGGCTTGAGCGCTTCACCCGGCATCACCAGCTCGTCGCCGGTGGAAAACAGCGCCACCCGGGGCTGGCGCAACACCGCCAGCCGGGAGGCACCGACCGACGCGGCCAGGCCCAATGCCTGCGGGCTCAGCCGCTGGCCGACGTGCAGCACCTCGTCGCCCAGCCTCACGTCTTCGCCGCGGCGGCGCACCCAGGCGCCGGCCTCGGGCCGCAGCTTGATGCGCACCTGGCCCAGGCCACCGTCGTCGCCGGCGATGGCGTCGCAGTGCTCCTGCATCACCACCGCATCGGCGCCCGGCGGCAATTGGGCGCCGGTGAAGATGCGCACCGCCGTGCCCGGCAGCAGCGGCTGGCCGACCACGCCGGCGGGCAGGCGCTGCGACACCGGCAGCACGCCAGCGGCAGCCGGCAGCTCGCCCGGCAGGTCAGCCGGCAGGTCGGCAAGACGCAGGGCATAGCCGTCCATCGCGCTGTTGTCGGCCGGCGGCACGTCCAGTGCGGACGTCACCGGCCGCGCCAGCACCCGGCCCAGCGCGGCCAGGGTGTCGACCTTGTCGAGCGCGGTGATGCGGTGTTCCTGCGCCACCGCCAGCAGGCGCAGCAGCAACTCGTCCAGCGGCATCAGGGCCGGGCGTGAAGCGGCTGCTGCGGGTGTGGGCTCAGCCATGGTCGGCACCGCGGTAGTCGAATCGGTCACCGGTCAGCATCAGCCACTGCGACAGGGTCAGCGGCTGGCCCAGCGTAAAGACCGGCAGGCCGATGGGCTGGGGCAGTGCTTCGGGCAGGTCCGTGGCCAGGGCCACGACGAAAGGGTCGTCGGGGTACATGACCGGCTGGCCCAGTTCAGCGCGCCAGACTTCCAGCTTGGGCAGGCTGGCATGCTTGAAACCTTCGATCAGCAGCCAGTCGCAGGGCGACATCTCGGCAATCAGCTGGTGCACGCTGGGCAGGCCGGCCACATCGTATTCACGCAGCAGCGCCAGGCGCTGGCCCGAGGCCACCAGCACCTCGCAGGCGCCGGCCTCGCGGTGGCGGTGGCTGTCCTTGCCAGGCTGGTCCATGTCGAAGCGCTTGTGCGCGTGCTTGATCACCGACACGCGCTGGCCGCTGGACTTGAGCTCGGCGATCAGGCCCTCGATCAGCGTGGTCTTGCCCACGCCGGACGGGCCGCAAAAACCCAGCACCTTCATGTCGACCGGCCTGCTGCGGCGCTGGCCTGCGGCGCGTTGACCTCGGCCTCGATGAAGGCCTTGATCCGGGCCGCGTCCACCGGCATGACCGTGAAGCGCTTGGGCAGGGCCTCGATGCCGTCCAGCGCGGCGGGGCGCTTGGGCACCAGACCCAGCGCTTCTTCGATGGTGGCGGCGAACTTGGCCGGCAGCGCGGTTTCGAGCACGATCATGGGCACGCCGGGCTGCAGGTTCTCGATCGCCACTTTCAGACCGTCGGCGGTGTGGGTGTCGACCATGTCGTGGTGCTGATCCCAGTTCTGGCGGATGGTGGCCAGGCGGTCGGCATGGCTGCTCTTGCCCGAGACAAAGCCGAAATCCGCGATGCGCCTGAACTCGTCGTCGCTGAGCTGGAAGCCGCCGTCGCGCGCCAGGCCGTCACCGAACAGCTGTGCCACCCGCGCCCCGTCGCGACCCAGCAGGTCGAACACGAAGCGCTCGAAGTTGCTGGCCTTGCTGATGTCCATCGACGGGCTGCTGGTCTCGAAGGTCTCGGCGCTGGCCCGCACGCGGTAGCGGCCGGTGCGGAAAAACTCGTCCAGCACATCGTTCTCGTTGGTGGCCACCACCAGCTTGTCGATGGGCAGGCCCATGCACCGCGCCACGTGGCCGGCACAGACATTGCCGAAGTTGCCCGACGGCACGGCAAAGCTGACCTTCTCGTGGTTGGCCGTGGTGGCCTGGAAATAACCCGCAAAGTAGTAGACCACCTGGGCCAGCAGGCGAGCCCAGTTGATCGAGTTGACGGTGCCTATTCTGTAGCGGCGCTTGAAGCCCAGGTCGGCGCTGACGGCCTTGACGATGTCCTGGCAGTCGTCGAACACACCTTCGATGCAGATGTTGTGGATGTTGGCGTCCTGCAGGCTGAACATCTGCGCCTGCTGAAACGGACTCATGCGGCCCAGCGGGCTGAGCATGAACACCCGCACACCGCGCTTGCCGCGCATGGCGTATTCGGCCGCGCTGCCGGTGTCACCACTGGTCGCGCCCAGGATGTTCAGTTCTTCACCGCGCCGGCCCAGCTCAAATTCGAACAGCTTGCCCAGCAGTTGCATGGCCATGTCCTTGAAGGCCAGCGTGGGGCCGTTGGACAGGGCCTGGATGTGCAGCCCCGGCTGCAGCTGGCGCAAAGGCGTGATGGCTGCGCTGCCGAAAGTGGCTCCGGTGTAGGTCCTGCGCACCATGTCAAACAGGTTCGTCGCAGGGATGTCTGCGATGTAGAGCTGCAGGATCTCGAAGGCCAGTGCGGCATAGCTCAGGCCGCGCCAGCGGGTCAGCGTGGCGTCGTCGACATGCGGGTAATGCGTGGGCAGGTAGAGCCCGCCGTCGGGCGCCAGGCCTTCCAGCAGGATTTCAGAAAAGCCACGTTCGGTGGCGTCGCCACGGGTGCTGGTGTAGTTCATGGTCCGGGTCTGCGGCGGTCAGCTCAGCTCTTCCTTGCGGATGGACACGATGGGTGCCAGCACGCTGGCCAGG
>JANOWE010000011.1:0-61648 GCA_031417735.1 Betaproteobacteria bacterium
GCGTGCTGCCCATGGCTGCAGTTCGGGCATTCAGGTCACCGGCAGCCACAACCCGAAGGACTACAACGGCTTCAAGATGGTGCTCGCCGGCCGGGCCATCTATGGCGACGACATCCAGCGCCTGCGCCAGCGCATGGACGAAGAGCGTTACGCACGGGGCCGGGGCCGCAGCGCGACGATGGACATCGTGCCCGAGTACAGCGCCCGCATCACCGGCGACGCCAGACTGGCGCGGCCGATGAAGATCGTCATCGACTCCGGCAACGGCATCCCCGGCGCCACCGCGCCGGCCATCCTGCGCGCCATGGGCTGCGAGGTGATCGACCTGTATTCCCAGGTCGACGGCGATTTCCCGAACCACCATCCCGACCCGAGCAAGCCCGAGAACCTGGCCGACCTGATCAAGGTCGTGCATGCCACCGGCGCCGAACTGGGCCTGGCCTTTGACGGCGACGGCGATCGCCTGGGTCTGGTCACCGCCGGCGGCAACATCATCTACCCCGACCGCCAGATCATGCTTCTCGTGCGCGACATCCTGTCGCGGCACAAAGGCGCGACGGTCATCTATGACGTCAAGTGCTCGCAGCAACTGGCCCGGGTGATCAGACGCGCCGGCGGCAAGCCCTTGATGTACAAGACCGGCCACTCGCTGATCAAGGCCAAGCTGCGCGAGATCGGCGGACCCATCGCGGGTGAAATGAGCGGCCACATCTTCTTCGGCGAGCGCTGGTATGGCTTCGATGACGCGATGTACACCGCCGCGCGCATGCTGGAGATCCTGTCGCGCAGCGCCAACCCGAGCAAGGTTCTGGACGCGCTGCCGACCTCGTTCTCCACCCCTGAGTTGAACGTGGCCTGCGCCGAGGGCGAGCCGCATCAGGTGGTGGCCGAACTGGTGGCCACGGCACAGTTTCCGGGCGCGACAGAAATCATCACCATCGACGGTCTGCGTGCCGACTATGCCGACGGCTTCGGCCTGGTCCGTGCGTCCAACACCACACCGGTGCTCGTGCTGCGCTTCGAGGGCACGACGCCCGAGGCGCTGCAACGCATCCAAGGCGACTTCATGGCCGCGCTGCGCAGCGTCAAGCCCGACGCTCAGGTTCAGCAAGCCGCGCACTGACATGCTTCTCCGCCGCGCGTGATCAACAAGGGTTGTCGATGAAGCGTTTGTGGCGCGGCACCGTGGCGGCGCTGTATGCCGCCGGGCTGCGCCTGGGCATGCCGCTGTACCTGGCCCGCTTGTGGCGTAGAGGCAAGCGTGAGCCCGGTTACCGGACCGACCTGTCGCAGCGCTTGGGCCTGTATGGCCAGCCCGCTCCGGCGCCAGGCATGGTCTGGCTGCATGCGGTGTCGCTGGGCGAGACGCGCGCGGCCGAGCCCTTGATCACCGCGCTGCGCGAGCAGCAACCCGGTGTGCGCCTGCTGCTCACCCATGGCACTGCCACCGGCCACGATGCTGGCGCGAAGTTGCTTCAAGACGGCGACCTGCAGGCTTGGTTGCCTTATGACACGCCGGGCGCCACACGCCGTTTTCTGCGCCACTACCAGCCGGCGGTCGGCGTGCTGATGGAAACCGAACTGTGGCCCGGGCTGATGCGTCAGGCCCAGCGTGCCGGCGTGCCCATGGTCATGGCCAACGCGAGACTGAGTGCGCGCAGCGCACGCCAGGGCCAGCGCTTGTCGGCGCTGCTGCACCCGGCGGCCGAGCGGCTGACGCTGGCGCTGGCGCAGACCGTGGACGACGCCGAGCGCCTGCGCGCGGCCGGCGCGCCGCAGGTGATGGTCAGCGGCAATCTGAAGTTCGACATGACGCCCGAGCCCAAGCTGCTCGCGCGTGGCCTGTCCTGGCGGCACAAGCTGCACCGTCCGGTGGTGCTGATGGCCAGCAGCCGTGAAGGCGAAGAGGCCGAGCTGATCCAGTCCTGGCAGGAATTGCTCAAGCCCCGGCCACTGTTGCTGCTGGTGCCGCGCCACCCGCAGCGCTTTGACGAGGTGGAGCAGTTGCTGCAGGCCAGTGAGCTCAGCAGCGTGCGCCGCAGCAGCTGGGGTGACACGCCCCCGCCCGAGGCTGAAGGCGTCGATGTCTGGCTGGGCGACAGCATGGGCGAGATGCCCACCTACTTCGCCTGCGCCGACGTGGCCCTGCTGGGTGGCAGCTTCCAGCCCTTTGGTGGCCAGAACCTGATCGAGGCGGCGGCCTGCGGCTGCCCGGTGGTGATGGGCCCCCACACCTTCAACTTTGCCCAGGCCTCGCGCCACGCGGTGCTGGGTGGTGCGGCGACCAAGGTGCCCGACCTGGCCCATGGCGTGGCCGAGGCGGTGGCCCAGGTTGGCGACCCGGCGCGCAACCTGCGGGTGCAGAACGCGCTGGACTTTGCCAACAACCACCGAGGCGCTGCGCGGCTGATGGCCAGGCAGGTGCTGGGCCGGCAGCGCAGCTGAACCGTAAGCGTCTGGGCACGCCATCTTGACGACGACTTGAGACCTCGCGCTGGGGTCAGGCCGCCGGCTTCCAGCGGTGCGGCAACAACTCGTCGATCCGGTTGTTCGGGCGCGCCAGCAGCCGCTTGAGCACCTCCTTGAGGTGGCGGGTAGCGTTGCCGCTTCGACGCCGAAAGCGTCGCCGTGGGCGCGGCGCGTGGCCGCACTCACCGCGCGGCTCGAAGGATAAGTCACCGTGCTGACTCAGCATGGACTCCCGATCATGCGCAGGACGCCGAATGGACCGCCTTAGCGGCTCGATGTCGATGCGCAAGACCGAATACTGTGACCCGCGTGCCTCCGGGGCGGTCCGCGCATTGGGCTCCGGGGACAGGAACCTGATGCAGCATCGCGGGACTGGGCAGGCAGACGGTGTGGAACTGAAACGGTGGCCCGGAAGCTCCGCGCGCGTTGTCGACCTGATGCCACACCGACCGGGCCGCGAAACAACCTATTCATTTGGCACGGCTCGCCATGCCGATGTGTCCAGCCTGGTGTGCCGCCGCTCAATTGAACAATGCAGCGTTCTTCAATAAGTCCATACTGACCTTGGCGCGCACCAAAAGCCCGTTGCCGGCTCATGGCTCAGCAGATCGAACCTGTGGCGGGTCGGTGCGAACCAGAAAGCACAAGGCTCCCATGGTCATGCAACTCGCAAAATCACTCACCGGCATCCAGGGTCTGGATGAGCTCACCGGCGGCGGCCTGCCCACCGGCCGTCCGACCTTGGTGTGCGGGGGCGCGGGCTGCGGCAAGACCCTGTTCGCGCTGGAATTCCTCGTCTACGGTGCGCTGCGCTACGGCGAGCCCGGCGTCTTCATGGCCTTCGAGGAAACCGCCGCCGACCTGACGCAGAACGTGGCCTCGCTCGGCTTCGACCTCGACGACCTGGTGGCCCGGCGCCTGCTCGTCATCGACCACGTGCGCGTCGAGCGCAGCGAGGTCGAGTCCAGCGGCGACTACGACCTCGAGGGCCTGTTCATCCGCCTGGACCACGCCATCCGCAGCGTCGGCGCGCGGCGCGTCGTGCTCGACACGCTGGAGACGCTGTTCGTTGGCCTGCCCAACCCGGCCATCTTGCGCGCGGAATTGCGCCGCCTGTTCCGCTGGCTGAAGGAGCGTGGCGTCACCGCCATCATCACCGGCGAAAGTGGACATGAGAGCGGCAGCGCGGCGGGGACGCTGACCCGCCAGGGCCTGGAGGAATACGTCTCCGACTGCGTCATCGTGCTCGACCACCGGGTCGTCGACATGGCGTCGTCGCGGCGGCTGCGTGTCGTCAAGTACCGCGGCTCCACGCACGGCAGCAATGAATACCCCTTCCTCATCGACGAAGGCGGTATCTCCGTACTGCCCATCACCTCGGTCGGGCTGCTGCACCAGGTCAGCCTGGAACGGGTGTCCAGCGGCCTGGACAGCCTGGACGCGATGCTCGGCGGCCTGGGCTTTTTCCGCGGCAGCAGTGTGCTGGTGGCCGGCACCGCCGGCACCGGCAAGACCAGCCTGGCCGCATCGTTCGCCGCCGCGGCCTGCCAGCGCGGCGAGCGCGTGCTGTACTTCGCCTTCGAAGAATCGCCCAGCCAGATCGGGCGCAACATGCGCTCGATCGGCATTGACCTGGCGCCGGCCCTGGCACAGGGGCTGCTCAAGATTCACGCCGCCCGGCCGACACTGCTGGGCCTGGAGATGCACCTGTCGGTGATGCTCAGGGAAGTGGCCGGTTTCGAGCCGCAGGTGGTGGTGGTGGACCCGCTGTCCAGCTTCATGAAAGTGGGCAGCGCGGGTGACGTGCGGCGCATGCTGCTGCGGCTGGTGGACGCGCTGAAAGTCAAGGGCATCACCTCGTTCTTCACCAACCTGACGCCGGGCGGCGGCCCGCAAGAGCACACCGACGCGGCGATCTCATCGCTGATCGACACCTGGCTGCTGGTGCGCGACATCGAACACGGCGGCGAGCACAACCGCGGCCTCTATGTGCTGAAGTCGCGCGGCATGGCGCACTCCAACCAGATCCGCGAGTTTTCGCTGTCCCACCAGGGCATCGCCTTGCGCGACGCCTACATCGGCCCGGCTGGCGTGCTGACCGGCTCGGCGCGGCTGTCGCAAGAAGCGCGAGAGCGCTCGGACCAGGTGCAGCGCGACCAGGAGATCGTGCGCAAGCAGATCGAACTGGCCAGCCAGCGGGCGGCGATGGAGGCACAGGTTGTTGCCATCCGCGCCGAGTTCGCAGCGCTGGAGGCCGCCGCGCTCGTCGTCATCGGCCAGGCCGAGGTCAGCGAGGCGCGGCTCGGCCTGGACCGCGACGAGATGGCGTTCAGCCGTCGTGTGGAGCCGATATGAGCAGCAGCCAGGCCGACGGGCACGAATCGGTTGCCGCTGCGGCCGACTGCTGGACGCTGCGGCTGTACGTGGCCGGGCAGTCACCGCGTTCTTTGCGCGCGCTGGCCAACCTGCAGCGCCTGTGCGCCGAAGAGCTGGACGCGCGTTACCGGTTGGAGGTCATCGACCTCTACCAGCAGCCGGAACTGGCGCAGTGTGAACAGATCGTGGCCCTGCCCGCGCTGATCAAGCGGCTGCCCGAGCCGCTGCGCTCGATCGTTGGCGACATGTCCAACACCGAGCGCGTGCTGATCGGGCTGGACCTGTTGCCCAGAGCCAACCGTTTGCCCATCACGCCCCGCGCGGCACCGTGAGCGGCCCATGACCAAGCCGCCGGGCGTGCCGCCCACGCCCCCGCCCCCGCCCGCCGGCACAGCCAACCTCGCCAGCACGGCGCAGGAACTGAAGGCTTCGCAGACGGCGCAGGCCTTGGCCGCAATCCGCGATGGCGAGGTGGACGCGCTGTTTGTCGCTGGCAGTCGCGGCGGCAGCACCGCCGGCTGGATGTTCACGCTGGACGGCGCCGACCGCGCCTACCGGCTGCTGATCGAGGAGATGGCCGAAGGCGCGCTGACGCTGACGCCCGAAGGCCACATCACCTACGCCAACCGGCGCTTTGCCGACATGCTGGGCCGCCCGCTGAACCGGGTCATCGGAGCGCCCATCGCTGGCTGCTTCGCGCCCGAAGTGCAGGCCGCCCTGGCAAGACTGCTGGTTGCGGGCCGACAAACCAAGCAAAGCGCCGAAACGGACCTTTTGACCGAAGCTGGCGCGCGCGTGCCGGCCTTCCTGTCGGTCAGCCCGCTGGCCGCCGACGGCCTGCCCGGAGGCGTGTCTGGAACACTCGGCCTGGTGGTCACCGACCTGACCGGGCAGAAACGCAGTGAAGCTGAAACCGCCGCCCGCGAACAACTGCAGGCCTTGGTCCAGAGCCAGCGCCTGACTGAGACCAGCCTGCGCGAGAGCCTGGCCACGCAGCACCTGCTTGAAGCCTGCGTGGCCAACCTCAACGACATCGTGCTGATCACCGAGGCTGAGCCCTTGTCCGAGCCAGGGCCGCGCATCGTCTTCGTCAACGACGCCTTCACACGCCGCACCGGCTACACGCGCGCCGAGACGCTGGGCCGCACGCCGCGATTTCTGCAGGGCGAGAAGACCGACCGCGTCGAACTGGCCCGCATCGGCGCGGCGCTGAAGCGCTGGGAGCCGGTGCGCACCGAACTCGTCAACTACGCCAAGGACGGCACCGAGTTCTGGATCGAGATGCTCATCACGCCAGTGGCCAACGCGGCCGGCTGGTACACGCACTGGGTGGCCATCGAGCGCGACGTCAGCGACCGCAAGCTGACCGAAGCGCATTTGCGCCAACTGTCACTGGCCGTCGAGCAAGGCTCCGAGAGCATCATCATCACCGACGCCGAGGGTCGCATCGAGTACGTCAACGCGGCCTTCACACGCAGCAGCGGCTACCCGCGCGACGAGGCCGTGGGCCAGCGACCGGGTACGCTGCTCGGCTCGGGCCAGACCCCGAAAGCGTCGCACATCGCTCTTTGGCAGGCCATCACCAGCGGCCAGGCCTGGCAGGGCGAGTTCATCAACCGGCGCAAGGATGGTGGCCAGTACATCGACGCCGCCAGTGTGGCGCCGGTTCGTCGCCCCGACGGCACGATCAGCCACTATGTGTCGATGCAGCGCGATGTCACCGACCAGAAGCGGCTGAGCCGCGAGCTCGACTCGCACCGCCACCATCTGGAAATCCTGGTGGCCAGCCGCACCGCTGAGCTTGGCGCGGCGCTTGAGCAGGCCGATGCCGCCAGCCTGGCCAAGAGCACTTTCCTGGCCAACATGAGCCACGAGATCCGCACGCCGATGAACGCCATCATCGGCCTGACCCACCTGCTGCGGCGCGCCGAACCGACGCCCGAGCAGGCGCTGCGACTGGGCAAGATCGACGTCGCCGCGGCGCACCTGCTGGCGGTCATCAACGACATCCTCGACATCTCCAAGATCGAGGCCGGCAAGCTGGTGCTGGAGCACGAGAACTTCATGCTCGGTGCCGTGCTTGACCATGTGCAGCTGCTAATCGACGACGCGGCGCGAGCCAAGGGGCTGAGCATCGCGATCGACCGCGACGCCGTGCCGCTGTGGCTGCGCGGCGACGCAACGCGGCTGCGCCAGGCCTTGCTCAACTACGCCAGCAACGCGGTGAAGTTCACCGCCAGCGGCACCGTCACCCTGCGTGCCGCGCTGCTGGAAGACGGCGGCGACAGCCTGCTGCTGCGCTTCGAGGTGCAGGACACCGGCATCGGCATCGCGCCCGAGAAGTTGCCCGGCCTGTGGGGCGCCTTCGAGCAGGCAGATGCCTCGACGACGCGCCGTTACGGCGGCACCGGCCTCGGGCTGACCATCACGCGCCGGCTGGCCGGACTGATGGGTGGCCGGGCGGGCGCCGAAAGCACGCCGGGTCGCGGCAGCAGCTTCTGGTTCACCGCCCGGCTGGGCCGCGGGCAAGGCGTCATGCCCGACGCCGACGCCGACGCGGCTGCCGCCCAGCCCGCGGCGGCGCTGGCCGAACTGCGCCGCCTGCACGGCGGGGCCCGGCTGCTGTTGGCCGAGGACAACGAAGTCAATCGCGAAGTAGCGCTCGAACTGCTGCGCGGCGCCGGGCTGGCCGTCGATGCCGCCGTCGATGGATGTGCGGCGCTCGAGATGGCGCGCACCCACGCCTACCGGCTGGTCCTGATGGACATGCAGATGCCGCGGATGGACGGCCTCGGGGCGACGCGCGCGATCCGCGCCCTGCCGGGCTGGGCCGGGATACCGATCCTGGCCATGACCGCCAATGCCTTCGACGACGACAGGCGCGCCTGCCTGGCGGCCGGCATGAATGCCTTTGTCGCCAAGCCGGTGGATCCCGACGCGCTCTACGCCGCGCTGCTGCAATGGCTCCCGTTGTCGGCCCCGGTGCGGCAGGAAGCATCGGCGCAGGGGCAGGTCAGGACCACTGAGCTGGACGGCGCCGAATGGCGGCGGCGCTGGGCCGGCGTTCGCGGGCTGGACGTCGAAAGCGGGCTGGCGCGCGTGCTCGGGCGGCGAGATACGCAGGTGCGCATCCTGGGCCTGTTCGCACGCAGCCATGCCCAGGATGCGAAGCGGCTCGCCGATGCGCTGGCCGATGGCGATCTGGCGCTCGTTACCGCGCTGGCCCACGACTTGACGGGTGCGGCAGGCAACGTCGGGGCTGCAGTCGTGGGTGAGGCGGCGGCGGCGCTGCACGCGGTGATCCGCGAAAATCGACCGGCGCTCGATGTCGAGCGCTGCGTCGCTGCGCTGATCGCCGAACTGGAGTCCCTGCTCGCGGGCATCGAAGGGGTCCTGCGCCAGGCACAACCGGCCGCCTGACAACGGCAGCGCCGCGCAGAGAGGTGGGCGCAGAGGGTGGCCGACGAATTGGGGAACGGCATGAACGACATGAAGCCCGCAGCAACCGTGCCGCGTGGCAAGGTCCGCCCTGGGCCCGGTTCAAACGACACCTTGCACGCTACCTTCCACTCGTTCGGGTGCTTCATCCGTACCCGAACGAGCGCTTCGCGTCATGACTCAAGGCAGGAGCCGTATGCGGTAGTGCCGCACGTACGGATCTGTGCCGGGGGGCGAGGAGTCATCCTCGTCCCTACCGCGACCGCTGAACCGGCGTAGACGCGTGAGCGTGTTGGGGCCGCGCGTCGCTCAGCCGCGCAGCAGCGGCAGCATGGCCAGCGGCTGACTGCCCGGTAGCAGCGTGCTGTCAATGGCCGCCAGCGGCAGGCCCAGGTGCTGGTGCAGCACGGTCTTGAACAATGCACGCAGGTCGGTGGTGGGGCGCAGGTCTCGGCCGGCCAGGCGGTCCTTGACCGCCAGCCCCGGCCAGTCGGCCAGCACCTGGCCACCTTTGACCGCCCCACCCAGCACAAAGGCGGCCGCGCCGCTGCCATGGTCGGTGCCGCGGGTGCCGTTCATCGCCACCGTGCGGCCAAACTCGGTAACCACCAGCACGACGGTGCGTGACCAGGTGTCGGCTGTGCCAGCTTCGGTCAGCCCCAAGCGCAGCGCGGCCAGCATCGCGTCCAGCGATTGCAGCGGGCCGCCCAATGAGCCCGAACCGTTGCCGCCCGCAGCGCCGGCCAGGTTCATGGCCTGGTTGGCATGGCTGTCCCAGCCGCCCAGTTCCAGCACGGCGGCCTGCGGGCCATCGGCCCGGGCCAGGAATTTCGCCGCCTGGCGGGCCAGCTCGGCGGCACGGTTGGCACCGCCATTCGGTCCTGCCGCAGCCGTCATGGCGGGGTTGCCCGTTGGGCCAGCCATGCCGGTCATGCCCTGGCCATGCAGTTCCTGCGCCCGGCCCAGGGCCTGGGCCAGAGCCGGGTCATGGGCATACAGGGCCAGCAGGCGCTGGCTCAGGTCGGCCAGGCCATCGCCTTCGGCGCCGCCCCGGCCTGGCGGGGCCCAGGTGTCGACCGCCTCGTGGCCGCGCAGCGCCAGCGGCACCGTGGGCTGGAAGGCCATGGACTTGGCCTTGCCCTGGGCCAGCGCCCGACCCAGCCAGCCGGTGGCCAGCTCAGCCGGGTGCCGACCACCGGATTCGAGCAGCATCTGGGCGTCGAAATGCGAGCGCTCCTGGTAGGGCATGCCCACCGCGTGCAGCACCGCCAGTTCACCCGCGCCATACATCTGGTGCATCTGCAGCAGCATCGGGTGCATGGCAAACAGGCCGTTCAGCGGCAAGGGCGCGGTGTTGAACTGGGCCAGCGGGCCCCGTGCCTCGGCGTGGGCGGGGTCACCCATGGCGGGCACGGCGGCCAGGCCGTCCAGCGCGCCGCGCAGGATCAGCAGCACCAGGCGCTTGTCCTGCGGCCCGGCCTGGCCGGCCAGGCTCAATCGCGGCCCGGCGCCTGACAGTCCCGCGGCCATGGCGGCCAGCAGCATGCGACGGCGGGCAGGGCTGGGATGCGCTTGGCTCATGGGGTCTCCGGCAGGCGGCTCATCGGCGTTGGAATTCGGGCGACATCAGCAGCAGGGCCATGGCCTGGGGGCCGTCGGCGGCGCGGCCGATCTGCTGCCGGCTGTGCTCACCCAGTTGCGGCCCCAGGCTGGTCTCGGCCAGGGCCCGGGCGTCGAGCCGGGTGCCCATGAGGCTGGCCACCCGCTCTGACCAGTTCAGCCGCTGCCACAGCGCCTCGGGGCCCAGCCAGTCGGCCGCCGTGTCGGCCCAGCCTGCGGCTGAGGTGGCGGCCTGTGGCCGTTGGCCCAGCGCAGTCAGGCCGGCGTCGGGTGCGCGCAGCAGGGCCGACGCCGGCAGCGCCAGTACCCGCCCGGCCGAGAGCACAAATTCTTCCGGCGTCTTCAGTTTCTGCGCGCCGGCCTGCCAGGCCTCCGGCGCTTCGAGCAGGGTCTGGTAGAGCACCATCAGTTCACCACCGCTGGCAGTGAAGCGGTCGGCCATGCGAGCCACCAGCGCGGGTGGCGGTTGATCGGCCAGCAGGTGGCGGGCCAGCTTGGTGGCCAGGTGGCGAGCGGTGGCCGGGTGCGCGGCCAGGTCGTCCAGTGCGGCGAGCAGGCCGTCGCGGCCTTCGACATAGCGCCGGCCCAGCAGCTGCTTGGCGCCGGGTTGGTGCAGTTGCGGGTCGAACAGCTCACCAGCAGGGTCCTGGCGCGGCCCGCGCCAGCCCGTGAGCAGGTTGGCCAGGGCCAGCACGTCGGCCTGGCTGTAGCCGCCCCAGGGGCCATAGGCGCCGCCGCCGCCGGCCACGCCCAGGGTGTGCAGTTCCAGCAACTCGCGGCCCAGGTTCTCGTTCAGCCCGCCCAGCCTGGGCGGCGTGGCGGCTTCGGCCATGGCCCCCGGGCCGGCGCCTTCGGCCTGCGTGCGCCGGCGCTGGCGCAGCACGGCGGGCGACTGGGCACCGGCTGAGGCCTGGTTGTCGAGGTAGCGCAGCATGGTCGGGTGGGTGGCCGCGGCGCGCAGCAACACCGCAAAGCGGCCACCGATGTGCGGCCTGATCGCCTCGCGCTCGAACGCGCCGACCAGGCCCTGGCTGCTGCCTTTGAGGTTGGACACGCTGAAGTGGTTGGCCCAGAACAGCGCCAGCCGTTCGGCAAACGGGCGCTGGCTGCGCAGGGCTGTGGCCAGACGCGCGCGCAGGTCGGCCTGTGCCAGGTCGCGCAGCGCCTTGCGCTCGGCTTCGTCGCGGCTGCGCCGGGCGTCGACCTGGATGCGCAGGGCCTGGGCCAGCCCGGGCCGGGCCTGGCCCAGGGCGTCGAGTTGGGGGTCGGCAGGGCCGACCTGGGCCAGCAGCCAGGCCAGCGGGTCGCTGCCAACGCGGGACAGCTCGGGCTCGCCCAGACCGAAGCGGTGGCCGGCGATGGCCGCATGGGCCGGCCCTGCGGGGCGGAAGGCATTGCTCATCGGCACCTCGGGCTGCACTGCAATACCACGCAGCTTAAACCCGGCCCCGCTGCGGCCCGGTGTGCGGCGGGTAAAGCTGCGTTAAGTGCGGTCGGCGCTGCCGGCGCGCGCGCGGGTTCAGCGCCGGAGCAGGGCCTGCACGGCAATGAGGTCGGACGGCTGCAACTGACCGGCGGCCTGGCGCAGCTTCAGCCCGGTGACCAGCACGTCGTAGCGGGCCTTGGCCAGGTCGCGCTGGGTGTCGAACAGCTGGGACTGGGCGTTGAGCACGTCCAGGTTCACGCGCACGCCCACCTTGTAGCCGAGCTGGGTCGCTTCCAGCGCCAGCTTGGTCGACGACTCGGCCGCCTCCAGCGCCTTGACCTGCGCTTGCAGCGACTGCACGCCCAGAAACGCGCTGCGCGTGCTCAGCCTCACCCCACGGCGTGCGGCTTCAAGATCGTTGCGGGCTTTCTCTTCGAGCACCACGGTTTCCTTGATGCGGTTCTGCACCGCAAAGCCGGTGAACAGCGGCATGATCAGTTGCACGCCGATGCGGGCATTGACGTTGTTGCCAGAACGACCGAAGGCGTCGGTGATGGCGGTGCCGCCACTGTTGTTGCCACCGACCTGGCCGACCAGGTTGACCGTGGGGCTGTGTCCGGCCCGTGCCTTCTCGGTTTCAAGGCGCGCCACGTCCTGGGCCAGCTGCGCCTTCTGGATCAGCGGATGGCGCTGTTCGGCATTGTCCAGCCAGGCCTCGGCCGTGGCCGGCACCATCGGTGGCAGCAGCACCGGCGTGGCCAGGCCATCGGGGCTGACCCCGCTGCGGCCGACCAGTTGGTCCAGCACCACCTGTTTGGTGCGCAGGTCGTTCTCGGCCACCAGTTCACGTGCGGTGGCCAGGTCGAACCGGGCCTGGGCCTCGCGGGTGTCGGTGATGGTGGCGGTACCGACTTCGAAGTTGCGCTTGGCCGAGGCCAGTTGCTCGCTGATCGCGGTTTTGCCGGTGCGCGCGGCGGCCAGGGTGTCCTGGGCGGCCAGCACGTCGAAGTAGGCCTGGGCCACGCGCAGGATCAGGTCTTGCTCGGCCGTGGCCAGGTCGGTGCGGGCCAGCGCAAGCAGCTTCTGCGCCTGGGCCATCGTGGCCTGGTTGGCGCGGTTGTACAGCGTGTAGCTGCCGTCCAGCGTGACGCCCACGTTGTTCAGTGTGGTGTTGTTGTTGCTGGAGGTGTTGGCGTCCGTGCGGCTGGCGGTGGCGTTGAGCTGGGCGCTGGGCAGAACCAGGGCGTCGCTTTGCGCGGCCTTGTACTGGGCCGCCTCCGCCGTGGCGCGTGCGGACAGGTAGCCGGCGTCGTAGTCACGTGCGGCTTCGTACAGCGCGGCCAGACCTTCGGCCTGTGCACCGACGCCGGCCAGGCTCAGCGCCAGCGCCAGCAGGGAAGGGGTAAAGGGGCCTGGACGGCTGCGAGGGGCTGAAAACGGCATGGTCAGGGTCCTCAAAGGAAATGTTCAGGGCAGGGCTCGGGCAGGCCCGCAGAGCTTGTACCTTGCTGGCATGCCGCAGGCTGGGGCCATGTGACGAACCGCAGATCGCCATGGCCCGGCAGCAGCGGCCTGGTCATGGGCCGCTGCCGCCGAACCGCCACAGCAGCGCTCAAAACTTGAACCGGGATGTTTCGCCGAAGCTGCGCAATCGGGGCGCCACGGTGTCGAACAGCTTGACGGTCTGGAAGGCTGACTCGCTGAGCCGGGTGATGCGCTGGGCCTGCATCACCGGCTCGTCGCCGACGATGGCGAGCAAGCGGCCGCCGAGCTTGAGCTGTTCAAGCAGCCGGCGCGGCACCTCGGACACCGAGCCCGACAGCACGATGGCGTCGAACGGCGCCTCGCCGGGCAGGCCGGCGCTGCCGTCCATTTCACGCACCTGGGCGTTGAGCACGCCGGCATGGCTGAGGTTTTGCGCGGCCAGGGCGGCCAGCGTGGGCGAGATCTCGAGCGTCAGCACCGATTGCGCCCGGTGCGCCAGCAGCGCGGCCATGAAGCCTGATCCGGCGCCCACCTCCAGCACCCGTTCATGGCGCTGGACATGGGTTTCCTGCAGCAGCCTGGCCTCGACCCGAGGCACCAGCATGCACTGGCCATCGGGCAGCGGCACCTCGCAGTCGACAAAGGCCAGTGCCTTGTACCTGGCGGGCACGAAGTCTTCGCGCCGCACCGTCGCCAGCAGCGACAGCACGGCGGTGTCCAGCACATCCCAGGGGCGGATCTGCTGCTCGATCATGTTGAAGCGGGCCTGCTCGACGTTCATGTCACGGTCCTGGCTGATGCGTTGAATGGGCCTGATGGCTGGGCATTCTATTTGGCCACCACCGCCGGGTCCTGCGCTGGCGCATGACCGAACAGATGCCGCTTGGCCCAGGCACCCAGATCGTCCAGCCAGCAGTAGATCACCGGCACCACCACCAGGGTCATCACCGACGAGGTGATGACCCCACCGATCACGGCCTGACCCATGGGTGCGCGCTGCTCCGACCCTTCACTCAGCGCCAGCGCCAGCGGCAGCATGCCGAAGATCATCGCCAGCGTGGTCATCAGAATCGGCCGCAGTCGCACCTTGGCGGCCAGCAGCAGAGCCTGGGCGCGGTCCATGCCGGCCGCGCGCTCGCGGTTGGCAAAGTCCACCAGCAGGATGGCGTTCTTGGTCACCAGGCCCATCAGCATGATGATGCCGATGACCGAGAACATGTTCAGCGTGCTGCGCCAGATCAGCAAGGCGCCGACCACGCCGATCAGGGTCAGCGGCAGCGAGCTCATCAGCGCCAGCGGCTGCAGATAGCTGCGGAACTGGCTGGCCAGGATCATGTAGATGAAGACCACGCCCAGAGCCAGCGCCGACAGGGCGTAGACCGCGCTTTCCTGCATGTCCTTGGTCGAGCCACCAAAGCGGTAGCTGTAGCCCGGCGGCAGCGGCTTTTCAGCCAGCAGGCTGCGGATGTCGCCTGAAACCTCGCCCAGTGCGCGGCCCGAGGTGTTGCCGCTGAGTTCACTCTCGCGGTTCAGGTCACGGCGGTTGATCTGTGTCGGGCCGGTGGACGGCCGCAGGTCGGCGACCTGGCTCAGGCGCACGCTGCGCAGGCTGCCGTCGGCATTGGTCCCGGCGGTCAGGCCCAGGCGGCCCAGATCAGCGGGGTTGGCACGCGCCTCGGGCGCCAGGCGCACCTTGACGTCGTAGCTCTGGTCGTTGTCGGCGCGCCAGTCACCCACGGTCTGCCCGGCCACCAGTGCGCGCAGGCTGTTGGTGATGCTGCCCACCGACAGGCCCAGGTCGCTGGCCGCGTCGCGCCGCACCTCGACCGCCAGAGTGGGCTTGGGCGGGCGCATGCTGGTGTCCAGATCGACCAGACCCGGCACCTGGCTCAGTCTGGCCATCAACTCGGTGGTCAGGCGCTGCAACTCGGCCAGGTCGGGGCCCTGGATCGACAGCGAAATCGGCTTGTTGCCGCCCACTGCGTCGAGCAGGCCGACATGGGTCACGGTGATGCCCGCAACCTGGTTCAACCGGCCGCGCAGCACTTCGCTCAACTGGTCGGCCGTGCGGCTGCGCTGGCTGCGTTCGACCAGACGCACAAAAACCGAAGCGCTGTTGCGGCCGTTGGCCTGGCCGGTGTTGACCGTGGTCAGCGTGGACGTCACTTCCGGCAGGCCGCGCAGCACCGCATCGACCTGGCGCGCGCGCGCCTCGGTGGTGGCGATCGGTGTGCCCACCGGCGTGTAGAAGGCCACGCTGGTTTCCGAATAGTCGGCCTTGGGCACGAACTCGGTGCCCAGCTTGGACACCAGCAGCACAGCGGCCACCAAGGTGCCCAGTGCCAGCAGCACGGTGGCCAGCTTGTGCCGCAGCGACCAGCCCAGTGCGGCCACATAGCCGTCACCCAGCCGGTGGGCGCTGCGGTCAACCCAATGCGTGACGCGGCCCAGCGTGTGGTCGTACAGGCCGACCGGCTTGAAGGGTTGGCCTTCGCGGTCGATGGCCGGGTCATGCCAGACCGAGCTGAGCATGGGGTCGAGCGTGAAGCTGACGAACATCGAGATCAGCACCGCAGCAACGACGGTGATGCCGAACTCGTGGAAGAACTTGCCGATGATGCCGCCCATGAAGCCGATGGGCAGAAACACCGCCACGATCGACAGCGTGGTGGCCAGCACCGCCATGCCGATCTCGGACGTGCCGTCCAGCGCCGCGTCGTTGGCGGACTTGCCCATTTGCACATGGCGCACGATGTTCTCGCGCACCACGATGGCGTCGTCGATGAGCAGGCCCACGCACAGGCTCATGGCCATCAGCGTGACCATGTTGATGGAAAAGCCGAAGGCATACATCACCAGCAGCGTGCCCACCAGTGCAATGGGCAGCGTCAAGCCGGTGATGACGGTGGAGCGCCAGCTGTTGAGGAACAGGAAGACGATGCCCACGGTGAGCAGCGCGCCTTCGACCAGCGTGCGCTTGACGTTGGCCACCGAGACCCGGATCGGTCTCGAGCCGTCGCGCACCACGTCCAGCGCCACACCCTTGGGCAGTTGGGGCCGAACCGCGGCCACGGCCTGCTGCAGGCCGTCCACCACCTCGATGGTGTTCTCGCCCTGGCTCTTCTGCACCTCCAGCGCGGTCATGCGCTGGCCGTTGTACAGCGCCAGAGACTCGACCTCTTCCGGCCCGTCGACGACGCTGGCGAGCTGGCCCAGCCGTACCGGCAGGCCGCCCCGGCGGGCCACGATGATGCCCAGCAGGTCTTGCGGATTGCGCACCCGGCCCAGGATCTGCACGCTGCGCTCGACGGTGTTCGAGCGCAGCGCGCCGGCCGGCAGGTCCTGGTTTTCACTGCGCACGGCGGCCATCACCTGGTCCACGGTCACGCCATGGGCCTCCATCGCCCCCGGGTTGAGGTAGACGTTGAGCTCACGCTTGACGCCGCCCACCAGAGCCACCGCGCCGACACCGCGCACGTTTTCCAGACGCTTTTTCAGCACCTGGTCGGCATAGGTGGTCAGGCCCTGCACGCCCACACTGCCGTCGGGCGAGGTCAGTGCCAGGCTGAAGATCGGCCGGCTGGACGGATCGAAGCGGCTGATGCGCGGCTCTTTGACCTCGGTGCGAAAAGTGGTCTTCACGATGGACAGCTTCTCGCGCACATCGTCGGCCGCCTTGCGGCCCTGCACGTCGAGGTTGAACTGCACGATCACGACCGAGGTGCCCTCGTAGCTGCGCGAGAACAACTGGCTGATGCCGGCGATGGTGTTGACCGCTTCTTCGACCTTGCGCGTGACCTCGGTCTCGACGATCTCGGGCGAGGCGCCGGGGTAGTCGACCTGCACCACCACCGTGGGAAAGTCGATGTCGGGAAACTGGTCGACCTTCAGGCGCTGGTAGGAGAACAGGCCCAGCACCACGAAGGCGAGCATGACCATCACGGCCATGACCGGGTTGTTGATCGAAACGCGTGTGAACCACATGCTGTGCGGCCCGGTGCGTCAGCGCGCGGCGGCGGCGGCCGAGGCCGACGGTGCTGCAGGGCTGGGTTTGGCGCTGGGGCCGCCGGTTCGCTCGGCCACCGAGGGCGCCAGGGTCGACAGCTTCAGTCTGGTGCCCGTGGGCACCTGCCCGGCAGCGGCGCCCAGCACCCGGTCACCATCGTTCAGCCCGGCCAGCACCTCCACCAACTCGACGTCCGCCGCGCTGCCAATGCCTTTGCCACGCATGCCCAGCTGCAGCGTGCGGTGCTCGGCGCGGCCATCGACCATGCGGATGGCATAGGGCTTGGCCTGGTCGTTGCGCAGCGCCGAGACCGGCAGCGCCAGCACCTGCTTGCGCTCCAACTCGACCCAGCCGCTGGCAAACATGCCGTTGCGCAGGCCGCTGCCCTCGGCCAGTGCCAGATAGGCCGTGACCGTGCGCGCTCCGGCAGCAGCGCTGGGGTTGATGCGCGCCACCTTGGCCAGCACCGCTGGCCAGCTGCCGTCCAGCGCCAGCCGGGCCGTTGCGCCCACCCGCAGTGCGGCGATGTCCTGCGGCGGCACGGCGGCTTCCAGTTCCAGCCGTGACAGGTCAACGATTTCGAGCAGCCGCGCCTCCACCGCCACCCGTTCGCCGGGCTGCACCAGGCGCTGTGCGACAAGGCCGGAAATGGGCGCGGTCACGGTGGCGTCGCTTCGTGCCTTGCGGGCCAGTTCAACGGCCGCCAGCGCCGCCTGCAGCGTGGCCTGGGCCGAGGCTTCGCTGGACGACGAACTGTCCAGCGCCGTGGGTGAAATGAAGCCCTGCGCCACCAGCGCCTTGTTGTTGGCCAACTGGCGCTGCGCGATGTCGAGCTGGGCCTTGGAAGCCGCCGCCTGCTGCTCGGCCTGGCGCAGGCGCCAGTCGAATTCGGTCGTGTCGAGCTGGGCCAGAACCTGGCCAGCGCGCA
Source organism: Betaproteobacteria bacterium (assembly GCA_031417735.1). Classification (GTDB taxonomy): domain Bacteria; phylum Pseudomonadota; class Gammaproteobacteria; order Burkholderiales; family Burkholderiaceae_C; genus Pseudaquabacterium. The sequence continues at coordinate 17,749 of JANOWE010000011.1, forward strand.
CGGTGTCGCCTTCGCGCACGGTCAGTGTGCGAACGTCGGCGGCGACCCTGGCCTTGACGAAGGCCGAGTTCACGGCCTTGACCGTGCCCGACACCTCCAGCCCTCGGGCCAGCTCGCTGCGGGCCACGGCGACCAGGTCCTGCTCGGTGATGTAGAGCACGCTGCCCTGAGCCGTGCCGCTGGCAGCGACTGAAGCCGCTGCTGCCGCTGCGGCCGCGCTGGCGGCAGCCGCGCCGGGCTGGCGTGCCGCCAGCAGCTTGTAGGCCAACCCGGCCAGGGCAAGAACGGCCAGCAACAGCAGCGGCCAGCGCAGAATCTTCAAGGTCATGGCGAGGGCAAGGACAGAGGAATGGAGGGCGAGGTTGCCGCGCCCGGAAGCGCTGGCGCGCGAAGGCCCTGCAGCACCAGCGCCACATGGGCGGCGATGAAGCGGTGGCCGTCCATGTGCCAGTCCAGTGCGCAACCACCCGGCGCGCAGGCACCCAGGGAATGGCGGTGCAGGCACAGCATGATCAGGGGCAGGACCAGCGAGTGCACCGCGTCTTCGAGATTGACCTGCCGGAACTCGCCGCTGGCCATGCCGCGCTGCAGTACGCCGCCGAGTAACTGGTGCGCGGGCTCGACCACCTCACGGGCGTAGAACTGGGCGATGTCGGGGAAGTTGCGTACCTCGGTGATCACCAGCTTGAACACGCCCGAGGCGGGGCTGTCATAGAGCCGGCCCCACCACTGCACGAGCATGCCGTCCAGCAAGCCGCTGGCACTGCCCTCATGGTCGGCGACCAGGCGCGCGGCCTCGGCGATGCGCAGCGACAGGTGCTCGTTGATCACCGCCTTGAGCAGCTCTTCCTTGCTCGGGAAGTAGAGGTAGAGCGTGCCCTTGGACACGCCGGCCAGCTTGGCCACTTCTTCGGCGCGCGTGGCGGTAAAGCCTTTTTCGACGAACAGGCTCAGCGCCGCGTCCAGCAGTTGCTGGGGGCGGGCTTCCTTGTCGCGGCGACGCGGCTGGGCTTCTGAGAGGTGCATTGCTATTGACTGACTGGTCAGTAATGTATCTGCCGCCAATGCGACGGTCAAGCGGCTTGCCTGGCATGAGGGCGCGCAGTCCGGGGGACACAGTGCCGCCGCCATAATCCTCGGCTTTGCCCGGAGCGCCCGAATGGATGCCGTCCTGTTGTTGAAATCTGCGGTGATGGGCGTGGTCGAGGGCCTGACCGAGTTCTTGCCGATCTCGTCCACCGGCCACCTGATCCTGGCCGGCTCGCTGCTCGGCCTGGCCGACGCCAAGGCCAAGGTCTTCGACATCGCGATCCAGACCGGCGCCATCTTCGCGGTGATCATTGTTTATTGGCAGCGCTTGCGCGAGGCGCTGACCGGGCTGGCCAGCAGTGACAAGCAGCGCCGCTTCGTGCGCAATGTGGCCATCGGCTTTGTGCCGGCGGTGGTGCTAGGCCTGAGCTTCGGCAAGGCCATCAAGGCCCATCTGTTCACGCCCACGGTGGTGGCCAGCGCCTTCATCCTGGGCGCGCTGGTGATCCTGTGGGCCGAGCGCCGCCAGACCACCGCCGTGCGCGTGCAGACCGTGGACGACATGAGCGCGCTGGACGCGCTGAAGGTCGGCCTGGCCCAGTGCGCGGCGATGATTCCGGGCACCAGCCGCTCGGGCGCGACCATCATCGGCGGCATGCTGTTCGGCCTGTCGCGCAAGGCGGCCATCGATTTCAGCTTCTTCCTCGCCATCCCCACGCTGATCGGTGCCGGCGGCTACAGCCTGTACAAGGAGCGCGCACTGCTGAGCCTGGCCGACCTGCCGATGTTCGCGGTGGGTCTGGTCACCGCCTTCATCAGCGCCTATGCCTGCGTGCGCTGGCTGCTGCGCTACATCACCAACCACAGCTTCGTGCCGTTTGCCTGGTACCGCATCGCCTTCGGCATCGTGGTGCTCGTCACCGCCCAGATGGGCTGGGTGGTCTGGGCCGACTGACCACCCGCCCGCGCGCTCAGGCGGGGCGCCGCGTGAACATCAGGTCCCACACGCCGTGGCCCAGCTTCAGGCCTCGGGCCTCGAACTTGGTCAGCGGGCGCAGGGCCGGGCGCGGCACGTAGCCTGAATCGCCTTCAGCCTGGTTGGCCAGTGCGGGGCAGTTGCCCAGCACCTGCAGCATCTGCTGGGCGTAGTCCTGCCAGTCGGTGGCGCAATGCAGCCAGCCACCCGGGGCCATGCGGCTGACCAGCAGGTCGACAAAGGCGGGCTGGATCAGCCGCCGCTTGTGGTGGCGCAGCTTGTGCCAGGGGTCGGGAAAGTAGATCTGCACGCCGCCCAGCGCTTGCGCGCCCAGCATGTGCTGCAGCACCGGCACCGCGTCATGCTGGATCAGCCGCAGGTTGCCCAGGCCCATCTCGCCGATCAGCCGCAGCAGCGCGCCCACACCGGGCTCATGGACCTCGATGGCGATGAAATCGAGGTCGGGCCGCGCCGCCGCAATCTGCGCCGTGGCCTGGCCCATGCCGAAGCCGATTTCCAGCACGCGGGGTGCCTGGCGGCCAAAGACCCGGTCCAGGTCCAGCGGGCTGTCCTGGTAGGGCAGCACAAAGCGTGGCCCCAGTTCACGCAGCGCGCGCTGCTGGCCCGAACCCATGCGGCCCGCCCGCAGCACAAAGCTGCGCATCGGGCGGCGCGCCTGCGCCGGAAGGTGCGTGCCAGCCTCTGAAGCCGAGGCGCCATCAGACCTCGTCACAGCCTTGGCTTCGAGGTCGGCGCTGAGAGCCGGGTCGGTGGGGTGGTCGGTAGTCTGCACGGGGTGGACGAGTCTGGCAGGGGCGGGAGGGCGGCGCGGGGCCAGAGCCCGGGTCGGCGCGCTGGGTCGAATTGGCCGGCAGCGGCGCCCCTGTTGCGTCGACTGCCAGGCCTGCGGCCCGGATAGCCTGGGGCGTGTCATATTTTGCCGCATGCCCCCCTGAGCGCCCGAATGCGGGTCGGCGCCGCTGCCTGGCCACCGCCGCCGCCGGCCTGCTGTTGCCGGGCACAGGCTGGGCCACCTCGGCGTCGCCGGACCTGCCCGCCCCTTTGCATGCCCTGCTGCAGCGCAGCGGTCTGCCATTGCACAACATCGGCCTGCAGGTGCAGGCGGTGCATGGTGCGGCCAGGCCGCTGGCCAGCCTGAACGCCGCCGCGCCCTTCCAGCTGGCCAGCACGACCAAGCTGGTCACCGCGATGGCGGCGCTGGATTTGCTGGGCTCGGACTACCGCTGGCGCACCCAGGCCCATCTGCAGGGCACGCTCAGTGGTGGCAGGCTGCTGGGCGACCTGATCATCGTGGGCGGAGGCAACGCCATGCTGCGCACGGCCGAACTGCGGTCCTGGTTCGTGCAGATGCGCGAGCATGGCCTGGACGAGGTCTGGGGCGACATCGTGCTCGACCACGACGGTTTCTTGCTCAGCGACGCCGATCATGCCGGCACTCCCACGCCCGGTGCCGATCGACCGCACCATGCCAGGCCGGCGGCGCTGACGCTGGACGAAGGCCGGCTGCAGGTGAACCTTCGCGCGGGCCTCAGTGGCCAGCCCAGGCTGCAGTTGACGCCGCCAATGGCTGGCGTGCAGATCAGTCCGCAGTTCCAGGTCGGTGGCGGTTGTGCCGTGTCTGCGCAATGGCTGGCTGCAACGGCCAGCGGCGGCAGCCCGCAGCTGCTGGTGCGCGGCCATTGGTCTCCGGCCTGCGGCGACGAGCAGATCACACTGTCCCCGTTGCCGCATGAAGAGTTCACCAGCCGGGCTGTGGCGGGCCTGTGGCGTGAGGCTGGTGGCCGCGTCAAGGGCCGGGTGCGCAGCCGCGTGGCCGGGGTCGACCCGACGCCGCAGGCCGGCCGAACCTGGCTGGACCGCCAGGGCCAGACCGTGGCGCCCTGGTCGGTGCACCAGTCGGCGACGCTGCCCGAGCTCATCCGTGACATCAACAAGACCAGCGACAACCTGGCCGCGCGCTGCCTGATGCTGTCGCTGGCGCCGGGCTTTCCGCAGCGCTCGGCGACCTTGCCGCATGCGCGGGCGCAGTTGCAGCGCTGGCTGCAGCAAGGCGGCCTGGCGGCGGGTGACATCGTGGTGGACAACGGCTCCGGCCTATCGCGTGAAGAACGTGGCAAGCCCGAGGCCATGGTGGCGCTGCTGCGTCAGGCCCATGGCAGCGCGCTGGGGCCGGACTTTGTGCGCTCGCTGCCGGTGGCCGGCATCGACGGCACGCTGGCCCACCGCATGACCCAGGGCGCCGCCACCGGCCGCGCTTTCCTGAAGACCGGCTCGCTGCTGGACACCCGAGCCCTGGCCGGCTATGTGCATGGCCGCAGCGGCCGCATCTATGCGCTGGCTGCGCTGGTCAACCACCCCGAGGCGCAGCGCGCCACGCCCATGCTCGACGCGGTGGTGGAGTGGGTGGCGGCCATGGCCTGAGGCGCGGGCAGCGGGTCAGCCCAGCTCGGCGCGCCTGGGCAGATCGGCACCCCGGCGTGAGCAGGTGATGGCGGCAGCGCGTGCGGCAAAGCTCACCGCCGCCTGCAACTGCTCTTGGGTCAGTCCGGGCAGCGCATCGGCGGCCAGGCAGCCGTTCTCGGCCAGCCAGGTCAGCAGCGCGGCCTGGAAGGTGTCACCGGCTCCCACCGTGTCCACGACCGCCACCGTCACCGCCGGCACCCTGGCCGTGAGCTGCGCCGTGCAGGCCAGCGCGCCCTTGCCGCCCAGCGTGACGACGACCAGGCCCACGCCGCGCTGCAGGGCCAGCGCGCAGAACTGCTCCGGGCTGGTCTCGGGCAGCAGCATGGCCAGGTCTTCGTCGCTGATCTTGAGCAGCTGCGCGCGCGGCAACATCCAGTCCAGCATCTCGCGCCAGCGGGCCAGGTCGGGTTCCACATTCAAGCGCACGTTGGGGTCGTAGCTGACCAGGGTGCTTGCCGGCACCTGCGCCACCAGCGCGCGCAGCGTGGCGGCGACCGGCTCGACGACGGTGGTGAACGAGCCCAGGTGCAGCGCCTGCAGCGTGTCGGGCAGGAGCGCGAAGGCGTCGGGGTGGACCTGGCGATCGGCACCGCCCTGGCCATAAAAGGTGTAGGACGGCACACCCTGGGCCTTCATGCCCACCAGGCCCAAGGTGGTGGGTGCCTCAACACGCAGCACGCTACCGGTGGCCACGCCTTCTTCCTGCAGCGTGCGCATCAGCCGGTCGCCCAGGAAGTCGACCGAGATCGAGCCGAAAAATCCCACCGGCTGGGCCAGCCGCGCCAGGCCAATGGCCACGTTGAAGGGTGAGCCACCCACGCGGGCATCCAGCGTCAGGCCGCTGGGGGTGTCAGCGGCGCTGAACACGTCCATCAGCGCCTCGCCGCAAACCACGATCATGTGGGTTCTCCTTGGGGCCGCATGACAGTGGCCAGGCAGGTGTAGGCCGGCGTCAGGCCGGGCAGGCTCGCAGTGTGTGGGTGCATGGATGTCATGGGCCGGAGCCGAAGCGCTGGCTGGCCTGTTGGCGAAATTCGGATGGCGTCATGCCCTTGATCTCGCGGAAGCGGCGGTTGAAGTTGGCCACATTCTGAAAACCGACCTCGTAGCAGATGTGGGTGACCTGTCGCTCACTGCCCATCAGCAGCTGGCAGGCCAGGTTGATGCGAACCTGGTTGACGAAGTCGGTGAAGGAGTTGCCGGTGGCCTTGCGGAAGAAGCGCGAGAAGCGGCTTTCGCTCATGCCCAGTTCGGCCGCCATCCGGGCCGCCGACACCGGTTGCGACACATCCTTGGTGATGCGGTCCACGATGGTGTTGACCTGTTCGTGCTCATGTTCAAGGCTGTCGCCCTCGCCGCGCATCTGCACATTGGACAGCAGCCGGTAGTCGGTGCAGTGCACCAGCAGCGCCATGAAGTCGCAGAAGGCCGAGAAACGCTGCGCGCCGCTGCTGTTGCGCACGCGCTGCCAGTGGGTGTGCGCCGCGTCGGCCAGGCCGAAGAACTCGATGCCATTGCGGGCCCGTTCGAGCAGCGGCAGCAACTCGGCCAACTCGGCAATGGCCTGGGCAGCCTGAACGATGGGGCTGTGGTGGAACTGAATCACCAGGTCGCGCTCAGCCACGCCGCCCTCGGGCAGATCGGTCGAGATCCAGTTGTGCGGCAACCGGGGCCCGCAGAGCACCAGATGGCCAGGCTCGAACTGGCCGATCCAGTCGCCGACAAAGGCCTTGCCCGAGGTGGCGGTGATCAGGTGCAGTTCGCACTCGTCATGGCAATGCCAACGCGCCAGTGGCGTTGGGAAACCATGGCTCAGGCAGCGCACCAGGCCGGTGTTCTCGGGCGATTCGTAGCCCAGCGCCGTGGGCCGCGCGAACTCATGCTCAAGCTCGGGTTGCTGCTGGCGGGGCTGGTAGGTCTCGCGCATCACGGACATCAGGGGCGGCGGGGGCGGGGCAGGTTGGCGGATCGAGTGTCGCAGCCTTGGCTTCTGGCGGCAGCAGCGCTGGCCAGGAGCCTGTCGGGCTTGGGGCGGGCCCGACCCCAAGCCCGACAGGCTCCCGGGCGGCTGCGGGACCGCGCCTTCACCGAGCGGCCTGCGTCAGCAGGCGATGAACCCGTTGATCGGCCTGGCGCAGATGGTCCAGCAGGCGCGGGTCGGCTGCCAGCGGTCCCCACAGCACCGCGTCGGCGGCGAAGGCGGCCAGTGGATCTGCGGCGTCGAAAAAGGCATGGGCCTGGGCCACGTCCATCACCCCGTCCTGGTAGTCGTAGCCGAGTTCACCCCGATGCCAGCGCGCCAGCACATGGAAGTACAGCGCCGGCAGCATGGCCGTGGCATGGGCCGACACCCCACGCTCCAGGCATTCGCGCAGGGTGGGCACGATGAAGCCAGGCAGCTTCGAGAAGCCGTCCATCGCCACGCGCTGGTTGGTGTCAAGCACAAAGGGGTTGCTGAAACGCTCCAGCACCACGTCGCGGTAGTCGGCCAGCCGGATGGGGCTGGGCTGAGCCGGCGTGTCCAGGCAGGGCATCACGTCCTGGGTCACATAGTCAAAGGCCAGCTGGCGGATCGCCGGCACGGCCATGTCTTCGTGGATGAAGCTCAAGCCCATCAGCGTGCCGGCCCAGGCTACGCAGCTGTGGCTGGCATTGAGGATGCGGATCTTGGCTTCTTCATGGGCATGAACCGACTGCACCAGCTCGGCGCCCACGCGCTCCCAGGCTGGCCGACCGGCGACGAAGTGGTCTTCGATCACCCACTGGATGAATCGCTCGCCCATCACCGCAGCCCGGTCGTCAAAGCCCGTCGCGGACTTGACCCGCTCGGCCAGTTCGGCCGGTGGCCTGGGCGTGATGCGGTCAACCATGTTGCAGGGGCTGCTGGTGTGGTCCCGGACCCAGTCGTGCAGGACCTGATCGCCGCGCCGGTGCAAGAATTCAAGCAGGCCGGCGCGCATCCGCTTGCCATTGCTGCGCAGGTTGTCGCAACTCAGCAGCGTGACCGCTGCGCCGCCAGCCCGCAAGCGCCGGCCCAGGATGCGCGCCAGCGCGCCGTAGATGGTGCGCGCGCCGCCATCGTCCAGGTCGGCCCGCAGGTCGGCATGGCCGGGGTCCAGGCGGTGGGCGGCGTCCAGGTAGTAGCCGGCCTCGGTGACGGTGAACGAGATGATGCGGGTGGATGCCTCGGCACCCACCGCCACCAGCCGCGACAGGCTGGGCTCGAAGGCAATCACCTCGCGGATGACACCGATGCGCTGGTACTGCCGATCGCCTGCGGACGATACCGTCTCGACCGTGTACTGGCCTTGTTGCGACAGCAGGGCAGCCATGGTGGCGGCCATGTCGTCGCGCAGGTTGCCCGCGACGATCGACCAGCCTGGGTCACCGGCGTCGTGCAGGGCCTGCAGGTACACCGCCTGGTGGGCGCGGTGGAATGAGCCCAGGCCTATGTGCAGGATGGTTGACAGGCCCCGGGGTGAAGGCGTGCTCACGGGGTCGCTCGCGGGGGTGCTCGCGGGGGTGTTCATAGGGCGGCGGCGGCAAGCGTGCGGCCTTTTCGGTCAAACAAGTGGAAGGACTCGGGCGTGATGTCCAGCCCCACCGCATCGCCGGGGCGCAGTTCGGTGCGGGCGTTCTGCCGCGCGATGATCTGCACGCCGCTGCTCTTCTCACCGATCCGGGTGTAGATCAGCGTGTCCGCACCCAGTGACTCGATCAGTTCGACCCGGCCGACCAGCGCGCCCTGGCCCGCCGGCCTGACCAGCACCGCTTCGGGGCGCACGCCGATGAAGCCTTCTTGCGAGGCTTGCGCGCCGACCACCGCCCGCAGTGCAGGCAGCCTGGTGCTGTCGATCACGTTCATCTGCGGCGTGCCGATGAACTGCGCCACGAACTGGTTGGCCGGCCGGTCATACAGTTCAAGCGGCGAACCCACCTGCTCGATCAGACCGTCGCGCAGCACCACCACCCGGTCGGCCAGGGTCATGGCCTCGACCTGGTCGTGGGTGACGTAGATGGTGGTCGCGCCCAGTTCACGGTGCAGGGTGGCGATCTCGATGCGGGTCTGGCCACGCAGTGCCGCGTCCAGGTTGGACAGCGGCTCGTCGAACAGAAAAACCTTGGGCGCACGCACGATGGCGCGGCCGATGGCCACCCGCTGGCGCTGGCCGCCCGACAGGTCTTTGGGCCTGCGGTCCAGGTAGGCGCTCAGGTTCAGGATCTCGGCCGCGCGGCCGACCTTTTCCTTGATCTCGGCTTTGCCCACATTGGCCAGGCGCAGCGCAAACGACATGTTGTCGGCCACGCTCATGTGCGGATAGAGCGCATAACTCTGAAAAACCATGGCCAGGTCGCGCTTGCTCGAGGGCAGACCGGTGATGTCGCGGCCGTCCAGTTCGATGCTGCCGCCGTCGATCTCGGTCAGGCCGGCAATCATGCGCAGCAGGGTGGACTTGCCGCAGCCCGAGGGGCCGACAAAGACGACGAACTCGCCCTTCTCGACCGTCAGGTCGATGCCCTTGATGACGCGCACGTCGCCATAGCGCTTCTCGACATTCTTCAGTTGCAGGTAAGACATTGAATTACTCCTGGTGCACGGCGTGGGCCATGCAGGTGTCAAGCTGACGCAGCAGATCCGGCGCTGCCGGGCCGAGGGCGGCGGCGCCTTGACGGCGCGCGCCTGCGGCGTTCAGGGGCTGGCTCACTTCACGGCGCCGAAGGTCAGGCCCTGCACCAGTTGCTTCTGGCTGAACCAGCCCACGACCACGATGGGCGCAATGGCCAGCAGCGACGCGGCCGACAGCTTGGCCCAGAACAGGCCCTCGGGGCTGGAGTACGAGGCGATCAGCACCGCCAGCGTGCCGGCCTTGGCCGAACTGAGGTTGAGCGACCAGAAGGCCTCGTTCCACGACAGCACCAGGCAGAGCAGCCCGGTGGAGGCCAGCGGGCCCATGGCCAGCGGACGGATGACATGCTTGAACTCGCCCCAGATCGTGGCCCCGTCCATGCGTGCGGCTTCCAGGATGTCGGGCGGAATGTCCTTGAAGCCGCTGTAGAGCATCCAGACCATGATCGGCAGGTTGGACAACGTGAACACGATGGTCAGGCTGGTCAGCGTGTCCAGCATGCCCGCACCCTGAGCCAGCACATAGATCGGCAGCAGGGCGCCCACGGCGGGCATCATCTTGGTCGACAGCATCCACATCAGCACATCGCGCGTCCATTTGCTGCGGAAGAAGGCCATCGAGTAGGCCGCCGGCGCGGCGATGGCCAGGCCGAGCAAGGTGGACAGCACGCTGGTGATGACCGAATTCTTGGCGAACTCCAGATAGTCGCTGCGCAGCTGAACCTCGGTGAAATTCTCCAGCGTGGGGCTGAAAAACAGCTGCGGCGGCACGGCAATGGCCTGCAACTCGGTCTTGAAGGCCGTCAGCATCAGCCACAGCAGCGGAAACACCAGCAGCAGCGTGACGAGCCACGCCGACACTGTGCGAACAATCAGGGACAGGTGTTTCATCGCCTCAGTCCAGGTTCTTGCCGACCATGCGGATCAGGAACACCGCCGCCATATTGGCCAGCACCACGGCGAACAGGGCGCCCGCCGAAGCCACGCCGACGTCGAAGTTCAGCAGGGCCTGCTTGTAGATCAGGAAGGCCACATTGGTGCTGGCGTTGCCCGGCCCACCGCCGGTGGTGGTGAAGATCTCGGCGAACACGCTGAGCAGAAAGATCATCTCGATCATGACCACCACCGCGATCGGGCGGCCCAGGTGCGGCAGGGTCAGGAACCAGAACTTCTGGAACGCATTGGCGCCGTCCATGCCGGCGGCCTCCATCTGGTCGCGGTCAAGCGACTGCAGGCTGGTGATGAAGATCAGGCAGGCGAAGGGCAGCCATTGCCAGGCCACCATGATGATGATCGACAGCAGCGGCAGGTCTTCGAGCCAGTTCACCGGCGTGGCGCCGAAGAAGATCCAGACCTGGGCCAGCACGCCGTAGACCGGGTTCATCATCATGTGCTTCCACAGCAGCGCATTGGCCGTGGGCATGACGAAGAAGGGCGAGATCAGCAGCACCCGCACCAGGCCCCGGCCAGGAAAGGCTTCGTTGACCAGCAGGGCCAGGGCGACACCACCGATGACCGTGATCAGGATCACCGAGCCCAGCAGCAGCAGCGTGTTCACCACCGACGGGCCGAAGTCCGGGTCGGTGATGAAGAACTCGAAGTTCATCCAGCCGACAAAGCCGGTCTGATCGGGCTGCATGAGGTTGTAGCGCACGGCCGAGAAGTAGATCGTCATCCCGAGCGGGATCAACATCCACATCAACAGCGTGACCACAGCAGGCGCCAGCAGCGCCCTGGGCATGGTTCTGTTCATGGCGGAACTTCGAGTGCGGGTGACAAAAGCAAAGGGGTCGAGGCACCGGCGACCAAGGGGCCGCCGGTGACCCCAGGCGCGACTTACTTGTAGTAGCCGCCCTTGCGCATCTCACGGTCGGCCGCAGCCTGTGAGGCCTTCAGCGCCTCGTCCACCGTGGCCTTGCCGGCCAGCGCCGCGCTCATCTGCTGACCGACCGCCAGACCGATGGCCTGGAACTCCGGGATGGCCGCGAACTGCACGCCCACATACGGGCTTTTGGCCAGGGTGCTGTCGTTCGGGTTGGCGCTGTCGATGGCCTTCTTCTCGGCCTCGGCGAAGACCGCCGCCTTCTGGAATGCCGGGTTGGCGTAGGTCGACTTGCGGGTGCCGGTGGGCACCGAGGCCCAGCCGTTTTCCTTGGCGACAAGGTTGATGTAGTCCTTCGAGGTGGCCCAGGTCACGAACTTCTGCGCCGCGTCGGCGTTCTTGGTGCCGGCCGGAACGGCCAGCGCCCAGGCCCACAGCCAGTTCGCGCCCTTTTGTGTCACGGCGTAGGGACCTTGCGCAAAGGCCACCTTGTCGGCCACCTTGCTCTGCTTGGGGTCGGTGATGAATGAGGCTGCGATGGTGGCGTCGATCCACATGCCGCACTTGCCCTCGTTGTAAAGCGCCAGGATTTCATTGAAGCTGTTGGCCGACGATCCGGGCGGGCCGTACTTGGTCAGCAGGTCGACGTAGAAAGTGACGGTATCCTTCCAGGGCTTGGTGTCGAGTTGCGGCTTCCACTTCATGTCGAACCACTGCGCACCAAAGCTGTTGGCCATGGTCGTCAGGAAGGCCATGTTGTCGCCCCAGCCCGGCTTGCCGCGCAGGCAGATGCCGTACACGCCATTGGCGGGGTCGTGGATCTTGGCGGCGGCGTCGCGCACCTGGTCCCAAGTCGGACGTTCGGCGAACTTGATGCCGGCCTTGTCGGTCAGGTCCTTGCGGTACATCAGCATCGAACTCTCGCCGTAGAAGGGCGCGGCGTACAGCTTGCCGCCCACCGACAGGCCATTGCGCATGGCGGGCAGCAGGTCGTCGACGTCGTAGGCGGCGTCGGTCTTGAGCTCTTTCAGCCAGCCCTTCTTGGCCCAGATCGGGGTCTCGTACATGCCGATGGTCATGACGTCGAACTGGCCACCCTTGGTGGCGATGTCGGTCGTCACGCGTGAGCGCAGCATGCCTTCTTCCAGCGTCACCCACTTCAGCTTGATGCCCGGATTGGCTTTCTCAAAGTGAGGGGTCAGCTTCTGCATCTCGATCATGTGGCCGTTGTTGACGGTGGCAATGACGAGGTCGGTGGCCGAAGCGCCCGCGCAGGCCATGGCCAGCGCGGCGGCGAATGCGAAGGGAGTCCTGATGTGCATGTTCATCTCCGTTTGTGGTCTGGTTTTCGGCGCGGCAACGAACTGCTGCGGGCCGACGCCCGAACTCTAGGGATTGCCCATGTTGATGTCGATACGCTGGCGGCGTTAGCTTGTACCTACATGCGCCAGTGCCTCAGTATTTTCCCGTAGTTGGCGCTTTTCCGTACCAAAGTCGCATCCTTTGAAGGCAAAAACGAGCCACAGGTGTGCGCTTCCAGGTCGTTGGTCCGGCCGGTGCGCCTGCGCGTATGGGCGGCAGAAGGAATCAGCCCGACATCGATTGCAGAAGTCGGGGCCTTGCACTGACATGGCCATCTGTGACTGCCCTGGGAACCGCCGCAGCCGATGCGGCTACCGGCGCCAGCGCAGGATTGGCGATCGCGCCGGTTGGCATGTAGGCGTTGGCCCACACGCAGTGACGGTCACCGCCGATGGGCAGGCCTGTGCACCGGGGTCAGCATCTGGCCGTGTTCACGATCGGGAGCCGCCGTTGAGAGCCCAGTATCAAAGCGGTTCCGAGCGGGCCTGGTTGGCGGAGCCGATCCGGGCGTCGCAAGCGTCGGCGCCGGCCGGCCTGGCCAGATGACGCTGCGCACAGCGCCTCCGGCGCCGCGGCGCTGGCCCTACGCCGTGGCAGCCACGCTGCTGGCTTTGGCGGCTGCATTGGCATGGGGCGAGTGGCTGGGCTGGCCGTACCTGGCCGCACCGTTGCAGCGCCTGCTCTCTGAGCGGCTGGAGCGCCGCGTCGTGATTTCCAGCGGCACCGGCATGGACGCCACACCCGCTGTCCTGCAGAACGAAAACTTTCGAATGCGCTTCATCGGCGGCTTGCGCCTGCGCACGCCGCAGTTGGAGATTGCCGCGCCGGATTGGAGCCGTGCGCCGCACCTGCTGAGCGCGCGCGATGTCGAGCTCGATCTCTCCTACAGCGACCTTTGGCGCGCTTACCGCGGTCAGCGCCTGCGCATCGAGCGCCTGCAGGCCGGCACGCTCGACGCGCAGCTCGAACGCCTGGCCGATGCCCGCGCTTCGTGGCAGCTCCGCAAGGCTGCGACAGATGAACCTCTGAAGCCCCTGCGCCTGCCGCAATGGGGCAGCCTGCAGGTCGGCCGCGGCTTGGTGCAGTACCGCGATGCGCCGCTGGCCATCGACGTGCGAGCGCAGTTGTCATTGCAGGGCGATGCAGCGCCTGTGCCGGCCACGCCCGGCCGGCGCCTGCATGTCGGCATCAACGGGCTGGTACGCAAGCTGCCGGTGGCGATCGATGCGGTGGCCTATGGTGTGCTGCCCTGGGCGGCGGGCGAGGTGCCGAGCGAGCCGGTGCCGCTGAGCGTGCAGGGCAGCGTCGGCCGGGCTCAGTTCAGTTTCGTCGGCACGGCCACGGATGCCACCAGCCTGGCCGGCCTGCTGGGGCACTTCAGCCTGAAGGGGCCGTCGCTGGCTGCCGTGGGCGACGTCATCGGTGTGACGCTGCCCACCACCGCGGCCTTTCGCATGGACGGGCTGCTGCGCGTGGAGGGCCATACCTGGCACACCGTCATCGAGCACGCCAGCGTCGGCGCCAGCCACCTGAACGGCGCCTTCGTCTATGAGGCCGCGCGCCAACCGCCCTTGCTTTCGGGTCGGCTGGGCGGCTCGCGGCTGATGCTGGTCGACCTCGGTCCGGTGCTGGGCACCACGGCGGTCGTGCCGTCCGAGGCCGTGGGCACCGGCCTGGAAATCAAGCCGCGTACGGCCCCGGGCAAGCTGCTGCCAAACCGGCCATTCGACCTGCCGAGCCTGCGCGCAATGGACGCCAATGTGCTGATCGATATCGCCAGCGTTGATCTCAACACCGCGTACCTCGAGCCCTTGCAGCCGCTGCGTGGCCACCTGCAACTGGCGAATGCGGTGCTCAGCCTGCGTGAACTCGATGCGCGCACCGCACAGGGCAGGCTGGAAGGTGAGCTCGGGCTGGATGGGCGCAAGGCGCTGGCGCTGTGGAGTTCAAATCTGCGCTGGAGCGGCGTGCGCCTGGAGCACTGGGTCCAACAGACGCGTGCCAGGGGTGCGCCGCCCTATGTGTCGGGCAAGTTGAGCGGGCAGGCCAAGCTGACCGGACAGGGCCGCTCGACCGCCGAGATCCTGGCCAGCCTGAACGGCCAGGTGCGCAGCGAGTTGCGCGGCGGCAGCATCTCGCACCTGGTGGTCGAAGCCGCAGGACTGGACATCGCGCAGAGCCTGGGCGTGATGATCAGGGGCGACGATGCCCTGCCCGTGCATTGCGCGGTGGCCGACCTGGCGGCCGACCATGGCCTGCTGCGCTCGCGGATGGCGGTGCTCGACACCAGCGACTCGACGGTCTGGATCGACGGCTCGGTGTCGATGGTCACTGAGCAGATCGATCTGCGCGCAGTGGTCAGCCCGAAGGACAAGAGCCCTTTGACGCTGCGCTCACCGCTGCGGGTGAGCGGCAGCTTCGCCGAACCTCGGGTCTCGCTGGAGACTGGCGCCATCGGCGGCAAGATCGCGGCCTCCGTGCTGCTCGGCCTGCTCAACCCGCTGGCGGCGCTGCTGCCGCTGATCGACCTTGGCAATGCCGAAGAGGCCGGTCGAGGCGCCGCCGGCTGCCAGGCCCTGTTGCAGCGCCAGCCGCCGCCGCGCGGTGCAGCGGCAAAGCCCGTACCGCGCTGATGCGCGCATCATGAAACCGGCCACACCGTCGCCATCCGTCCTGCAAGGCATCGGCCGCAGCAGCGTCGACACGCTCGAGCAGGGCCTGGCCCTGCTGAGCTTCGTCGGCGAGACCGCCCTGGTGTTTGCGGCCAGCGTCTTGCGCCCGTCGCGTTGGCGCTGGCGCCAGGTGTTGTTCAACATCCGCAGCGCCGGCGTTGATGCGCTGCCTATCGTTGGCCTGCTGTCTTTCCTGCTCGGCGTGGTTGTCGCCTACCAGGGCGCCGACCAATTGCGCCGGTACGGCGCCAACATCTTCGTCGCCGACCTGGTGGGGGTGTCGATGCTGCGCGAGTTCGCGCCGCTGATCACCGCCATCATCATCGCCGGCCGCTCGGGCTCGGCTTATGCGGCGCAGATCGGCACCATGGCCGTCACCGACGAGATTGACGCGCTGCGCACGCTGGGCATCGCGCCGATCGAGTTGCTGGTGCTGCCCAAGCTGATCGCGCTGGTGATCGCGCTGCCGTTGCTGACGCTGTTTGCCGACACGCTGGGCGTGTTCGGCGGCATGCTGATGGCGCGCTCGCAACTGGGCGTCGATTTCCCCGAGTTCCTCGACCGCTTCGTCAAGGCGGTCAGCGTGACGACCTACTTCGTCGGCCTGGCCAAGGCGCCGGTCTTCGCCGCCATCATCGCCCTCGTCGGCTGCTTTCAGGGCTTCCGTACGCGAGGCGGCGCCGACAGCGTCGGTCGCCAGACCACGCGCGCCGTCGTGCATTCGATCTTCCTGGTGATCGTCGCGGACGCGCTTTTCTCGGTCGCTTTCAGTGCCCTGGATCTATGAACTTCACCGACTGCCTGCCTGCAATGACCGAGCCAAGGCGGCTGTGGCTCAGCGTGCGCATGGCGCGAACGACATCTTTCGCGCGCGCAAGGCAAGGCCTCCGGCACCGTATCGCCATCGGGCCCGCACTGCTGGTCGCCGACACCTTTGGCGTGTACAGACCTCAGGCGTGGCCGGCATTGGGCCGCTGAGATGAAAGCACCCGCTGCCGCATCAGAAGCCGCGATCTCGATGCGCGGCGTGTCCACGCGCTTTGGCCAGCATGTCGTGCACGAGGGCCTGGACCTTGAAGTCAAGCGGGGCGAAATCTTTGCGCTGGTGGGCGGCAGCGGTTCGGGCAAGTCGACGCTGCTGCGCGAGATGATCCTGCTGCAACGGCCCGACGCGGGCGAGATCCGCGTGCTCGGCGCCGAGTTGCGGGGCATCGGCGACGACCAGGCGCGCGCGCTGCGCAAGCGCTGGGGCGTGATGTTCCAGCGCGGCGGCCTGTTCGGCGCGCTGACGGTGAAGGAAAACATCGGTCTGCCGCTGCGCGAGCACAGCGATCTCGATGATCCGCAGATCGACGCCATCGCTGACACCAAGTTGGCCCTGGCCGGGCTGGCGCCCGAGGTCGGCGCGCAATACCCGTCGGAGTTGAGCGGCGGCATGATGAAGCGAGCCGCGCTGGCCCGAGCGCTGGCGCTGGACCCCGAGTTGCTGTTTCTCGACGAGCCGACGGCGGGGCTGGATCCGATCAGCGCCGGCAGCGTCGACGAACTGGTGCGCCAGTTGCGTGACCAGTTTGGCCTGACGATCGTGATGGTCACCCACGATCTCGACCTGCTCTGGCAGGTGGCTGACCGGGTGGCCGTGCTTGGCCACGGCAAGGTGCAGGGCGTGGGCTCGATGGCGGAGCTCTCAAGCCTGGCGAATGCTGACATTCAGCCCTACTTCGAGGGTCCGAGGGCACGCGGCGCGCAAGGGAGTGCGACATCGAAACCAAGGTGAACTACGCCCTTGTTGGTGCCTTCGTGCTCGCGCTGGGCGCGGCGCTGATCGCTGGCGCGCTGTGGTTGGCTGCAGGTGGAGCGTCGAAACAGTCCTACGAGCTGTACCTGGCCCTGGTTGACGAATCTGTCGCCGGGCTCAATCTGAACGCACCGGTCAAATATAACGGCGTCGATGTCGGCAAGGTCAAGGGCATTGAGCTTGACCAGGACAAGCCCGAGCGGGTTCGGCTGACCTTCGCCATCGAGCGCGGCACGCCGATCAAGCAAGACACGCTTGCCGTCTTGAAGACCCAGGGCCTGACCGGCATTGCCTATGTCGAGCTCAGTGGCGGCACGCGCGAATCGCTGCCGCTGCGGGCGACGACGCAGGAGCCCTACCCGGTGATCCGCACCAAACCCTCGCTGTCGTCACGGCTGGAGAACGTGTTGAGCACGGTGCTGGCCAAGATCGACAGCACTTCGAGCAACATCGACGCCATGCTCAGCGACGAGAACCGAAAGGCCTTCAGCAGCGCATTGGCCGACATCGCCACGGTCTCGCGAACGCTGGCCGCTCGCAAGGACACGCTCGACGCCGGCATCGTCAACGCCGCGCGCAGCTTCGACAACGGCGCGCGCATCACGGCCCAGCTCGGCCCCTTGATCGAGCGCGTGGGCCGCAGCGCCGATGCGGTCGAGAAGATGGGCAACGAGGCTGCGCAGGCCAGCGCCAGCGCGGGCAAGACGGTCGATTCGGTCGGCGCCGAAGTTCAGCGCCTGAGTGCCGACACGCTGCCGCAACTGCAACGCCTGCTCGCAGAGCTGAGCCTGCTTTCGGGCTCGCTGCGGCGACTGACCGAGCAGACCGAACGCAACCCGAGCAGCCTGCTGTTCGGCCGCAGCCCTGTGCCACCCGGGCCGGGTGAATTGCCACCATGAAAGAAGCTGCGATGAACCACGCCACAGGCCTTGCACGCTGGTTTGGCCTGGCGCTGGCCGCCGCCGCGCTGACCCTGATGGTGGCCTGCAGCGCGCTCAAACCCAAACCGGTCCAGCCGCCCGCCTTCTTTGCCCTTGACGCCGCACCGAGCGCAGCGCCGGCCCTTGTGGCGGCCGCTTTGCGCAATGCGGCCAACGGTCCTGCGGCAGCGCCCACTCTGGTGGTCAACCCGCCGCAGGCCGGTGCGGGGTTCGACAGCCAGCGCATCATCTACCTGCGCCAGGCGCACCAGCTCGGGTACTTTGCGCACAGCGAATGGATCGATACCCCGGCGCGCATGCTCGCGCCGCTGATCGTCGCGGCGCTGGACCGCAGCGGCAACTTCCGCGCCGTGCTCGCCACGTCGGGCGCCGCCACGGGCGACTTGCGTCTGGACACCGAAATCGTGCGCCTGCAACATGAGTTCGGCGCCACACCCAGCCTTGTGCGACTGACCTTGCGCGCCACCCTCAGCGACACCGCCACACGCCAGGTCCTGGACCAGGTCGAGTTCGACCATCGGGCCGAGTCGCCGAGCGAAGATGCCTATGGCGGCGTGATCGCCGCCAACGACGCCACCCGGGCGATGCTGCAGGCCCTGGCGGCGTTCTGCAGTCAGACCGCCGAACGGTGGCAGGCGCGTGAAACCAACGCGGGCAAACGCGCCGTCGGGCGTCGCTGACCTGCGGCCGAAGATGCTCAGGCCGGATCCTTGGCGCTACCCGTGCCTTCCATTCAGGCCGAGGCCGCACACTGCCATGCCAGCTGGATGATCCAGGAACTGATCTAGCGCATGCCGTGCCAGACCCATGTCATTGAGTCACCTGACAGCAGCGTGGTGAAGGGCGATCGATTGAGCAGCCACACGCTCAGTGCCGTGGCCAGCACAACAGCGCGCCGCAGCGCAGGAACCCTCACCAGCCGGTCACAGCGGCCGATGACCAGGGTCGGCATGGGCGGGATAGGCGGCGGCTGGCGCCGCGTCGGGCGGCTCACCGGCGAGCTCGCTGGCCCGGCCGTGGTTGACATCGCGGTGGTGAGCCTCGTCGGCGCGTACCACCAGCAGCACATCGCGCAGCGTCGCGTCGGCGCCCAGCATCCAATAGGCCTTGGCGATGGCGGGTGCGGGCTCGTTGGGCAGGCGGCCGGCATCGATCTCGGCAAGGTACAGCGTGTAGCTGATCACTGCTTCTTCCTCGAAGTAGCCCACCAGGCGGTGCGCGGTGCGTGCCGAAACCAGGTAGAGCACGAAAAAGCCGAGGTAGAAGATCCACTGCGTGATCAACACGAGCCAGCGCTCCAGCGCCGTCGGCTTGGCGATGGCGATGAAGGTCATCAGGTGCATGCGCTCGTTTTCGGCCTCTTCGAGCAGCGTGCGGATCCAGCCCTCGTCGTCGACCATGTGGCGCAGGCACTGCAGGTGGGTCAGTGTCGCGCCGACCATGCCGGGCACGGCGGCCACGGTCTCGAGCACCACGGCGCGATGGCCGTAGCGCTGGGCGAAAAAGGTGTCGGCCAACCAGCGCAGCAGCCGCGTGACGGACCGTGCAAAGTGGTCGGGCAGGTCACGGGGCGGATGCGGCCGACGAGGAGCGTGACCGCCATCGGCCGGTGACGGCGGGCCGGTCGCGTCCATGCTCAGCGTTGTAGCGCTGCCGCCACCGGATCGCCAGGCGCGGTCGGAGCAGTGCCGACGGGCGCCTGGTTGACCAGTTCCTCAATGATCAGGCTGCCATAGCGTTGCGCCGTCACCGCCTGCATCTTGTTCGCCACGGCGGCGACGCGCGCGACCTGATCGTCCTCGGGGGCGTGCACGATGAGGAAGGCGCAACCCGCTGCGGCCAGTTCGCGGTAGATATTGATCAGCTTCAATTCGTAGCCGAAGGAGGCCAGCGGGCTGGCATTTTTCAGCTCGGTATCGACCTGCTCCGCCATCTCCTGGCTTGAGTAACGCAGCATCGTGGCCTGGGTGAATCCTTGCTCGAGCAGGGCGCCACAGGCGGACTGCAGCGCGTCAGGGCTGCGGTAGGCCATCACGATGTGGCCGACAGGCTTGAACACGCCGAATGACTCGGGCGGTTTGTTCTTTTCCATGCAGCTTCCTTGAAGCGCAGCCTGCGCGGCTGCAATCCAGCCATCCTGCTGCCGGGCAGGGCAGCAGGCTGCCAGACAATGGCGCGCGCGGCTGTCGGACAGCGCCCACAGCAACGCGGCCGGCGCACGGTGAACCGCGCCGAGGCTCTGGTCCCCGCAGAGAAAGGCTTGCCTGGCACAGCGTCCCGCCTGCCGACAAGCACTTGGCCACCGATCTGGGCGTGGCTTGCCGCATCAACAGCGGATGCTTGATGTGGGCATGCCAAGGCATCACCAGGCCCGTTTTCCGGCGCTGAGAACGGGGCCATGGACAGGAAGTGCACGACCGACCTTTACGCTGACGAAAACAATGAACAGGGGGAGGCGCACTTGCAGTCAGCAAGGCGCACCAGCGGGCCATGTCCGGGTCGGCAAAACCGCATCGAATGTCGAATTTCCGGCTCAGCGTGACCCATTGCTGGCCCAGCTTGGCGCATCGGCCGAGCGTTACGCCATCGCCGATCCCAATGCCGGCCTGCGGTTGCTTCGACAGTTCGGCGAGAACCTGGCACAGCACATCGCCTCGGTCCACAGCCTGGATGCCGATGACGACAGCCGTCAAGCCGATCGGCTGGCCGACATCCGGCGTCGGCAACTGCTTGATACCGAGGTGATGGGCATGCTGCACATGCTGCGCACCCATGGCATTGCGGGGGTGCACAAAGCGGGCCGCAAGCTGGCCATCGCCGAATGGCCCACCGACTCCGGTCCGGTCGATCAGGCGCTGTGCTGTGGCCTGGTCGCCGTCGGCGTGGCCGAAGCGAAAAGCTTCAGCACCGAGGTGTCGTCGGTGATCGGCCAGTCCGAGCGCTACAGCCTGGTTCTGCAGGCTGGGCAGGCCGATGGCCTGCCAGCGCCATCAGCGTGGGACAAAGCAAGCCAGGGCTCGTTCCCGGGCTGGCACGCGCTGACCGCCACCGTCACCTGCGCCAGCGACGACCGCCTGCGCTTTGTCTTTGCCAACAACGGCAGGCCCTGCCACCGCCAGTTTGAAGGCCGCAGCGCGGTCTGGTTTCGCGATGTGCGGCGGGCCAGCAACCATGCCGCCGCACCGGCGGGCTGGCCCACACCCGACGGCCTGTTGCAACTGCTGGCGCTGGATGTGGACGCGTCTGAGCTGCAGTTTCGCGACGCGGCCGACTACATCTCGGCCTAGGAGCCTGTCGGGACTCGACCCGTTTGATGCCTTCACGCTGGCGCTGACCGCCACGTCGGCCCAGCACATTACCCAGATCTTCGGCCTGCCGGACTACACCTACATCTACCAGGAAGCGGTGATCGACGACTGGCTGGTCGACCACCTGCCGCCGATCCGATGGCGCACCCTGCTGTCACAGCACGGCATCCACTTCGACAGCGGCCAGACGGTGACCCTGCTCGACACCCTGGGCAGCGAAGCCCGGCAGGTGCTGCCCGACGAGGTGGACTACGAGATCGACCAATTCAAGCGCCTGGTCATCACCGGCCGGCGACCTGGTCGTGGACCTGAACGTCCGCACCCGGCAGCCCATCACCCATGCCGACGAGATCAGGGCGCGGCTGGTGGTTCGGCTGCGCCATCTGCTGCGCCGAGCTCAGCGTCTGTCTGACCGTCGCCCCAGCCTGCGGGCGGCCCTGGCCGAACTGGAACTGCTGACCGGGCGCGATGCCACCACCCTGGCCGGTCAGGGTGGTGGCATGCCGCTGGACGAGCTGCGCACCCTGGTCCAGGCCCATGGCGTGCGCAACGTCAACCGCATCGCCGCGCTCGAGATCGTGCTGACCCGCCCGCGAGAGCTGACCGGCGAGCACCTGCGCCAACCGATGGTTGAACTGGCCCATCACCAGATGGCCAAGGGTACCGAGACCGAGCACCGCTTGCCCGCCCAGTGGCGCTGGACCGCGCGGAGAGCATCCCCGCTCGGATCGAGACCTCGAAGTGGCTCTGCGATCGCCAAGTCGCAGCGCGACTGGCCAAAGCCTTCCGGGGCGAACTCGTCACCCAAGACCCGGCCGACGAACCTGCGCAATCCATGCTCGACCGCCTGCGGTCCGAACGCGCCGCCGAGGTGCCAGACCGACGAACGGGCCGGTGCGCCAAGGCCTGATGCAGGTGCCTGGTAGGCGGCAGGCCATGTGAAGCGGGGCGCGGTGGCTTGGGACCGGTTGCCGGCCTGGCTGGCCGCGAAGCGGCAGGGCCTGCGAGCGCTGGGGAAACCTGGGCGCCCGGCACGGCGGGCACCGGTTCAGCGTGGAGCGGGTGAGGGGAATCGAACCCCTGTATGAAGCTTGGGAAGCTGCCGTTCTGCCATTGAACTACACCCGCAACGCCGCCGCATTCTAGTGCAGTGAAGGGCACATCTGGCGCGCGACGCTGACGCACCGGGCGAAGGCGCGCGGTGCTCAGTGCAGCGGGACACGGGCTTCGCGCGGTGTGTGTGCAGCATGTGCATGGCCTGTGCTCGGCGTTCCGATCAAGGCGCCCAGGGTGCCAAGATCGTGGCCAGTTGGTCCAGGTCGAAGGGCTTGCGCAGCAGCCGCGCCGCGGCGGGCAGGCTGTCGGCGGCGGCGCTGCCGATGTCGCTGCCGGTGGCCAGCACCAGGCCCAGGCCGGGCTGCCGCTGCAGGGCCCAGCGGGCCAGTGACAGGCCGTCCTCATCGGGCAGGCCCAGATCGGTGATCAACAGGTCGATCGCCTGCTCGGCCAGCACCGCGCGGGCGGCGGCGGCACTGGCTGCGGCCAGGGGCTCAAAGCCCAGCAGGGCCAGCAGCTCAATCAGTGCCTCGCGCACGCCGGCGTCGTCTTCACAGACCAGTACCCGAGGCGGCGGCGCAGGCGGGGCAGCGGCCGCAGCGCTGGCCTGTCCGGCTTGCGGCGGCGCGGCGTCGGGCCGTCGGGCAAGCACCTGGCGCAGCTTGCTGGCCAGGGCGTCGCGGCCATAGGGTTTGGCCAGCAAATGCACGCCGGGGTCCAGGCGGCCACCGTGAACGATGGAATGCTGGGCATAGCCCGAGGTGAACAGCACCGCCATCTGGGGCAGCTGCTTGCGCGCCTTTTGCGCCAGCGTGGTGCTGCTCAAGGGGCCGGGCATGACCACGTCGGTGAACAGCAGGTCAACCCGCAGGCCGGCCTCGATCATCGTCCAGGCCGACTGCGCGTCGCCGGCCTGCCGCACCGCGTAGCCCAGCCCCTGCAGCAGGGCCACCGTGGTCTCGCGCACTGCAGCGTCGTCTTCGACCACCAGCACAAGTTCGTTGCCGCCGGTGGCTGAGACAGGGGCGGTGGGCGTATCGGGCAATGCAGCGGCGGGTGCGTCGGTGCAGCGTGGCAGGTAGAGCCGTACGGTGGTGCCTTGGCCGGGTGCGCTGTGCAGCCGCACCACGCCGCCTGATTGCTTGACAAAGCCATAGACCATCGACAGCCCGAGTCCGGTGCCTTTGCCTTCGGGCTTGGTGGTGAAGAAGGGCTCGAAGGCCTGTGCGGCCACTTGCTCGGACATTCCGGCGCCACTGTCGGACACCGCCAGCACCACATGCTCGCCGTGGGCGCCGTCGTCGCTGCCATCGAGCGCGGCATTGCTCACCTCGATGCTCAGCCGACCCTGGCCCGACATCGCGTCGCGGGCATTCAGTGCCAGGTTCAGCAGCGCATTCTCCAGGTTGCCTCGGTCGACCTGGGTCGGCCACAGGCCGTCGGCAATGCGGCTTTGGATGCTGATCTGCTCACCCACCGAGCCCTGCAGAATCTGCGCCATGTCCTGCACCAGCCGGCCCACATGCAGTACTTCCGGTGCCAGCGCCTGGCGACGGCCGAAGGCCAGCAGTTGCGCCGCCAGCCGGGCACCACGCGCCACGCCGTCTTGTGCTGCGCGGATGTGCAGCTCGGCCTTGCCGGGTGCCGGCAGTTGCTGCGCCAGCAGTGCCAGGTTGCCGCCCACCACCTGCAGCAGGTTGTTGAAGTCGTGGGCGATGCCGCCGGCCAGGTTGCCGATGGCCTCCATCTTCTGACTCTGGCGCAGTGCGTCCTGCATGCGCATCAGCTCGGCGGTGCGCTGCTCCACGCGCTGGGCCAGCTGGTTGTTCAGGTCGGCCAGCAGCAGCACGCTGGCCTTCTGGTCTTCGATGTCGGTGTTGGTGCCGATCCATTGCGTCAGGTCGCCGCGATCGTCACGGATCGGCAAGGCCTTGAGCAGGTGCCAGCGGTAGCGCCCGTCATGACGGCGGACGCGAAATTCCACCTCATAGGCCTTGCCGTTGCGCAGGGCCTGGCGCCAGGCGGTGTCGGTGGGGCCGATGTCGTCGGCATGCACCGTGCTGGCCCAGCCCCGGCCGGCCAGTTCGGCGTCGGCCAGGCCGGTGTAGTGGCGCACTTGCTGGTTGCACCAGTCCAGCGCGCCATTGGCCTTGGCCGTCCAGACCTGATTGGGCAGCGACTGGGCCAGGGTGCGAAAGCGCAACTCGCTGTCCAGCGCCGCCTGTCGCGAGCGCTGGGCCTCGGTCACGTCATGGCCCTGCACAAAGATCGCATGCACCTGGCCGCTGGCGTCCTTCAGCGGCTGGAACACGAAGTCGACATGGCGCAGCTCGCGCGGGCCGTCGGGCTGGCGCTGCAATTGCGCCGGCATGGCCTGCGTGGTGTAGGCCTGGCCGCTGCGGTAGGCCTCGTCGAGCAGGCCGAAAAAGGCCTGGTCATGCAGTTCGGGCAGGGCCTCTCGGACTGGCCGGTCGAGCAGGGGCCGCTCACCCAGCAGTTGCACGCAGGCGCGGTTGGCGAACTCGAAGACATGGCTCGGGCCGCGCATCACCGCCATGAAGCCTGGCGCCTGATCGAACAGCAGGCGCAGCCAGGCCAATTCTTCGCCCAAGGCCAGGTTGTGCGCCTGAAGCCAGTTGGCGCGGTGCAGCACGCCCGCCGCCATGACCGGCTCGACCGCGCCGGCCTGAGCCCGCAATTGCACCAGTTCTGTCACGTCCACCGTGTGCTGCAGCACCAGGTCCACCTGACCGTCGGCGCCTGGCACCGGCACATGGGTGGCGCTCCAGTAGCGGTCGTGCACCTGGCCGTCCGGCCCGGCGATGGGGTAGTGGACGCTGGACAAATGGTCGGTGCGGTTTGTCAGCAGCACCCGGTCCAGCGACTGCCGCAGCAGGCGGCCGGGCAGCGACGCCGGGTCGCTGGGAAAGGCGTCGAACAGCCCTTGTCCGAGCAAGGCCTCGGCGCTGCGCCGGGTGACATCCAGGTAGGCCTGGTTCATGCCCACGATGCGGTTGTCGCGGTCCAGCAGCACATAGGCGTTGGGCGATAGGTTGAACAGGGCTGGCAGCTTGAGCAAGTTCAACCCTTGGGCGAGAAACATGGGGCGTTGGCTCCTGGTTGTAGCCATGGTGGCGTGGTTCGGACGATCCGGCTCAGGCTGCCGTACCTCCGTCGATCAAGCGTGGCCCCGGCCCGCCATGCGCCAGGCCGATGAGCCGAGCATCAGCGCAGCCGGACCAGGGCCCATCCAGCCCAACCCGCCAGGGCACTCGCCACCGTGCCCCAGGCCATGTCGACCAGGGCCAGGCGGGCACTGAAGCCAGGCAGGGTGGCCATGTTGGTCAGATCGTAAGTACCGTAGGCGACCAGGCCGACCAGCGCGCTGCGCCACAGCGCGGTGACGGCCCGAAGCGGCAGTGGCCAGAGTGCGAGCAAGACCAGACCGGCCGGGTAGAGCAGGTAGAACAGCAGGGCCGGCGTGAGCCAGATCTGGGCCCGCATCAGGCTGCCCAGTTCGTGCTGGTAGAAGTCCTTGGCCAGCCAGCCCAACCACAGCGCGTCCAGCACCGACATCACCAGCACGGCCGCCACATAGGCCAACAGCACGCGCCGTGCGACCAGGGTCTGGCGCAATGTTGCGGCGGCTGCGCCCAGCGTTGGCTCGGCGTTGAGCGGCTCGGCGCTTGGCAGGGCGCGCTGTGGGGTCATTGCGGTGTCATCGACAGGTTCTGGTGGAGCGCAGATCGGCGGCTGGTCAGGGTGTGCAGTTTTCAGGGTGGCCCGGTGGGGCCCGCGGCAGGCGAGCCCCGCGCATGGAGGCCATCCGCAAGCGTCTGATCATGCCTGCCGGGAAGCCACGGACCGACGTCCAAGGGCCGCCGAGGATGGCCGACGCGCGAGCTTGAGCGCGGCGAGCAGGCGCAGATCGGGGTCGAACAGCCACTCCGGGTCGTCTTCGGCAGTGCACCAGGCCACCGTCAAGGGCACACAGATCGCCGTCAGGCTCAACGCCAGAAACAGCCATTCAAGGTCGTTCATGAGGGTCTCCTTAGCGGTTCGACACCGTTCGAGTGTGCGCAATCGACCAGGCCAAACACACCGGCCGGCGTGACTTGCGGACGTAGGTTTGCGCCTACACCGCGCAGGCCCTCGCTTGCCGACAATCCGCGCAGGCACTTGCCATAGACCGCTGTTCACCAGCCACCTGCCCATGCCTTCTGATTTCCAAAGCCAGGCCCACGACTTGCCCGCCACGGCGGCTGCGCCTGAACCGCGGTCGCGCGACGCGCTGGTGCTCGCGCTCGCGGCGGGTTTGCAACTGCTGCTGTTTGCCTGGGACGCGGCCACCCCGCTGGGCAGTTCACCCTGGGTGCTGCAGCCGGTGCCAATGGCGCTGGCCCTGCTGCAGCGCTGGCGTGGCGGGGCCTGGGCGCTGGGGCTCAGCGCGGTCTTGTTCACCGCTGCCGGTTATTTTCTATCGCCGCCGCTGCCGGACGGGCAGGTGGTGCAGATCGGCCAGGTCATGCTCAACCGGGTGCTGGGTGCCGGCAGTTTCATGGTCGTGGCGGGTCTGCTGGCACTGGCCATCGGCCAGCGCGAGCGCCTGCGCCAGCTGATGTGGATGCAGCAGGCCGAGGCGGCGCTGGCGCACAGCCTGGTGGGTCGAATCTCGTCCGAAGAACTGGGGCAAGCCCTGTGCGCCGTGTTGTGCCAGTTGCTGGGTGCGCAGCAGGGTGTGCTGTACCGGCGCCAGGGCGCGCTGCTGCAGGTGTGCGGCCACCACGCCATGTCGCCCGAGGCATTGCCCGAGACCATTGCGGTGGGTGCGGGTCAGCTTGGTCAGGCCGCACGCGACGGCCAGTGCCGGCTGCTCGGCCCGCTGCCGGCGGCGCACCTGCACCTGCACACGGCCCTGGGCCACAGTGCGCTGGCCCATGTGGTCCTGCTGCCGCTGAGCGCGGCGGGCACCACGGTGGGGGTGATCGAGCTGGGTCTGATCGGGCCCGCGCCCGACTTTGCGCGGGTCCAGGCGCTGGCCGAACGCATGGCCGAGATGGGCGGCATGGCGCTCAGAGCAGCCCTGGCCGTCGATGAGCGCAAGGTCTTGCTGACGCAGACCCGACAGCAGGCCAAAGAACTGCAGACCCGGCAGGAAGAACTGCGTGCAGGCAACGAAGACCTTCAGGCCCAGGGCCAGGCGCTGCGTGAATCGCAGACCACGCAGGCCCGGCAGCAGACCGAACTGGAAGAAGCCCATGTGCAGTTGGCCGAACATGCCCGCACGCTGGAACTGCGCCAGCAAGCGCTGCTGCGTTCGCGCGCCGACCTGAAGCAGCAGCGCGACGCGCTGGCCCAGGCTAACCGCTACAAATCCGAGTTCCTGGCCAATATGTCGCACGAGCTGCGCACGCCGCTCAACAGCGCCTTGATCCTGTCGCGCCTGCTGGCCGACAACGCTGGCGGCAGGCTCAGCGCCGAACAGGTGCGCCACGCGCAGACCATCCACGACGCCAACAACGACCTGCTGCTGCTGATCAATGACATTCTTGACCTGTCCAAGATCGAGGCCGGCCACGCCGATCTGCAGGCCGAACCGGTGCTGCTGGACGATCTGCAGCGACGCCTGCAGGCGCTGTTCGAACCGCAGGCGCGGCAGAAGGGCCTGGCGCTGGTGGTCGAGCGCTCGGCGTGGGCACCAACCAGCCTGGTCACCGACGGCCAGCGCCTGCAGCAGGTGCTGAAGAACCTGCTGTCCAACGCCGTCAAGTTCACCGCGCAGGGCCAGGTCCGGCTGCTGATCGACGCGGCCCAGGGCGAGGCGGCGATGGCGGGCGGCCGCAGCGGCGGCGTGCGCTTCGAAGTCCACGACACTGGCCAGGGCATCGCTCAGGACAAGCAGGCGCTGGTGTTCGAGGCCTTCCGCCAGGCCGACGGCAGCATCAGCCGCCAGCATGGCGGCACCGGCCTGGGCCTGTCGATCAGCCGCGAACTGGTGCAGCGCATGGGCGGGCACATTCAGCTGCGCAGCAGCCCCGGCCAGGGCAGCTGCTTCAGCGTCGAACTGCCGGCGGTGCTGCCGCCGGCCCTGGTGGGGGCTGAGCAGACGCCGCCGGCAGCACAGCCGCCAATGCAGCCGCCAATGCAGCCGCGAACGCAGCCGCAAACGCAGCCGCAAACGCAGCCGACCTTGGCGCACGCTGCGGTCGCCAGTGCTGAAGGCTTGGCCCCGATCCTCTCCGAGCCCGAGGCGCCGCGGCCGCTCGATGTCGGCAGCCCATCCGGTCGGCGCGCCGGCCGGGTGCTGATGGCGGTGGAGGACGACAGCCTGTTCGCCGGCGTGCTCAAAGACCTGGTGGAAGAGCAGGGCCTGCAGTGCGTGCTGGCCAGCAGCGGTGAGCAGGCCCTGGCCCTGGCCCGCGCCCAGCCGCCGAGCGCCATCTTGCTTGACCTGGGCCTGCCCGATGTGTCGGGACTGTCGGTGCTGGAGCAGCTCAAGCGAGACCCGCGAACGCGCCATGTGCCGGTGCATGTGGTGTCGGCACAAGACCGCAGTGCGGCCGCGCTGTCGCTCGGGGCGGTGGGCCACCTGGTCAAGCCAGTGCAGCGTGAGGCGCTGGTGGCGGCCGTGAGCGAGCTTGAGCAGATGCTGGACAAGCCGGTGCGCCGGGTCTTGCTGGTGGAAGACGATGCGCCCCTGCGCGAGAGCCTGCTGCGCCTGCTGTCCGCGCCGGATGTCGAGGTCGTGCCCGCGGCCAGCCAGGCCCAGGCGCTGCAGGCCCTGGCAGCCGGGCATTTTGACTGCGTGGTCACCGACCTTGGCCTGCCTGATGGCAGCGGGGCGGCCCTGCTCGAACAATGGGCATCGGACAGCGCGGGCCCGCTGCCACCGGCGATCGTCCACACCGGTCGCACGCTCAGCCGCGACGAAGCGGCCGCGCTGCGGCGCCATGCGCGCTCGATCATCGTCAAGGGTGCGCGCTCGCCCGAGCGGC
Source organism: Betaproteobacteria bacterium (assembly GCA_031417735.1). Taxonomy (GTDB): domain Bacteria; phylum Pseudomonadota; class Gammaproteobacteria; order Burkholderiales; family Burkholderiaceae_C; genus Pseudaquabacterium. The sequence goes on from JANOWE010000011.1 coordinate 46,819, forward strand.
TGCTCGACGAGGTCACGCTGTTTCTGCACAGCGTGCAGTCGCGCCTGCCGCCGGCGCAGCAGCAGTTGCTGGGCCAGGCCCGCCAGCGCGACGCGGCCCTGGCCGGGCGCTGCATTCTGCTGGCCGAAGACGATGTGCGCACCGTGTTTGCGTTGACCAGTGTGTTCGAGGCCCAGGGCGTGCGGCTGCTGGTGGTGCGCAACGGTCTGGAGGCCGTGCAGCGGGTCGGCGCCGAGTCCGACATCGACCTGGTGCTGATGGACTGGATGATGCCCGAGCTGGACGGTCTGGAAGCGGTGCAATGCATCCGCCAGAAGCCTGAAGCCAAGGACCTGCCGATCATCATGCTCACCGCCAAGGCCATGGGCAATGACCGCGAGCGCTGTCTGGCCGCAGGGGCCAGCGACTACATGGCCAAGCCGATCGACACCGAGCGGCTGCTGTCGCTGTGCCGGGTATGGCTGCGCCGATGAGGGCTTGGCCTTTGCGGCTCGACCCACCGCCGCCAGTCGACAGCGCCGCGCCGCAGTCTTTGCCGGTGCCGGTGCCGGTGCCGGTGCCGGTGCCGGTGCCGGTGCCGGTGCCCGTGCCCCTGCCCCTGCCCCTGCACGTGCCCGTGCCCGTGCACGTGCCGCAGGCTTTGCCCGCCGCCGCGCCGATCAGCGACGATGCGCTGTTCGACATCAACCCGCAGGCCCTGCAGTGCGCCCGGGCCGGTGTGTTCAGCGCCAACGACCTCGCCGCTGGCGGCCGTGCCGACTTGGCCGACGACTGCAGCAGCGGCTACGATGGTCTGCTGTTCAAGCGCTGGCTGAAGCAAGCATGGTGTTTTCCGACCACAGTCTGGCCACCGACTCGGTGTTCTCGGAGCTGCACTGGGTGTCCTGTCGCAATGTGTTGATCTATTTTGATGAGCCGCTGCAGTCCCGCGTGCTGACGCTGTTTTCCCAGGCGCTGCCACGGCAGGGCTACCTCGGCCTGGGCAGCCGCGAGAGCTTGCTGCATGGGCCGCATGCGGATGCTTGCGAGCCCATATGCGCAGCCTCCGAGTTACGCCTTTACCGCAAACGCTGAAGCCTCAACCCCATTGCTTGCCCGAACCTGTCACCGGTCACCGGTCACCCGTCACCCGTCACCCGTCACCCGTCACCCGTCACCCAAAAATATCAGGAGCCGCCCAATGGACCCCCAAACCCTTGCCCAAGGCGCGAACACCGACGCCACCATGACCGAAGCGTTTCAGGTGCTGGTGGTGGACGACATCGCTGCCAACCTGCAGGCAATGATGGCCAGCCTGGCCGACGACCAGATCAAGGTGCTGACGGCCGCGTCAGGCGCTCAGGCGCTGGAGCTGCTGCTCCACCACGATGTGGGCCTGGCCCTGCTGGACGTGCAGATGCCCGGCATGGACGGCTATGAGCTGGCCGAACTGATGCGCGGCACCAGCCGCACCCGGCATGTACCCATCGTCTTTCTCACCGCCGGCGCGCAGGACGACCGGGTGGGTTTTCGAGGCTACGAGGCCGGGGCGGTCGACTTCTTGTACAAGCCTGTCGACGTGCGTGTGCTCAAGGCCAAGATCAAGGTGTTCATGGACCTGGACCGCCAGCGCCGGCAGATTGCCTTGCGCATGGCCGATCTGCAGCGCGTGTCAAGGCTCAACGCGATGATGCTGGGCGCCTTGTCGCACGACATTCGCACGCCGCTGGCGGCGCTGACCTTGAATGCCGAAGTGGTGATGCGCAGGGCCGAACTGCCCGCCGTGAAGCAGGCCGGCGAACGCATCAAGGCCGCCACCACCATGCTGTCGCGCCATGTCGACCACCTGGTCAACCTGGCCAGTCTGCCGATGGGTGATCTTCGGCCCGAACTGGCCAGCGGCGACCTGGCCGCCTTGGTTCGATTGCGCATGGATGCGGAGGCCGCCGAGCTGATGCCCGACGATCCGCCCGAACTGGTGGTGCTTGGCGACACCAGCGGCCGCTTTGATGCGCAGCTGATCGGCCGCGCAGTCGACCAGTTGCTGCTGTTGGCCGCCATTCACGGTGCGGGCACGCCCGTGCAGGTGCAGGTCGACGGTCTGAAACGCCGGGCCCTGAGCATGCGCGTGAGCATGGCGTCGGTGCTGCCGCAAGGGGTGCACCAGCACCTGTTCGGCGGCGAGCATGCCGCGCCTGGCCTGCCCACGCCCAAGGTGGGCGCAGGTCTGGGCGGCGCGGAGCAGGTGGCACGGGCCCATGGTGGTTCGCTCATCGGCAGCTCGAACGAACGTGACGGCACCTTGTTCGAGCTGGTGCTGCCGCGAGATGCCTGAGCCGCACCGAGGCCGGCCCGACGCGGCCGGTCAGCCTGCGGGCAAGCCCGCGCTGAGCTGATTCAGCGTCGCTGGCGTGGCCAGGCAGAGCAGGCAATGCACGCTGCCGTCGGGCAGGCTGTCCAGGCTCACGGCCTCGTCGCGCTGCAAACGCCTGGCCTGTGGGTGAGCCTGCTGCACCGCGCGCTGGACCAGGTCATCGGCGCAGACCACAAAGTGGTGTTGCTGGCCTTGATGTCGCACGGTGAGCCAGACTTGCGGCCAATGGCCGGGCAGCGCCGGGTTCAGCCTGACCTGGCCGCGCGCCACGACCAGGCCGCAGACCGATTCCAGGGCCGCGCGCAGCAGCCAGCCGGCCGAGCCGGTGTACCAGCTCCAGCCCCCACGGCCGGCATAGGGCGCGTGGGTGTAGATGTCTCCGGCCATGGCTTGTGGCTCGATCTCGTAGCGCGGCCCCAGCGTGGCGTCGGCCCAGCGGTGGGCCGGGCTCATCATCGTGAACAATTGCCAGGCTTGGTCACCGTCACCCAGCCTGGCCCAGGCCATCAGTGCCCAGACGGCGGCATGGTTGTACTGGCCGCCGTTCTCGCGCACGCCCGGCGGGTAGGCCTGGATGTAGCCGGCGCTGGGCCGGGCCTGCTGCAGCGGGGGGTCCAGCAGCCGGGTCAGCTGGTGCGTGTCGTCCTGCAGCAGCGTGCGGGTGCTGTGCATGGCCTGGCGCGCGCGGCCAGGGTCGCCGGCCCCGGTGAGCACCGCCCAGGCCTGGGCAATGAGGTCGATGCGGCACTCTGCATTGGCCGCGCTGCCCAGCACCGAGCCGTCGTCGAAGAAGCCACGCCGGTACCAGCGGCCGTCCCAGCCGTGCTGCTCCAGCGCGCTGCGCCAGCCCTGCATCGCCGTTTGCCAACGCCCGGCGCGCTGGGTCTCGCCCTGTGCCTGCGCCAGTGGCGTCATCTGCTCGACCACCTGGCACAGCATCCAGGCCAGCCAGACCGATTCACCCCGCCCCTCATGACCGACGCGGTTCATGCCGTCGTTCCAGTCACCGCTGCCGAACAGCGGCAGGCCATGGACGCCGGTGCGCAGCCTCGCGTCGACGGCGCGCGCGCAGTGTTCGTACAGGCTGGCCTGCTCGGCGCTGACGCTCGGCGTCTCGTAGACATCTTCGGCGCCCTCGGGCACCACCGAGCCCTGCAGAAAGGGCACTGGTCGTGCCAGCAGCGCGACGTCACCGGTGCGGTCCACGTACAGGGCCGCGGCCAGTGGCAGCCACAGCAGGTCGTCGGAAAAGTGGGTCCGCACGCCGGCCCCGCCGGGCTCGTGCCACCAGTGCTGCACATCGCCCTCGGGGAACTGGTGCGCCGCGTGGTGCAGGATCTGCTGTGCCAGCAGCTCGGGCGCGTGCTGCACCAGCGACATCGCGTCCTGCAATTGGTCACGAAAGCCGAACGCGCCGCCGGCCTGGTAGAAGCCAGCACGCGCCCACAGCCGGCAGACCAGCGTCTGGTAGGGCAGCCAGTGGTTGACCAGCGCGTCGAAGGCCGGGTCGGGCGTGCTCACCTGCACCGTGCCCAGCAGGTTGTCGAGGCGGTCGCGCTGGCCGGCCAGACGCTGTGCCGGGTCAAGCGGCCAGGCCTGCTGCAGCAAGGCCTGGGCCGCCGCCAAGTCGGGGCCATGGCCCAGCAACAGCGTGCAGCGCTGGGCACCTTCGGCCGGCAGCGCCAGCGTCAAGCCCAGCGCGGCGCAAGCGTCCAGGCCCGCACCCTGGCGTTGACCCAGGCTGGCCGGCAGCACCAGGGCGCCGCTGCGGTCATGAAATTCGCGGCGGTCGCAGGTCCAGTCCGGCGTGGGTGCCGCCGGGCCCGGGCCGACATCCACCACCGCGCCGCGTGCGCGTCCCTCTGCACGGGCCAGGCTGTCGCCCGGCTGTTCGGGCCGCCAGGCCAGCACCGCCGTGCTGCCGCCGAAGCCGGCCTGGGCCTCGGTCTGGGTCGCGCTCAGCGCCGGCGTGGGCAGTTCGGCGGTCGGTGGCCAGAAGGCGGTGTCCACGGTGCCACGCTCGGCGCGGCTGCCGCCCAGCGTCCATTCGGCCAGCGCCACCAGGCGCAGGCGGCGGGGCCGGCCGTCGATGACCTCCAGGTCCACCGTCAGCTGACGCAGCGCGGCCTGCTCGTCCACACACCAGCACAGCGTGACCTGCAGGCCGTCGATGCGCTGGCGCATGCGGCTGTAGCCTATGCCATGCTCGACCTCGCGCGGGCCGGCGTCCTGCAGCGCCCGGCCCAGGGACCAGACCCGCTTGTGCGCCAGGTCGTGCAGCAGCAGCCATTCGCTGGGCGTGTCGCGCAGCGGGTCGTTGCTCCAGGCGGTGATCTGGTGCAGCCGGCTGTTCCGGGCCCAGCAGAAGGCGGGCCCCATCTCCGAGATCACACAGCCGAAATTCGGGTTGGCGAGCAGGTTGACCCAGGGCCGCGACGGCTGGTGGTGGCTGTCCACCGCAAAGCGCAGGCTGCCGCTGTCGGGGTCGAACTCGAAGTCGGGTGCGCGGGTCGCCTGGCCGCCGGCCAGCGCGCCCAGCACTGGCCGCACCGGCAGCCGGGGCAGTGCCTGCCGTTGCGCGAAGGACAGCGCGTGCGGGGCTGCCAGCGCGGCCATCTGCTGAGCCAGCGGGCGACCGTCGGCCTGCAGGTGGACACGGGCCAGGCGCTGCAAGGTGCGCGCCAGCGTGGCCTCCAGCGGGTTCTGGTTGATCACGTACAGCGCACCGGCCGGGCCGGTGGCCGCGCTGCCCTGGTCGCGCTGGCCATGCTCGCGCAGCGCCTGCAGCTGTCGCTGCACCGGGCTGAGGTAGGACGCCGGCTCGGCGTTGACCACCACCAGGTCCACCGCCAGGCCGCCCAGTCGCCAGGCGGTCAGCGCACGCTCCAGCGCCTGGACCAGGCCCAGTCCCTGCTCGCGGTGGATGGTCACGAGCACGATCGGCCGGTCGCCCGAAATGCCGTGCTGCCACAGCGCGCGGCGGTCCACCGCCGTGGGCGTGCCGGTATCGGCCACGCTCGTGGTCGGCCTGCGGTGCAACTGGCTGGTGAGCCAGGTATTGAGCAGCAGCAGCGCGGCCCAGCCCTGGGCGTCGAAGGGCAGTTCGCGCAGCGCGATGCCGGCCATGGTGTGGGCCATGCTGGCCGAGCGGTCGCGGTGGCTGCGCTGACGGTACTTGTCCACCAGCGCAGGCAATTGCCCGATGCTTTCGCTGGCGGCGGTGCAAAAACTCAGGGTGACACTGGCGCCGGGGGCCAGGCACAGGCGCACGGCGATGCTGGCCGCCGGGTCAAGTCCGGTGGCCAGGGGCACGCCGGGCAGTGGCTGCCCGTCGTCGGTGCCGGCCTGTGCGGCGGGCGCCGCCGCTGCGCCGCGTTGCAGGAAGGGGCCCAGTGGCTGCGCCGGGCTGCCGTGGCGGCCCAGGACCAGGGCGCGGTCGGCGCAGGCGCCCACGGCCTGCAGCGCATGCTCGTCTGGCGCCAGAAAGTGCACCGCGCACACCGCCGGCTCGCCGACCAGGCGCGGCTGCCGGCGCAGGTACACGGCCTGCTCGTCGGCATGCCAGGAGGCCTGCACGAACAGGTTGGAAAAGGCCGGGTGGGCCTCGTCTGCCTTCGGCGCGGCCAGCGTGATCTCGGCGTATGAGGCCAGCATCAGCGGCAGGGCATGGCGGCTGCGGTTGGACAGCGTGACCTGGCGCAGCTCGATGTCGTCCTCCGGGCTGACCCAGACCTGGCAGCGGCTGTGCAGGTCGGGCCATTCGGCCTCGAACACCACGCTGTCAGGGTGGAACTGGCTGCGGTAGGTGGCGGCAGGGTCGGGCGCCGGGCGGGCGGTCAGGGAACACCAGCGCTGCCCCGCGTTCTCCGAGCCGCCGCGCCGCAGGTACAGCCAGCTGCCGCAGTCGTCGCGCAGCGCATCGTCGCGCCAGCGTGTCAAGCCCTGGCCGGCCCATTGGCTGGTGCCGCCACCGTGGCTGCGCAGCCAGACCGCCAAGCGGCCGTTGCCGAGCAACTGGGTCGGCGCGACGGCTTCTTCTTGCGGCGTGCTCAGGTGCAGCATGCGGCGATTGAGCTGGGTCGGCTCGGGCGGCGCGGGTGGCGCATCGCGCAGCACGGGCACCTCGCGTGGCGCCCGTTCATGCAGCAGCGGCGCCACCGCGCGCAGCAGCGGGTCGGCCATGGCCCAGCGCCGGGGCTGGCCCTGGCACAGCAGGTCGGCCAGGGCGACCAGGCTCATGCCCTGGTGGTGGGCCATGAAGGTGTGCACCAGGGTGTGGCCCTGGCCGTCGCGCTGGCGTTGCGGGGTGTAGTCGATGGACTCGACAAAACCGAAGGCCTGCCGAGCGGCCAAGCCCTGCAGCTCGCGCAGGTTGGCCAGCGCGGCCACCGGCGAGACCATCAGCGCCATCACGCTGGCGTAGGGCGCGACCACGCGCTCGTCGGCCGGCGCGCGGCGCAGGGCCAGCCGGGCCACGCCCTGCGGTCCGTACTGGTAGGCCAGGGTGTGGTCTTGCACCGCCACCGCCGACTCACTGATGCCCCAGGGCGTGCCCGCGTCGTGGCCCTCTTGCTCGTGCACGGCCACGGCGCTGCGGGTGACCTGGTGCAGCACGCTGCCCACCGGTTCGTCCAGCACCAGGCTGGGCATCAGGTACTCGAACATCGAGCCCGACCACGACTTCAGACCGACCTCGTGGCCCAGCGCGAAGAACGGCCGGCCCAGTGCCGCCCAATGCCGTACCGGCACGTCGCCCTTGGCGATGGCCAGCAGGCTGGTCAGCCTGGCCTCGCTGGCCAGCAGGTCATAGTGGTTGTCGTCGAGCTGACCGCTGTCGGCGCGCAGGCCGATGTGCAGCAGCCGGCGCTGGGGGTCGTAGAGCGCGGCAAAGTCGGGCGCCAGCGCCAGGCGGCGGCAGCGCTGGCTGGCCTGCTGCAGGCTGGCGGCCAGCGCCTGGGGCGTGATCAGCAGGTCGGCGCAGGCGCTGTCAAGCATCGCCAGGTGGTCGTGCAGCAACCAAAGCGAGTTGCTGTGGCCGGTGTCGAGGTGGTCGGTCGGGCCCATGCTCAGGGCGTCCAGCGCCTGCCGGCCCTGCTGCAGTTGCGTGGCCAGGGTCTGGGCGCTGGTGTGGTCCACCGGCCAGGGGCCGTCCGGCGCGCAGAGCTGGGACAGCACATGCAGGCTGGCCGTGCCCTGCAGCACCATCTGCAGCGGTTGCAGGCGCAGCGCCGACGCGACCAGCACCGCCGGGCGGGGCGTCGGATCGACCTTGCCGAGCGTGGTCGCCGCCAGGTCGGCACAGGCCTGAGCCACGGCCAGCAGGTGCACGCTGCAATTGCCACTGTCCACGGTGGAGACATAGGCCGGTGGCAGCACCGCCAGCGTGCTGGTGTCATACCAGTTGTAGAAGTGGCCGAGGTGACGCGGCAGCCGCTCCAGCGTGTCGAGGGTCAGGCTCAGCCTTTGCACCAGATCGGCCCGGCCGATGAAGCCCAGTGCCTGCGCGCTGGCCGCAGCCAGCAGGTACATGCCGATGTTGGTCGGCGAGGTGCGGTGCGCCACCATCGTGTGCGGCACATGCTGCACGTTGTCGGGCGGCAGGTGGTTGTCGTCGGCGCCGACATGGCGTTCGAAGTAGCGCCAGGTGTCGCGGGCCAGGCCCAGCAACCAGGCCCGATCGGGTGCGTCCAGGCTCCGGGCAGGGCCCGATCGTTCAGGACGGCTGGCCAGCCAGGTCCAGACTGCGCTGGCCGACCACAGCGCCAGCAGCGCTGCGCCGGCCGGGCCCAGCCTGCCCGCCAGCGCCAGCAGCAGGGCCAGCGTGGCCGCGACCACCGGCACCGCGATATGGCGGCGCAGCAGGGCGGGCAGGCGGGTCTGTGCGGCGGCTGCCGCTGCGGCGGCGGTGGTCCACTGCAGCAGGTGGCGGCGCGATACGGCCTGCCGGTAGAGGGCCCGCAGCACCGCGTCGCCGTACATCAAGGCCAGCTGTAGCAGCTGCGCCAGATGCCAGCCGCCCAGCAGCAGGGCCCGACCCAGGTCGCGCAGCGCGTGGCGGTAGAAGCGGCCCAGCGCGATGTCATCGCGGCTGGGCGCCAGGCCGGCCAGCGCACCGAGCAAGGGCCCGGCGCTGAAGGCCGCGGCGACCACCGCCAGGGCCCAGCCCAGGGGCAGCACGCCGGTGGCCAGGACCAGCAGCACCAGCGCCAGCGAGCCCGGCGCCACCAGCGAGCGGCGCAGGTTGTCGACCATCTTCCAGCGGCTGATCAACGGCAGACCCAGTTGGCGCGCCCGCCAGAGCATGGGCAGCAACTGCCAGTCGCCTCGGGTCCAGCGGTGCAGGCGCGCGTTGGCCACGTCGGCATGCACCGGCGGGTCTTCCAGCAGCACCACGTCGCCCACGCCGGCACAGCCCACGATCGCGCCTTCGAGCAGGTCGTGGCTGAGTACCTGGCCTTCGGGCATGCGCTCGGACAGCACGGCGTCCATGGCCTGCACATTGAGCAGGCCTTTGCCGGTGAAGGTGCCCTGGCCGAACAGGTCCTGGTAGACCTCGGAACTGGCCGCGCTGTAGGGGTCGATGCCGCACTGGCCCGAGAACAGCCGGTGAAACGGCGTGACGGTGCGCGGTGCGGGCAGGGGCGACTCGACCCTGGGCTGCAGGATGCTGTAACCCGCCACCACGCGGCGGGCCTGCAGGTCCAGCCGGGGCTGGTTCATCGGATGGGCAGCCACGCTGACCAGCGCGCGCAGGCTGCCAGGTGGCAGGTCGGTGTCGGCGTCCAGCGTGACGATGTAGCGCGTGTGCGGCGCCGGCTGGCCGATTGCGCCCAGCGGCCAGAACGGGCGGGGCCCGCCGGCAAGCAGGCGCACCAGCTGCTCGAGCTTGCCGCGCTTGCGCTCCCAGCCAATCCAGCGCTGCTCGGTGTCGCTCCAGCGCCGACCCCGGTGCAGCAGCAGGAAGGTCGCAGGCTGACCGGGAGTGGCCGGACAGCGGTCGTTCAGCGCTTGCACCTCGGCCACGGCAGCGTCCAGCAGCGCCTGATCGTCGGGCTGGTGTTCGGCGTCGGCGTCGGTCCAGTCGCTGAGCAGCGCGAACTGGGCATGGGCTTCGGTGTTGGCGGTGCGGTGTTGTTCGAGCTGGGCACACAGGGCCCGGATGTCGGCGGCGCTGGTCAGCATCACCGGCATCACCACCAGCACCCGGTGCTCGGCCGGGATGCCCTGGGCAAAGGCCAACCTGGGCAGCCGGGACGGCGGCAGGGATTCGCTGAGCAGCCGGTTGACCACCGCGACCACCGCCTCGCTCACGGGCGCGAGCAGCAGCAGCGCGGTCAGGCTCAGAACCAGACCGGCCAGCAGGCCGGGCATGGGCAAGGCCAGCTGGTGCAAGAGCAAGGCGGTGGCGAGCAGGCTCAGCAGCAGCAGGCTGCCCAGGTAGGCCAGCGCCGGTCCCCGTGCCGAGCTGCCCGGGCTGCGGCCGTGCCGCGCCGGCAAGCCCAGGGCCAGGCACAGCCGGGGCCTGCCGGGGCCCTGCCACCAGTAGGACGGTGCGGCATCAGCCAGCGTGGGGTCACGGATGCTGGCACACAGGCCTTGCAGGGTCTGGGTCACGACCGACTCGGTGCGGCCACTGCGCCGCGCCAGGCGCTGCACCGCTTGCAGCGTGGCGTCCTGGGTCTGGTCGGCCTCGGCAGCGTGCACCGGCAGCCGGCACAGCCACTGCATCACCGGGTTGGTGGCAGCGAACAGGCCCCGCCAATCCAGGCGTTCCAGCCCGCGCAGCGTGTTGATCGCGTTGCGGATGCTTTGATGGTCGGCCGTGGCCTCGGCCTGGTGGCGCAGCAGCATGGCCGCTGGATCAGGCAGATGCCTGGCCAGCCAGGCCTGCAGGTCCTGCGCCGCTGCCGCGTGCGGCTGGCTGCTGGGCAGCGGCTCGCGCTGGTGCAGTTGAAGCGCCAGATGGTCGGCCACGCCGAGTTGTCGCGCCCGGTCGTACAGCGCCTGCAGCGATGACAGGCTGCTGCCGGCCTCGGGCAGGTCCAGCCAATGGTGGGCGGCCTCGCGGGCGGCATGCACCAGCGCGGTGTGCTCGGCGAGACGGCGCAGGTTCTCCAGCAGCACCCCGCGCAGCGTACCGGGCAGCGCCCACAGTTCGGCCAGCGTGAGTTCACGCTGCTGCTGGTAGGCCATCAGGTAGGCCTGCAGCAAGGCCGGGTCCAGCGCACTGTCGGCATGGGCGACCCAGGCCCAGGCCACGCCATAGACCCGGGGCAGGCCGGCGAGCGGTTCGTCGCGCAGCCGGGGCAGCGAGCGAAAGAAGTTGCGCGACAGGCCCTGGCGCAGTTCCTGGGCCAGCGCATCGAGCAAGACCCCGTTGTCGTGCAACCAGTGCGAGGCTGGCCCCAGATGCATGCCCTGGCGGGCAAAGCCTTCGATCAGCGCTCGCGAGCGGTCCAGGGTGGCCAGATTGTCCTGCAGGCGGGGGTAGAACAGGTCGCGTGCCGGGCTGCTGCTCATCACCTCATGGGTGACGGCAAGACTGTGCCCATGCTGCTCGAAGCGGGCGCGGCCGAACAGTTCAGACCGGATGGCGGGCTCTGGCGCGGACCCGCCGGGCCAGGACAGCAGTGCGATGGTCGTCGGCTGGACCGCCGGTTCGACTGCCTTCGAATCCCACCAACCGGCGGCAGTCAAATCAGCCCCATGCGCAGAGCACCGTGATGACGATGAAAGCGGCAGTGATGGTGGTCACAAAGCGCGGCGCCAACTGGCTGTGGGCACGCTCGGCCCAGGAGGCGGCGACGAACAAAAGACTGCTGGCCTGGCGGCACTGGCGCAGGTGACGCGTCAGGTTACCGGCCTGCGGCGACAAGGGCGTGCCCTTGGGCGCGGTCAGCTGGGCTTGCAAGGGTTGGGTCAACATGGAGGATCTCGGGTCGATGACGAACAGCTGGTTTGGAAAATGAGCGGGTTTGAGTCGCCCGTCTGCCCGGCGCATGGGCATCGTGGCGGTGAACAGACAGCAACCGCATCACGCTGCTTGGGCCGACCAGCCGACCAGTCGACCAGTCGACCAGGCCGCGCAGCAGGCCCGCCTCAGCCCGGCTGCACTGCGTCAGGCCATGCCGGGTTGGCAGGCTGCGGTTGGCCGGGCTGGGTCTGACCGGCGTCGGTCAAGGCGAACGCCAGGACGACGCAGACCAAGGCGACGATCAGGTAGACCATGGCGACCGGGCGGTTCATGAGCGCACTCCTGGCTTGAACGGTTTGAGTTGACAGGACAGGCCCGTCGCTAGGACACCAATGTAGGCGTCAAGGTGAGCGTCCACATTCAGACGCAGGCCCTGCCGCTTGTGGGCCTGGTCCTACGCGCCGTGCGTCGAGTGCTCAAGCCCCCAAGGTCGTGGGGCACTGCGGGGCACTTGTCCTACACACAGTCGCGACGATCCGAGCTTGGGCCGAGCGCGTCTGGCCTTGAGCATCGGGGCAACCCAGGAGTCCGCATGCCGCCAGTCCAGTGTGACGCCGCATCGCAGCAAGCGATCAAGCCTTTGCCTGCCCGGGCTTTGGCCCCCACCCTCCATTTGGTCGATTCGACGTTCAGCGCCGTAAAGCAGGGGCCGGCAATGGCCTCGCAGTACTGCACCCTGTCCCATCGTGCCGACGAAGACGAGGCCCTGGCAGCGCTAGTCTCGGCGATGGCCAAGGGCGACGAGCAGGCCTTGACGACCCTGCACCAACGCACATCGGCCAGACTGCGGGCCTTCTCCATGCGCTTGATGCGCCGGGTCGACCTGGCCGATGAATTGCTGATGGACATCTACTGGCAGGCCTGGCGGCAGGCCGCCCGCTTCGACCCGCAACGCGGATCGGTGCTGGCCTGGTTGAGCAGCATCGCTCGCTCACGCGCGCTCGATGGCTTGCGTCGAATCTCGTGCCGGCCGCTGGGCCAATTGCTTGACGACGATCTGGACCGTCTGGCCTGCCCCGACATGCAGTTCGACCCACCACAGCGCCTGGCACACCAGCAGCTGATCGCGCTGGTGGAACAGGCCTTGCAGCGCCTGTCTGCCCAAGTGCGCCAGCTGTTGAGCATGGCCTTGTTCGGCGGCATGAGTCATGACGAAATCTCGCGCGCCACCCAGCTGCCGCTGGGCACGGTGAAGTCGCATATTCGGCGCGGGCTGCAGCGCATCAAGGCGATGCTGTCAGGGCCCTTGGGGCTGCTGGCGCAGGCCTGAGCCAGCCGGGCTCAGATCAGCGGGCGCGGCGCCAGCTTCAACGGCCAGCGCAGCTTGGCCAATGCGGCCAGCGCGGCCAGATCGGGCAGGCGCACATGCCCAGCGCTTGTGGAATGGTACAGACCAGCCTGCGAGAGTTGGCGCAGCGTGCGGTTGATGTGCACCAGCGACAAACCCATGGCGTCTGCGATGTGCTGTTGGGTCAAGGGCATCAGCACCCCATGCCGTGCGGCCGCCGGGTCCTGAGCGGCCGCGCGCACATGCAGCATCAGCAGCAGCGCCGCCACCCGTTCACGTGCGGTGCGCCGGCCCACGCTGAGCAGGTTCTCATCGACATGTGCCTCGCTGTGTGCAGCCAGCCAGGTCAGGTCGTAGCCCAGTGAGGGCATTTCGCGGTGCAAGGTCCACAGCGCGTCGCGCGCAAAACTGCACAGTCGTACGGCGGTCATCGCTCGCACGCCATGGTTGGCAGCGTCAGTCATTTTCTGCTGCAAGCCGATGAAGTCGCCGGGCTGGAGAAAGTCGAGGATCTGCCGTCGACCATCGGTCAGCGTCTTGAAGCGGAAGGCCCAGCCCTCAAGCAGGGTGTACAGCGGACCATCGGACTGGCCCTCCTGCACCAGCAAGGTGTGGGCATCGTATTCAAATTCAGCCTGCTTCAGGCTCTCGATCATGGCCAGCTCAGCGGCGTTGACCGCTTGAAAGTGAGCCATGCAACGCAGCGGGCAGTGGGCGCAACTGGCGTCGTCGGCGCGTGATGCGCGGCGGAACGAGAGCGCTGCGGCCGGGCTGGACTGAGACACATCAATTGACATAGCGGCCTTAAACGCCCCTTCTACAGTGCCGACTACAAGATGTTGGAGGCTTGGCACCGATGGCAATTACACAGTATGTCCTGTTCACGGTTCTGTCCGCTGAACTGCCTGCAAACCTGTTCCTTCAGACACTGAGGCAGGCGCGCGCACGTCATATGGCCCTGGCCATCACCGGCGCGATGTTGTTTGACGGCGAGGCGGCGCTGTGCCTGATTCAAGGCGAGCCGGACGCCCTGGGCCAGGCCAGGCTGGCCTTGACGCAGGGACTGCCATCAACGGTCTGGCAGGCATTGCATCAAGGCGCGGTGCAGGGCGAACGACTGTTCAAGGATTGGCGGGTGGGCTACACCGAACCCGAGGCCGTGCTGTCGCTGTGCGGCAGCTGGGGCGATGTCGCCGATGAATCAGCTCAGGCCCGACCGCTGACGGCCTTTGAGCGCCTGGTCAACGCGAGCGATCCCTTGTGAACGTGGGGGCCGCTGCAGGCCCGCCCTGCGCTGGCGCTTCGCCGCCGTAGGACCGGCGCAGTTCGCTGGCGTCAGCGTCGCTGCGCGTGGCGGTGGACGGGCCGCAGACCTGGCCCTCAGTGGCCTCGGGTCCGAGCTTGCGCTGGATGGATTGAAGGACCAGGCCGGCCAGCATCGTCATCACGGCGGGCTGGGCAATCTGCCTTTGCAGCCAGCGACCGGCCATCTGCGGCACGCGGTGCGCGGGCCGGCGAAGCCATGGCCAGCGCCAGGCGCGGCAGCTGACCAGCACCACGCCGGCGGTCGCAGCCAGGGCGGCGCTGGCCAGTGGGTGGCGGCGCACGGCGGCCCGCAGCCATTGGCCGGCCTCACCGCCCAGCACCTCTCCTACGGGTCGCCACGGATGACCCCGCCACCAGCGCTGCAGGCCGTCGCCCGCCAGGTCAAGCAGCGGCCAGCCGTGCATCGACGCACGCCACTGTTGCCACTGTGCGCGCACGAGCTGCGCTAGCCTGGACAGCCCAAAGCCCCCACCAGCGGGCGCTGGTCGGGGCGGTGGCATCAGGATCATCTGCAGACGCTGGCGCGACGAAGCCAGGCGCTGCATCGCGAGCAGGGTCGGTTGATCAATCGACGGGTCGCTCGCAGCGAGGGCTGAAGGACGGTCTGTGGTGCGCATGTGGGCGTTCTGATGGAGAGAGGTGGCCGCAGGCACGGGCTTTAGAAGCGGACGCCGATTCAGTGCCCGGTCAGGGTTCAGTCCGCTTTGCCGCGCGCGCTGGCGACCCGAAGCATCTGCAGATCGGCCTGCCACTGCCCGCGCAGCCGGACCAGCGTATTGACTGGCGGCAGGCGACTGGCGCGCATGGCGCACAGCAGCGATGCGATCAGCGGCACCACCGGTACCACCCACAGCAACCAGGGTCTGGGCATGGCCGACAGGGGCAGCGC
>JANOWE010000012.1:0-3195 GCA_031417735.1 Betaproteobacteria bacterium
CAAATCAATAGTGACGCTGCACGGCACGGCGGCTGAGGCAGATTCCGCTCTCGGCGTCGGGGAACATGACGAATTTGTCATCCTGCGGTCCGATCAGGGTAGAAGTCATTCAAATACAGTGGCGAGCTCGCTGTCTGCCCCTGCGCCGGCGGAAATGCCTTGGTTCAAACGCCGAAGACGGCCTGCTGTAAAGTGAAGGGATGGGTTTGCTGATTCGAACGCTTTTGGTCTGGTTGCTGGTTCTGGCGGTTCCCGCCCAGGGCGCTGCTGCCGCGACTATGGCGTTCTGCGGTCCGAACCACCACGGCGGCGCGGCCGCAACCAGCGCCGCGCAAGCCAGATCGGCCGAGCATGCGAACCATCACAGCGCTGAAGAGGGCACTCCCGGGCAACAAGACATGGCAGCCCTGGCCGATGAGACCGACTCTGCTTCGGCCAGCCAGTCGGCGTCCTCACCAAGCAGTCACGCCGGCAAACAGAAGTGCAGTGCCTGTGCCTCTTGCTGCTCGCTCGGCGCCATCCTGAGCCCCCTGCTTGCCGTGCCAGCGCCCGCTGTCACGCCCACGGTGTTCTCTGCCGTGGTGCCCACCGTCAGCGCGTTCGCCGCCGACGGACCTGACCGCCCTCCTCGAATCGTCCTCGCGTAAAGGCGGGCTTGCGCGCGTGCGCTGACACGCGCGCTCTCGCCAGTTCCTGTCCCTCCCCGCTGCGCACGCAGCCGGGGAGCACCCCGACATTGACGCGAGGACATCATGGTCCATTCCCTTTCTATTGGGCGCTGGCGCCAGCCATGCGCACCGCGCTTCGCTTACAAACCCGCATGCGCCGCGGCCCTATGGTTGGCTGCGTTGTCAACTGCGGCCTTCACGGCGCATGCACAACCCGCTGCGCCGGCCAGCAGGCCCGATCCGCTCGACCCGAAGGCGAGCGTTCCGACGCTGACCTACCAGTCGTCGTTCTCCTTGTACCGCCGCCTGGACGATGGCAAGCCCATCTCCTGGCGCGAAGCCAACGACACCGTGGCCCGCATCGGCGGCTGGCGCGTGTATGCCCGTGAGGCGCAGCAACCCGACCCGGCGCCAGAGCCGAAGCCTGCAGGTCCGACGCCCGCTGCGGTATCCAACGAGATGGCCAAGCCGATGCCCGCTGGGCACGGTGGCCACAAGACGCCATGAGGGCGCCCTCTCGACGGCTGGCCCTGCCAGCCCTGCTTGCGGGCGCGGCCTTGCTCAGCGGCTGCGCTTCTTTCAGCGCTGACGGCGGCTTCGCCACCGTCGAACAAACCGCCAAGGACCGGCTCGGTAAGGATCTGCGCTGGGCCCGCACCGATGCCGACCAGGACATCATCGACAAGCGCGTCGCCGAGTTGCTGGCCAAGCCGCTGACGATGGACGACGCGGTGCAGGTGGCCCTGCTGAACAACCGCGGCTTGCAGGCCACCTTCCAGGACCTCGGCATCACCGAAGCCGAGGTCGTGCAGGCCGGACGCTTGCCCAACCCCGGCTTCAGTTTCGGACGATTGACCCGCGGCAGCGAGATCGAACTTGAACGCGGCCTGCACTTCAATCTGGCGCGCATTCTGGCCATGCCCTTCATCGGCCAGATGGAGGCACGCCGCTTCGAGCAGACCAAGGGCATGGTCGCAATGCGCGTGATGTCGCTGGCCGCCGACACGCGCAAGGCCTGGGTCAACGCGTTGGCGGCTGAAGAAACCGTGCGCTACATGCGGCAGGTCAAGGAGACCGCAGATGCCAGCTCTGAATTGGCCCGCCGCATGGAACAGGTCGGCAACTTCAACAAGCTGCAGCGGGCGCGTGAGCAGGGCTTCTATGCCGACGCCGCGCTGAATCTGGCCCAGGCCGAACAGGCGCAGCGCTCCACGCGCGAGCGCCTGACGCGGCTAATGGGCGCTTGGGGCGCGCAGACGCAGTTCAGCCTGCCGGAGCGGTTGCCAGACCTGCCCAAGGAAGCGCTCGACCTACCCGATGTGGAGCGGGTGGCATTGGCCCAACGGCTCGACGTGCTGGGCGCCAAGCTGGCGGCAGAACGAACGGCCAGGAACCTGGGCCTGACGCGGACCACACGTTTCATCAACGTGCTGGAACTGGGGCTGCGCAACAACCGGTCCAACGAAGCGCCCACCCAGCGCGGCTGGGAGATTGGCGTGGAACTGCCTCTGTTTGACTGGAGCGGCGCGCGGGTCGCTCGGGCTGAAGCGGTGTACATGCAGACGGTCCAGCTCGCCGCAGAAACGGCCATCAACGCCCGCTCTGAAGTGCGTGAGGCCTACACCGGCTACCGCTCTGCCTACGACATCGCCCGCCACCACCGCGACGAGATCGTGCCGCTGCGCCAGCGCATCGCCGAAGAAAACCAGCTTCGCTACAACGGCATGTTGATTGGCGTGTTCGAACTGCTGGCCGACGCCCGATCGCAGATCTCGAGCGTCAACGCCGCCATCCAGGCCAAGCGCGACTTCTGGATCGCACAGGCTGATCTGGACATGGCGCTGATCGGCAAACCGAGCCTCACCGCAGCTTCCGGCCCACAGATGGCGGCCGATGCCGCCGGCGCGGGGCATTGAACATGAAGGACAACATGAAAGATATGAACATGCTCTCCCGACGCAAAATGCTCGGTGGAGCCGGCGCCATCACGGCAGCTGCGGCTGCAGCCTCGGTCAGCAGGGTGGCGATGGCCGCCTTGCCCGAGCCGGTCATGCAGACCAAGCCCGACACCATGCCGCCGCTGGTGCCCAGCACCGGCCGTCCCTACAACCCGGTGGTCACGCTCAACGGCTGGACCCTGCCCTGGCGGATGAACAACGGCGTCAAGGAATTCCACCTGGTCGCCGAACCCGTGGTGCGCGAGATGACCGCCGGCTTCAAGGCCCACCTGTGGGGCTACAACGGCCAGAGCCCGGGGCCGACGATCGAGGTGGTGGAAGGCGACCGCGTGCGCATCTTCGTCACCAACAAGCTCGGCGAGCTGACCAGCATCCACTGGCACGGCCAACGCCTGCCCAACGGCATGGACGGCGTCACGGGCCTGAACCAGCCCGGCATCCCGCCCGGCAAGACCTACGTCTACGAGTTCGTGGCGCGCCGCCCCGGCACCTTCATGTACCACCCGCATGCCGACGAGATGGTGCAGATGGCGATGGGGATGATGGGCTTCTGGATCACGCACCCAAAG
>JANOWE010000013.1:0-22241 GCA_031417735.1 Betaproteobacteria bacterium
TTTCGGGATCGACGTGGTGACGAACTGGCGCATCAGGAAGATGCCGAAAGCGCTCGCCGCGCCCGGGATGTACAGGGCGCGCGGCTGGTCGATCCAGCCCAGCAGGTCCATGACCATGAAGGTGGGGATCATGTTCATGAACGACGGCAGCAGCATGGTCGCCATGACGAAGGCGAACATCGGCTTCTTGTAGCGGAACTCGAAGCAGGCGAAGGCATAGCCGCCCATCGAGCAGAACAGCAGCGTCAGCACGGTCGACAGCACCGCCACATACAGGCTCCAGGCCAGGTTGCGCCAGAACGGGATGCGCTCGGTCAGGATCTTCAGGTTGGCCAGCAGGTCGTCGCCGAACCAGACCGGCGGCGGCAGGCTGAAGATTTCGGTGCGCGACTGGGTGGCGAACACGAACATGAAGTAGAACGGCGCCAGCATCACCAGCGCGCCCATGCCGACGATGGCATAGGCGGCCCAGGGCGCGAGTCGGGAATTGTTCATCTTGGCGGTGTTCGTCAGGCCGAAGGTCCGCGCGGGCGGAAGGCCCGGTTGGTGGCCCAGGTCAGCACCACCACCACGATGAACAGCAGCCACGACATGGCGCTGGCGGCGCCGAAGTCGTTGAAGTCGAAGGCCATGCGGTAGAGGTAGATGGCGGTGGTCATGCCCGACTGGTCAGAGCCGCCGCGCCCGCCGGTGAGGATGAAGGGCTCCTCGAACAACTGCAGCCCGCCGATCACGCTGAGCGTGACGCCGAAGAAGATCATCGGCTTCAGGCTGGGCAGGGTGATGTGGAAGAACTGCTGCATCCGGCCGGCGCCGTCCATGGTGGCTGCCTCGTACAGGTCGCGCGGAATGGTCTGCAGTGCGGCCAGGTACAGCACCACGTTGAAGCCCAGGTAGCGCCAGAACACGATCATCGCGATCGCCGGCTTGATGTTCTGCGGCTGGCCCAGCCAGTCGATGTTTTCCGCCGGCATCAACCAGCCCAGGCCGGGCAGCTCGCCCAGCGCCTTCAGCGCCACGTTGACCAGGCCGTAGTCGGTGGACAGCAGCGAGCTGAACATGATGGCGATGGCCACGGTGGACGTGATGTAGGGCAGAAAGTACGCGCCCACCACGCCGTTGCGCAGGGTCTTGAAGGCGTTGTGGATGAACACCGCCAGCGGGATGCCGATCAGGTGCTGGGGCACGCCCGAGGCCACCGCCAGCCAGGCGGTGTTGCGCAGCGACTTCCAGAACCACTCGTCTTCCAGCGCAAAGACAAAATTTCCCCAACCCACGAACTGCATGGCGTCCAGGCCGCTGGTGGGCTCCCAGGTCTGGAAGGCCAGATACAGACTGAACAGCAGCGGAAAGGTGCCGAAGACCAGGAACAGCACGAAGAACGGGCTGAGCAGCACATACGGCGTCCAGCGCGGCGACAGCCGCAGGCGCTGGCGCAGCGTGGGCGCAGGGCGCGGCCGCGCTGCGGTCAAGGCCGGCGCATCGGGGGTGACGGTGTCGACGGGCAACATCGGCGGCGAGGGATTCAGCGGTGGGCCCGGCGGGCAAGCAGGCGCTCGGCGTCGGCCAGCGCGGTGGCGATGTCCTTGCCCTGGTCGAGCACCTTGTCCAGCTCGGTGTCGATCACCTCGCTGGCAAAGGCGTCCTGCTTGTGCACCTGCACGGCCACGATGTGGCGGGTGGCCTCGCGCCAAAGCAGGCGTGCCGGCTGGCCGCCGAGAAAAGGCAGCGGCTGCTCGAAGAAGGGGTCGTCGTGCGCGGCCAGCAGCGCAGGGAAGGCGTCGTGGGCCTTGAACGCGGCCAGCTGCCTGTTGCGGTCCAGGGTCAGCAGCTGGATCAACTCCCAGGCCAGGGCCTTGTTGGCCTCGGGTGCGCGGCGCGGGATGGCAAAGAAGCTGCCGCCATAGGCCGCCCAGGCGCCTTCGGGCAATTGCGCCGCACGCCACAGGCCCTTGGTGTCGGGCGCCAGCCAGTTGCCCAGGTGGCCCGCCAGCCAGGCGCCCGACATCTGTGTGGCCAGCGTGCCGCGCTTGAAGCCTTCGGACCATTCGTTCGACCAGGCCGAGACCTTGGCATCGAGCCTGTGGCGGCGCACCTCGCGCGCCAGCTCGAACGCACGCACAAAGCGCGGTGTGTTCACCAGCACGCGAGACTGCTGATCGAAGTACAGGCCCTCACCGGGCTGGATGCCGGTGCGGATCAGGATGTCCTTCATGTCGCGCGCATGGGCCAGCAGGTAGGCGCCGGTGGCGGCCTTGATGCGCACGCCGGCGGCGACATAGCCCTGCCAGGAGCCGGTGAGCTCGGCCTCGCTGACGCCGGCTCTGGCCATCACGTCGCTGCGGTAGAGCAAGGTGCCGGGGCCGATGTCGCCCGGCACGGCCACCACCGCACCCTGGCGACCGATGGCCTGTGCCATGGCGTAGGGGGTGAACAACGCCGCATGCTGGTCGACCAGGTAAGGCGCCTGGCGCAGGTCTTCCAGCCCACCGCCCTGGGCGAAGCGGCCCACATAGCCGACCTCCAGCGCCATCACGTCGGGCAGGTAGTAAGCGGTGGACAGCGCGGTGGTCATCGCCGTGTGGTGGTCGGCAAACTGGCGGCTGACGACCTTGATCGCCACCAGGGGGTGGCGTTCACGCCAGGCCGGAATGGCCGCCTCGACGATCTTGTCGACCGACGGAAACGCGGCAACGCTCAGGCTGCGCTGGGCGGCGGCAGGGGTCCAGGCTGGTGCCAGCAGCGCGATGGCCAGGCCGAACGCGAGCCACCCTGTCCGCCTGGCCAATTGCCGTGCCGCCCTGTCCTGCATGCTTGTCGTCCCCGCTTGTCTGCCCACACCACAGGTGTTGATCGGCGCCTATGAAAGCGCTTTCAGACTGTAGATGCAGGCTGCGGGGCTGTCAATCGAGGGTATCTGCTGAGGTCGCTCGGCCTGCGTCGCCCGGCCTGCGTCGCCTGACCGAAGCGTCGCGCCGAGTTCAGCGGTCGGGCAAAGCGCGGCAGGACTCGCGCACGATCAGGCCCGGCGCAGGCACCTGGACCGTGGGCGACTTGCCGGCCAGCATTTGCAGCATCGCCGTCGCAGCCAGCTGCCCCAGCTCGAAGGCGGGTTGGTGGACCGTGCTCAGCGGAGGAATGCTGTAGACAGCGCCGGCCAGGTTGTCAAAGCCCAGCAGCGACACGTCCCGCGGAACGCGCAGGCCGCGCCGGTGCAAGGCCAGCGCCGCGCCAAAGGCCATCTGGTCGTTGGCGGCAAACACCGCGGTGAACGGCTCGCCACTGGCCAACAGCTGCTCAATGGCCAGCCGGCCGCTGTCCTCGTGGTAGTCGCCGGGCAACAAAAGCTCGGGCACAAAGGGCAGGCCAGCGGACTGCAGCGCGCTGCGGTAGCCGCGCAGACGTTGGCTGGCATCGGGATGACGCTCGTCGCCGGCGATGAAGGCGATGCGCCGGTGGCCCAGCGCCAGCAGGTGTTCGGTGGCCAGGCGTGCACCTTCATGGTTGTCGAAGTTCAGCGAGAACAGGCCCGGTGCCTTCAGGTTGCGTCCGGTGACGACGATCGGCAATGCCTTGGCATATTGGCGCAGCGCCTGATCACTGAGCCTGCCGGTGAGCACGATGATGCCGTCGACCCGACGGGAGCGCAGCACATCGATGCAGCGCGCCTCTTCGGTGGCATTCCAGTGGCCGCTGACAAACAGCGGGCTGTAGCCCGCCGCGCCCAGCGCTTCTTCGATGCCACGCAAGGCCACACCGTAGAACGGGCTGTCCAGCGACTGGGTCAGCACCCCCACGCTCAGCGTGCGGCCACCGGCCAGCCCGCGCGCCACCGGGTTGGGAATGAAGCCCAGGCTGGCGATGGCCTGGTCTACCGCCGACTTCTTGTCGGCGCTGACCACAGCCGTGCCATTGAGAATGCGTGAGACGGTGCTGGGTGACACGCCGGCGGCCCGGGCCACCATCTCGAGGGTCACCTTGGTCTCATGCCCGGTGGCCATGGCCCTGGTCTGTGCCTTGGCAGTCACGCCTGTGCCGCGAGAGGACTTCATGTTCGGTGCTTGTTCTTATGGCCGCTGGCCCCACTGACCGCAGCAGGCCTGCCAACGCTCCGGACGGTCGTCGGTTCACCCGTGCACGAAGCAGGCCCAGCGCTTCTGGCCTGCGCGGCCGCAGTTTATGCCGGGCCGGCCGGGCCTTTGCCTGCGGGCCGTGCACGAGGCCGCCGCTTGGGGCGTGCAGCCGATCAGCGGCAAAGGCCTGACAACGCGGGCCGCCATGGCCGGCAGGCGCAGCAACTCAGCGCGTGGTGACGATGGTCACCCGGCGGTTTTCCTGCGCTTCGGGCCGCTCGGTGTTCAGCGGCTCGGTGTCGCCCTTGCCCACGGCCTTGAGCCGGTCGGGCAACACGCCCAGCTTGCCGGTGAGGTAGGCCACTACCGAGTTGGCGCGCTCTTCCGACAGTTTCATGTTCATGTCGGCCGCGCCACGCGGGTCGGCGTGGCCTTCGACCTTGAAGGCAAAGCCGGCCAGGCGGTCGGATTGCAAGGCCTTGGCCACCGTGCCAAGCACTTGCTGGCTCTCTGGCGTGAGGTCGGACGAGCCGGTGGCAAAGGTGATCAGCAGGCTGGCCTTGCCGGGACCGGTGGGCTTCGCGGTGCTGCCAGCCGGGCGCATTGACGGCCGGATGGCGCGGGTGCTGCCGGCCGAGGCGTCTGTCGCCGGAGCGTCGATTTCCAGCGCATTGATCAGCACGTCTTCGGTCACCTGGCCGGCCTTGAGCACCGGCGCCTGGGCGGCGGCGGGCTGGCAGAACACCAGGGCCAGTGCGGCAGCGCCAGCGCCGGCCAGGCGGCGGGTGAATTGGGTCATCGTCTCAGTCATGGTGGGCTCTCCTGCCGGCCGGCGCACCGGGCAACAGCGCCCGCAGCCGGTCGGCACATTGTGGGGGGCTCGGATCAGCGTGCCAATCCTTCGAGTTGGCGACGCTCAAACACATAGTCGGCACCCGCTTCATGACCGCCGGCTTGCGAGGCGCCGTATTGCGGACGCTGCGGCAGCTGGCGTGCCACGGCAAACCGCACCTGCTCGAACAGCGTGCTGCCGGGCTTCCAGCCAGAGACCTGCTCGAGCGACTGCATCAGGCTCCAGGCGAAGGTGGAATGGCCGTTCTTGCCCGAGTCGAACACCGGCTCGTTGCCGCCCGAGCTCATCACCACCGCCGCGCGGCGGCTGAGCAGGGCGCCTGGGTCCTGGGTGCCCGACACCCCGCGAATGCGGTCGCCCGAGACCAGGCTGCCAGAGAAGCAGCTGTCCGACACCATCGCCAACTGCGATGCCGGCAACTGGCGCAGCATGCGGCCGACGTCGGCATTGCTGATCCAGGTCTCGGGCCGGCTGGCGTCGGCGTCGGCAGCATGCCAGTAGCCCAGGCCGGTCTTTTCAACCAGTTCGCCGTGTCCGGCGTAGTACAGAACCACCGAATCGGCCGGGCCGACCTCGGCCGCGAGCTGGTTCAGTGTGCGGAAGATGGTGGCCCGCGTGGGATTGGCCAGCACCAGGGTCTGGTAGCCCAGGTTTGATTCCAGCGCGGCAGCCACCGCGCGGGCATCGGCCACCGCATTGTTCAGGTTGGGAATGCGTGGGTCGGTGTACTGATCGATGCCGATCAGCACCGCGATCTTGCGCTCGATCTGGGGCAGCGTGGCCGTGCGCACCTGGCGCGGCGCCGGCAGATTGATCTGCAGTTCGGGCTGCGCCGCGATCGCCAGGGGCGCGCCAGCCGCAGCTGGTGGTGCGGCCTGCGGTGCCGGTGCCGCTGCGGCCGTTGCCGAACCCGGTGAAGGCGCGGGCGTCGCGGGTGTGGCCGGCAGGGCGGGTGGCACCGCCACGGGCGCGCGCTCGACCACACGGGCGTTCGAGATGTTCAGGCCGGAGGTGATGGGCGTGACCATCAGGCATTGGCCACTGGCAGCCTGCTCGGCGCTGGCGCAGCCCGGGGCATCGGCCAGGCCGGGGTTTTGCTCGAGCCGGCTGATGGCCTGGGCAAAGATGGTTTTCTTGTACTGGTCGCGCGCTGCCAGCACACCGGCCACCGTTTCTTGCGACATGTTGCTCAGGTCCAGGCTGGTGAAGCCGGTGCGGTCTCCGGTGCCGCCCGGCGTGGTGCTTTGAACCACGTCCAGCGCCCGACCCGACGCCGCCGACGTGGCGGTGGCCTGCAGCAACACGGCGGCCAGTGGGGCACGGATCAGGGTCGCTTCCAGTGGTGCCACCTCGACCGGCAGGGCCTGGATGGTCAGCGCGCTGGCATTGGCTGCAGCCTGAAGCAGGCTGTAGTTGGCTGCGCTCAGCCCGCTGCCGTTGATGGCAAACCGGCCAGTCGTGCTGGTGGATTCCAGGGGGCTGCTGAAGCGCAGCGTTCCGGTGGTGGCGCTGGCCAGGGTCTCTTCGCCGACGAAGCCGGTCACGCTGCCGCCCAACGTGGGCAGGGCACTGCCCTGCAGCAGAATGAGCGGGTCGGCCACGTAGCGCAGCGTGGCGGCGCTGATCTCGGCATGGCTGACAAAGCCGACGACCCCGCCCTCACCGACGCCCAGCGGGTTGAGCTGGTAGTTGCGCGCGTCGCTGCCGGTCAGCGTGAAGCTGCTCAGTGTGACGGTCTTGCCAGTGCCCACGTTCTTGTCGGCGAAGCTGCCGCTGCCGCTGGCGCCCACAGCGTCGCCCTCGACAAAGCCGCTGGCATTGACGCTGACAGACTGCGCGTTGGCATTGCCGTCATAGACCTTGCTGGCAGCATTGGCCGCGTCGATGCTGACCGGCTTGGCGCTGATGCTGGCGGTGGTTCTGCCCGACAGCAGTTCGTAATTGCCGGCGTCGCTGCCGGCCAGACTGAAGGCGGACAGCGTCACGGTCTTGGACCGGCCGACGTTCTTGTCACTGAAGCGGCCGCTGGCGGCGGTGGCACTGACCACGTCTTCACCCAGCACACCGGACAGGCTGAGCGCGCCGTCCACCAAGGCCAAGTTGTTGCCGTCATAGACTTTGCTGGAAGCCACCGCGCCGCTGGCGGTCAGGCCGCGCTTGCTGATGCTGGCGCGGGTACTGGCGGCCACGGCATGGAGCGCATAGTTGCCGGCGTCGGCGCCGGACAGGTTGAAGTCGCTGGCGGTGACCAGCTTGCCGCTGCCGGCGTTGCGGTCTTCGAATCTGCCGATGGCGGTGGCGGTGACGGTGTCGCCCGCGACCAGGCCGGCCAGCGACACGCCACTGATGACGGCCGTGGCACTGCCGTCATAGACCTTGTCACGCGCGGCCACGGTGGTGATGTCCAGGCCTTTCGGCCGGATGCTGCCGACCAATCGTTCGTCGTCGAATCGGTAGCCATACACAGGCCTGCCGTCGACGTCGGCAAAGCCGGTGCCCTCGGCATTCAGCAGCAGCGGCTTGGCGGTGCCGACGTTCTTGTCGGCAAAAGCCAGCGTGCCGGTCACCCGGTCGCCGCCGCGCAAGCCGGTCAGCGCGATTTCGGCTGCTGTCAGATCGACGTCGGT
This sequence comes from Betaproteobacteria bacterium, assembly GCA_031417735.1. GTDB lineage: Bacteria > Pseudomonadota > Gammaproteobacteria > Burkholderiales > Burkholderiaceae_C > Pseudaquabacterium. Next base: position 7,554 of record JANOWE010000013.1, read on the forward strand.
GCCGCCGTTGTAGGCGCGTTCGTAGCCGGCGGACATCGATAGCCTGGGCTCGATCTCGAACAGGAAGGCGCTGCCCGATTCCGCGGGCGCCGTGCCGCCGGGGCGAGCGCCGTATTGGCGGAAGCTGGCCTGCAGGCCACCGGCCACAAACACCGATTCCTTGTTGTCGGGCTCAAGGGCGTAGACCAACCAACGGCCATTGGGCGTGGCCAGGGCCGTGCTGCCGGACTGGTTGACGAATGCGAACAGGTTGGAGGCTTCACCGATGCCTGCGGCCACAATCGCGTCGCCACCGGCGGTGGAATGAAGCGTGGTGTCTTGACCGATGACCAGGTTCACCGCGAACAGGCTGATCGTGCCGCCGGTCGACAGGGTGGTCTTGGCCGGCACCGGGCCCTGGCTGCCGATGCCTTCGGCCAATGCATGGCGAAGTTCGTCGGCGCTTGCATTGACGACAATGGGGGGGTTGGTGAAATTCTGGAAGAACGGGTTCTGGCCCAGATAGGCGCCCAGTTGCACGGTCTGGCCACTGATGCTGACCTGGGTGGCGTCGCCAAAAATCAGCTGAGTCCGGGCACCAGAAGTGCCGATGCTCACCGTGTTGCCACTGAGCAGCACCTGACTGGGCTTGCCGCTGAGCGTGGCGGCGTCGATGCGCAGCTCACTGCCGGCGGCCAGCGTCAGCGGGCCAGCCTCGGGTGCCAGCCATTCACCTGACAGGTTGATGCGGCCGCTGCCGCTGGAGATGCTCAGTCGCGACGCCCGACTGGCGTCGACGAAGGCCGGCAGGGTGCCGGCGGCGTAGACGCCATGATCGTCGTTGGGCGACAGCGCGTCGCCGCTGATGCTGATGCTGGCGCCGCCCAGCCCGGTGATCTTGGCGCCGGCCCCGCGCACGCCCACCGCGAAGCGCGGCAACGCGGGCTCGGGCGCTGTGGCGCTGCGCAGGCCCTCGTTCATCGTGCCGGTGATGGTCATGCCCGCGCCGGGCGGACCGTCGACCACGCCGACCTGCAGGGCGGACAGCACGTCGACCGCAGAAATCGGCGACAGCGCGCGGTACACGCCGGACTGCGCCGAGCCGATCACGGTCAGGCCCAGGCTGGCGGTGATCGGCTGACCCGCGAGCTTGACTCCGGTGCGGTTGGCGTCGGCGTCTGAGTTGATGTATCCGATCAGGCTGATCCTGGCCGCGCTCAGGCTGGTGTTGTCGACCACCGCCACGCCGGCGCTTTCGCCTGTGCTGCCATGGCTGTTGCCCACCACCCTGATGCTGCCGGTACCCGCGTCGAGCAGGGACGAGGCCAGATTGACGCCGTCGCGCAGCGGGTTGGCGCCATGCAGGACCTCGCCGTTGATGTTGATGTCGCCGCCGCGCGTGCGCAGTATGGAATTGCTCAGCGCCACCGCGCCGCCGCTGCTGGTGTCGCCCTGGTTGGCGTTCAGGCGGATCGTCAACGGCGCTCCGGTGCTTGCCAGGGTGGACGAGTCGACGGTGATGTTGCGGTCGGCGTTGAGCGTCAGGCTCACCGCGCTGCCCAGGTTGGGGCTGAGGACGGCCGAGGCCACCCTGATGTCGCCCATGCCGCTGCCGTCGCTATTGCCGGTGGAAACGCTCACGTTGTTGCCGGCCATCAGCGCCGCCTCGATGGTGCGGGTGTGCAGCGTGGCGGGGTCGGTGCTGCTGCTGAAGTTGGGGCCGCCGGTGATGCCGATGTCGCTGCCGGCGCCGCTGGTGATGTAGATGTCGTCGGGGTCAAGCAGCCAGAGACCGGCCTTGCCGCGTGGCGCGTCGGTGCGCACCGCCAGCGGCTGCGCGTCCAGCCAGCCGCCCGAGGTTTCGATCAAGCCACCGTCCCCGTCCAGGGCACCGCCGCGCGCGCTCAAGCTGCCATAGACGCGAGTGGCCTTGTCGCTCCACAGCACGATGCGGCCACCGTTGCCAGCGCCCGTGGCGTCGGCGTGCACACTGGCGCCGGGTGCCATGTACAGCGCCTGGCTGTTGCGCAGGCCCGCGTCGCGCCCCTGCACGCCACCGCCCAGCCAGGCGTCACCGCCGCCGGTGTGGCCCGACACATCGACCTGTGCGCCGTCCAGCAGGCCCAGATGCCGTCCCAGCAGGGTCACCGTGCCACCCTGGCCCGTGCTGCTGGTGGCCGACACCCTGCCGGTCACCAGGTTGGCGCCGGCGCCGCCGTCGACCAGCACCCGCCCGGCGTTGGCGCCGACGGCACTGGCATCGGCACTGGTGCTGCTGCCCGCAGCCAGCGAGCTCGCCTGGCTGCCGGTCAGCGTGACCTGGCCCGCATGGCCACCAGACGCCGACAGGCCATCGGCCCGCACGATGCCTTGCTGGTTGACCACCGCCGCATACAGGTCGACGCGCCCGCCAGCGGCGAGCACCTGACCCAGGTTCAGCACCTCGCCCTGGGGCGCGGCCACGCGAACGGCCAGATGGGGCAATGCGCTGTCGACCAGGTCAACACTGCTGCCGGCGGCCAGCAGCACCTGGCCGCCGGGCGCGCTGATCAGGCCCTCATTGCGCACGCCGGCGGTGCCGATGAGCATCAGCCGACCGCCAGCGGCGGTGCGCAGTTCACCTTGGTTGACCACCTGTGCCTGGGCCATGCCGGGTCCGCTGCCGGCCTGCAGGCTGTAGCGCTGGGCCAGCCACTGCGTGTCGTTGATGTTCAGCGTGGTGGCCACCAGGCCGGCCACGTCGATGCGTGCGCCGGCGCCAAACAGCACGCCGTAGGGGTTCTGCAGCCAGACCCGGCCATTGCTGGTCAGGCTGCCCAGGATCGTCGACGGGTCGTTGCCGACAACACGGTTGAGGACCTGGCTGGTCGTGCCGGCTTGCTCGAAGCGCACCGTGTTGCCCGCGCCGATCGAGAACTGCTGCCAGTTGAGAATCGCGTTGGCGCTGTTGGTCACCGTCAACAGCCGGCCGTTGGCCAGGCTGCTGGCCTGGCCCTGCATCACCTGCAGGCCGCTGGGCAGGCCCGGGCTGTCGGCACGCCCAGGCGCGGCGCTGAACAAACAGGCCACCGCAAAGGCCAGGGGTCGCAAGGCGCCAAGGCCTGCGAATGCCGGTGCACGCAAGCAAGCACGGGTCGGGTCTTTGGCGAGGTGATGGTGCAAGCTGTTCATGGTGCCCGTCTCCGATGCTGAGGCCTGCCATGGGCAGGCGGGGGGACTCAGAAGCTGAAGTTCAGCGCCGCATGGGCGCGCCAGTCGTTGCGGTGGGTGTCGATGGCGTCTTCAAGTGCCCGCGCCACGTAGAGCTTGAACTGCAGCCCGCCGTAGCTCAGCCGTGCACCCACGCCGACCGACGCCAGCCGGCAGCGGGTGTGCTGGCCGCTGCAGGCCGTGGCGTCGCGATTGGCGACCTCGCCGGCGTCGACGAAGCCCAGCAGCCGCAACTCGGTGCCACCCGCCTGGGGTGCAGCCCAGAGCTTGGGCGAGATCAGCTCCAGCGACAGCAGCAGGCCACGGTCGCCGGCCACTTCCCGTTCCTGATAGCCACGCACCGACGCGGCCCCGCCCAGGCCGAACTGCTCGCCCGGCACCAGCCGTGAATCGGTGTGCTGCAGTGCCAGGCGGCCGGCCAGGGCCCAGTCTTCGAACACCGGCAGGCTGACATTGGCCGAGGCCCGCAGCACTGTGTAGCGAGTTCGGGCACCCAGCCGCACGGACTGGAAGTTGGCAGCGTCGCCATGCTTGCCACCCAGCGCCAGGTTGTGTGCCAGCGAGACGTTGAGCCCCGCCGCCACCGCGCCGCCGGTCTGCGCCGCGTATTCCAGCGACAGCGGATGCACGGCCACGCTCTCGCCGGCCGGGCCGCAGGCGCCGGCGGGCAGGCCGCTGATGGCGCAGTTGTTGAGGTAGTCGCGCAGTTCCAGGCCCACGGTCAGGCGCTGGTCGTATTCGCCAACACGGGGCAGGTACCAGATCGAGCGGGCGCCGAAAATGCGGCCCTTGCCGGTGAAGCTCAGGTTGCCGGCGGTGGTGGGGGTCAGGCCACCGTCGACATTGGAATAAGCCGCAAACAGGTCCAGTGCCGACAGCCAGCGCACCACTGGCAGCCGGTAGCCGGCGCTGACGACCTGCACCGCATTGAAGTCGGTGGGCGAGGTTTGCCATTGCACGCTGAGCACATCGTCGTGGCCGCTCAGATCGGCGTGCTGCCAGCCGGCGCTGGCGCGGTAGTGCCCGGTGCGGGCATTGCCCGAGTTGTCCAGTGCCAGGTTCCAGCGCTGGACCTGTTGTTCTTCGACCGTGACGGTGGCCTCGACCTGCCCGGGCAGCGCGCCCGGGCCGAGCAGCACACCGACCTGGCGCGACGGGTTCTCGTTGGCGATCTGCAACTCGGCGTCGATGCGGCGCACTCTGGGCGTGGCGCCTTCTATCAAGCTGGGCAGTGCGGCGCGCACCTGCGCCTCGGTCTGGCGCCTGGCACCGCGCACCGTGACCTGGCCAATGCGCCCTTCCAGCACCGAGATCGTGACCACGCCGTCCTGCACCGGCTGCGGCGGCAGGTAGGCCACCACCGCGCCGTAGCCGGCGGCGGTGTAGGCCGCTTGCACGGCCATTGCGGCCTGCCGCAACTCGCTGAGGCTGCGCTGCCCGTGCCAGGGTGTCAGCACAGTCTGCAGGCGTGTGGCGTCGATCAGTGTGGCGCCGTCGACCTTGAATGCGTTGACCTGGACCTGCGGCTCGACAGCAGCAGCGCTGGCGGTGGCTGCGGGCGTTTGCGCCCAGGCCGTGCCGGCCAGCGCCAGGCTGAACAAGCCGGCAGCCCGCCACCCTGTTGAACTCGGTTTGCCTGTCGTCATGAAATCTCCACAACTGATCCAGAAGATCACCAGAACATCACCAGAACTGCGCAGGAACTTCGCCAGCAGGCCCTGAACGAGTGGGCTGCCTTGCCGCACCATCGTACGCAGGTGGTTGCATTTGCACCAGATCTTCACGCACGCAGTCTGTAACTGGAATCCTGAAGTCGACGGATGAACGGCCTGGGGCGGGTTGACGGTCGGTCCTGGGCCAGCGCGTACCATCGGCGGCCAGAGTGACCCGTCGGCTTTGTCCCGGCCCCGCATGCTGCACCGCCCATGAGCCCACCGCCGCCTGACGCCGAACACCCGCCCGGTGCCGCTGCCCACGCCGCGCCGGCGCGCAGGCCGGGTGGTGCCGAATCGGCCAACGCCCTGCCCATGGGCACCTGGCTGGGTGAGTTCGAGGTGCTGGCCGTGGTCGGCGAAGGCGGCTTCGGCATCGTCTACCGGGCCTGGGACCATTCGCTCAAGCGCCAGGTGGCGGTGAAGGAGTACATGCCGGCGTCGCTCGCGGTGCGGGTGGACGGGGTGATGGTCACGGTGCGCTCCGAGCGCCATGCCGAGACCTTCCAGGCCGGCCTGAGCAGCTTCGTCAAGGAAGCGCAGATGCTGGCCCAGTTCGACCACCCGGCGCTGGTCAAGGTCTACCGCTTCTGGGAGGCCAATGGTTCAGCCTACATGGTCATGCCTTATTACGAGGGCCACACCCTGCGCGACGAACTTCGCCACCGCGCCGAGCCACCCGACGAGACCACGCTGCTGGGTTGGCTGGGCCCGGTGGCTGACGCGCTGGCGGTGATCCATGCCGAACACTGGTACCACCGCGACATCGCGCCCGACAACGTGATGCTGCTGGCGGGCAGCGCGCGGCCGCTGCTGCTGGACTTTGGCGCCGCGCGGCGGGTCATTGGCGACATGACGCAGGCGCTGACGGTGATCCTCAAGCCCGGCTTTGCGCCGGTGGAGCAGTACGCCGAGATTCCGGGCATGAAGCAAGGGCCATGGACCGACATCTATGCGCTGGCCGCCGTGGCCCACTTTGCGATCTGCGGCAAGACGCCGCCGCCTTCGGTTGGACGCTTGCTCAGCGACAACTACGAGCCGCTGGCCGAGTTGGCTGCCGGCCGCTACACCCAGCGTCTGCTGCAGGCCATCGACCATGCGCTGGCAGTGCGGCCGCAAGGGCGCACGGCGTCGGTGGCCCAGTTCAAGGCTGAATCGGGACTGGACGAACTGACCCCGACGGCGATGAACTTCCCTGCCAGCCACCCCGGCCGCACCGGCCACCATGTGCCGGCCACGCTGCTGGCCGAACACCCCGATGCCACGCTGCGTGTCGCGCCGCTGAGGGTGCCGGCGCCGGCAATGGCGACCCAGGCCGCTGCGTCACCCCAGGTCGCGGCGGTGGCGCCGGCCGTTTTCGCGGCCACAGCCGCCGATGCCACTGAATCGGCACCGGGGTTGGCACCTGGGTTGGCACCTGCTTCCGCCACAGCCCGCACTGCAGCCCGTGCCGCAGCCCCGCGCCGCCTGCTGCTGGCCGGTGGTCTGGCTGCGGGTTTCTTGCTGCTGGCCGCCCTGTGGTGGTCACAGCGCGGCCAGCCGGCCACCGCGCCGCCAGCGGGCTCGCCGCCTGCGGGTTTGACGCAGGCGCCCGCCATGCCTGTGCCAGCCATCACCGGCAAGGCCCAGGTGCTGCCGCCACCGGCCTTGGCCGCAGGCGCCGCAACGCCTTACGACGTGCTGGCGCAGTTCAAGCAGATTGCCCAGGCCCATAGCGCCGGCTGGGGCCTGGACGTCTCGCTGCCCTCCCGTCGTTTGCGCATGGACCGCGACAAGCTGATGTTCAGCCTGCGCTCACTGCAGGATGGCTTTGTCTATGTCTTCTATCTCGGCGCCGACGGCCAGTTGCAGCAACTGTTCCCGAACGGCGTGAGCCCGCCACCCCAGGTCAGCAAAGGCAAGGTGTTGAACCTGCCGCAGGGCCGGCTGGACCTGAACGTGGCCGGCCCGCCCGGTCTCAGCCACCTGCTGGTGATGGTCTCGCGCTGGCCGCGCGACCATGCCACGGCAGCACCGCGTGAGGAAAACGGCTTCCGCAGCTTTCCGGTTGGCTCCGAAGGCGCCCGGCTGGCCGCCGCGCACGGCGCCGCGGCCCCCGGCAGGTTGCCGCTGCTGGCGGGGGTGGCGGTGTGCGGCGGCGCTGCACCCTGTGATGATCTGTTTGGTGCGGCAGTGCTCAGTTTCGACGTGCTGCCGTGATCGCCACATCGCTGCCCGTCGCGGACGACGACAGCACCCAGGTGGCCACGCTGGCCAACGGGGTTCGTGTGCTGAGCTTGTGCCTGCCGCATCTGCGCACGGCCTGCGCCAGCGTGTTCGTGCGCAGTGGCAGCGCGCATGAGCGGCCGGCCGACAACGGCATCAGCCATGTCGTCGAGCACATGGTGTTCAAGGGCAGCGTCAGCCGCAGTGCACGGCAGATCAACCTCGACGCCGAGCGCCTGGGCGCCGAGGTCAATGCCCACACCGACAAGGACCACAGCGCCTTTCACATGCGTGGCCTGGCCGAGCATGCCGGCCTGTTCGTGCAGATGCTGGGCGACATCGTGCTGGGCCCGACCTTTCCACCGGAAGAGTTGCTGCGTGAACGCGAGGTGCTGCTGCAGGAGCTGGCCGAGGACGAGGACGACCCGATCAGCGTGGCCTTTCAATTGTTCGACCGCTGTTGCTGGGGCCCGCATGGCGTGGCCCAGCCGGTGATTGGAAGCCGGCGCAACATCGAGCGCTTCGACCGCGCCGCGCTGCAGGCCTATGTGCAGCGCCAGTACACCGGCGCCAACCTGGTGCTGGCCGTGGCCGGGCCGATCGACCATGGGCAGATCGTCGCTCAGGCCCAGGCCGCGTTCGGCGCTCTGGCTGCCGGCCAGCCCAACCTGCTGCTGCCGCCGGTCTGGCAAGGGGGCCAGCGCACCCGCCGCATGGCCGGCACCAGCCAAAGCCACCTGGTGATGGGCTTTGCGCTGCCCGGTCTGCGCGAGGACCCGGTGCCGGGCACCCTGGCCGCCACCCTGTTCGGCGAGGGCATGAGCTCGCCGCTGATGGACGAGTTGCGTGAGCGCCGGGGCCTGCTGTACTACGCCGCCAGCTCGGCTGACCTGCTGGACTGCAGCGGGCAGCTGGTGATCGAGGCCTCCACCGCCGCCGACAAGCTGGAGCTGGCGCTGACCGAGGTGGTGCGCCTGCTTACCGGGCTGGCCCGGCGGGTCGATGAGGCCGAGCTGCAGCGGGCCAAGAACCAGCTGCTGGTACGCCAATGGCGCTTGCTCGAGCGACCTGCACGGCGTCTGGAGCGGGCCGCGCTGGACCTGCTGGCGCTGGACCGGGTGCGACCGCATGCTGCGCTGTGCGAACGCATCCAGGCCGTGCGGGCCGATGAATTGGCCGCGCTGTTCGCCGGCCTGCTGGCCCAGCCCGCCGCCGTGGCGGCCACCGGTGCCCTGGGCCGGGGCGTGGGCCCACGCCTGCGCGCTGCATTGGCCGCCGGCGCTGCCTGAGCCGGCCCGTCCGCTCTTCAAGGCAGCAGGATGTCGGGCCGGCTGAACAGCAGCTGCCGGGTCGCGTCCTGCAGCGCATCGGGCGTAGCGGGCGGCGGTGGCGCCGGCTGGAGCATGGCGGGCCAGGCAAAGAACTGCAGCACCTCGTCGCGGCGGGCCAGGGTGTCGGCCTCGCCCAGGGCCATCAGTTCGCGCGTGTAGGGCGCCTCGAACAGCAGATAGCTGGCCAGCGCCGAACCGCGCATGCCGCCGGCCTGTTCGCCCACGCCCATGCCGCGCAGCAGGCCACGTACGGCCATCGGCAGGCTGCTCAGGTGGCGCGCGGCAATGTCGTCCAGCCGCTGGCTGGGCGAGATGATCAGCGATTCCAGCGGCCGCAGCGGCGTGTCGTGGCGCGCGCTCTCGGGCAGCAGCGCCAGCGTGCGGTTGATGCGCTGCATGCGCTCGATGTCCACGCCCAGCGCGTCCAGGAAGATGCTGGCCATGGCATGGCCGGCGATCTGGGCCAGGCTGGGGTAGGCGTCGTCGGCAACGGGCTGGGCCGGCGCATCATGCTGGCGGCCCACGCCGATGATCAGCAGCCGCTCGGCGCCCAGGTGAATGGCTGGCGACAGCGGCGCAGTCTGGCGCATCGCGCCGTCGCCGTACCAGGCGGCCTGGCCAGCATGGCTGATGCGCGCGGCCGGAAACATGAACGGAATGGCCGACGACGCCAGCAAGTGCTGGTGGGTGATGGGCGAGGGCGCGGCGATGCGCTGGCTGCGCAGCCAGGGCTGCACCGGCTTGGCCGCGCTGTAGAAGGTGACATGCTCGCCGCTGCCATAGTGCGATGCGGTCACGGCCAGCGCGTGCAGATGGCCCTGAGTCAGCATCTTGGGCAGCCGCTCCAGTGGCACCAGACGCTGCAGCAACTCGGCCAGCGGCTGGTTGTTCAGCAGCGAGCGAGGCCGTTGCTTGCGCCAGCGCCGGATCGCCCAGCCCAGCGACAGCATGGTCAGCCATTGCGCGCCGCTGCGAATCACGCCCAGAGAGTCGGCGCGGTAGACCTGCTCGGCGCGAAATTCGTGCCAGACCTTGGACAGCACGTCCACCGCCGCGTCGAAGCGGTCGGCCTGGCAGGCCAGTGCCGCTGCATTGATGGCGCCGGCCGAGGTGCCCACGATCACGCCAAAGGGGTTGGACAGCCGCGCCAGGTGGCGCAGCCGCTCACGCCGCAGCTTGGCGATGGCGCGCAACACACCTACCTGGTAGGCGGCGCGGGCGCCGCCGCCACTGAGCACCAGCGCGGTGAGCGGAGTCTCGTACATGTCTGCGCACTGTAAGCCGACCCGGTGCCGGCGCAGCCTTCGCGCTCAGCGACCCGATCAAGACCAGGCGGTGCCGGGGCTTCAGCCGTGGGTTTGACCGCCAGGCCAGGCCACCAGGTCCGCCATGGCCGACGCCGGGATCACCGCCCCGGCATGCTGCACCACCCTCGCGGCCAGCGCGTTGCCGGCCTGGGCCGCCATCTCGGCGCTGGCGCCCGAGAACCGCGCGGCCAGGTAGGCGCCGGCAAAACTGTCGCCAGCGGCGGTGGTGTCAACCACCTTGGGCACCCCTACCGTGGCCACGCTCAGGGGCGGCTGGCCAGCCAGTCGCACCAGGGTGGGTTCGGCGCCACGTTTGACCACCACTTCGGCGCAGGGCAGGGCCAGCGTGGCGGCCAGGGCCTGTGGCTCGCTGCCACCGTGCAAGGCCATGGCGTCGTCCAGCGTGATCAGAGCGATGGAGCTCAAGCCCAGCACTTCGGCAAAGGCCTGGCGTGCGCTGTCCACATCGGGCCACAGCCTGGGCCGGTAGTTGTTGTCGAAGACCACCGTCGCACCACGTTGGCGCAAACGCCGGGCCAGCGCCAGCAGTCGTCGACGCCCTGCCGCGCCGATGATGGCCAGGCTGATGCCGCTGAGGTAGAGCACATCGATGCCGTCGGCAGCGAGTTCGAGTGGCGTGTCGGCATCGGGCGTGCTGAAGTAGTCACGCGCGGCGGCCTGGTCACGCCAGTAGCTGAACGAGCGCTCGCCGGCTGCATTCACATCAATCATGTACAGCCCCGGCATGCGGCCCGGCAGCCGGCGCACCAGCGACAGCGTCAGCCCTTCGGCCTGCCATTGCTGCAGCATGGCGCTGCTGTGCTGGTCGTCGCCCAGGGCGGTGCTGTAGTGCACATGCAGGCCGCTGGCCTGGCCGCAGCGCGACAGGTAGATCGCGGTGTTCAGGGTGTCGCCGGCATAAGCCAGTTGGATGCCGGTATGGGCCGTGCCGCGCAGCTCCAACATGGCTTCACCAAACAACACGATGCGGGCGGAACGGGGCATGGCGGTCTCTCGGCTTGCGGTGGTCGAAACAAGGCCGGCATGCTATGCCGGACGCGCAGCGCCCAAGCTTCGAGCCGCAAGCCCTGAGTCCCGTGGCCGGGCGGGGCGAGGGCAGAATCCGGCCCTTGGCCATTGCCCTCGCCCGCCCACATGACACTGCCCCTGACCGCCTCGCCCACCTGGCAGGCTGCCATCATCGACCTCGACGGCACCATGGTCGACACCGTCGGTGATTTCGACCTGGCGCTGAACCGCATGCTGACCGAACTGGGCCTGCCCGGTGTGGGCCGCGCCTTCATCAGCCGCACTGTGGGCAAGGGCAGTGATCACCTGATCCGCAGCGCGCTGGCCGAAGTGGGCGTGGCCCAGGCCGACCTGGCAGCGCTGGCCGAACCGGCTTGGGCTTCGTACCAGGCCCACTATCTGGCGGTCAATGGCCAGGCCTCCACCGTCTACCCCGGCGTGCATGAAGGCCTGCAACGTCTGACCGATGCCGGGTTGGTGCTGGCCTGCCTGACCAACAAGCCCGGTGAGTTTGCGCGGCCGCTGCTGGCCGCCAAGGGCCTGGACCGCTACTTTCAGCAGGTCTTCGGCGGCGATGCCTTTGCCCGCAAGAAGCCCGACCCGCTGCCGCTGCTGGAGACATGCCGCGCACTGGGCACGGTGCCAGCCGTGACGCTGATGGTGGGTGACTCCAGCAACGACGCGCTGGCCGCCCGCGCCGCCGGCTGTCCGGTGGTGCTGGTGAGCTATGGCTACAACCATGGCCGGCCGGTGGCCGAGGCCAGGCCCGATGCGGTGATTGACCGCCTCGACCGGCTGAGCCTGCCTGCGCTAGCGCCGATCAATCAATGATCAGGTTTGGCAGGAACAGTGCCAAGACCCGGCTGTTTATGAACGCGCCTGGCGGCCAACTTGTGCAGAGCACGCAGTCCGCCACAACAGCAGGGCTGGCTGGTCCGAACGCGCCTGCCAGGGCCGCAGCAGCAGGCCCCGCCGTGGCAAACCGCGCTGCTACACTGCCGCGCATGTTCAGCCGCCGCACTCAGATCACAAGGTCCGCCGACCGGGGAGCCTGGCCCTGGCGACCCTTGACTGCTCTGGTCTGAGCCACCGCGCCAACGCTGCCGGCACGCCCCAAGTGCCCTGACGCCCACGCCGTGGTGCCCTGTGGCAGGCCTTTCCAGGCCCACCGCCTTCGCTGACATCTCCCGCACCGCAGTTGACTTCACAGCCCGCCGGCCAGACCGGCGACCAGCTGCGGCGGGCATCCGGAGTTCCGCACCGTGATCACCGAACTTGAATTCAAGAGCCTGGCCGCCCAGGGCTACAACCGCATTCCGCTGCTCAGCGAGGCCTTTGCCGACCTGGAAACGCCGCTGTCGCTCTATCTGAAACTGGCCGGCGGTGCCAAGCACAGCTTCTTGCTTGAATCGGTGGTGGGGGGCGAGCGCTTTGGTCGCTACTCCTTCATCGGCCTGCCCGCGCGCACCCTGCTGCGTGCGACCGGCTTTGCCACCGAGCTCGTCACCGATGACGCCGTGGTCGAACGCGTCGAGGGCAATCCGCTGGATTTCATCGAGGCCTATCAGGCCCGCTTCAAGGTCGCGCTGCGGCCCGGACTGCCGCGCTTCTGCGGCGGTTTGGCTGGCTATTTCGGCTACGACGCCGTGCGCGCGATGGAGCCGCGCCTGGCCAAGACCCAGAAGACCGGCGGCCTTGACACGCCCGACATCCTGCTGCTGCAGACCGAAGAACTGGCGGTGATCGACAACCTGTCGGGCCGGCTCTACCTGATCGTCTATGCCGACCCTGGCCAGCCCGAGGCCTATTTCAAGGCCAGGCGCCGACTGATGGAACTGGCCGACAAGCTGCGCTACTCGGTCACCGCGCCACCGGTGCGTCGCGGCCCCTCGTATGCCGTGGAGCGCGAGTTCAGCAAGACCGACTACCTGGCCGCCGTGCACAAGAGCAAGGAGCTGATCGCCGCCGGCGACATGATGCAGGTGCAGATCGGCCAGCGGCTGAAAAAGCGCTATACCGAGAGCCCGCTCAGCCTGTACCGCGCGCTGCGCTCGCTCAACCCCAGCCCGTACATGTATTTCTACGACATGGGCGGCTTCCAGATCGTCGGCGCCAGCCCCGAGATCCTGGTCCGCCATGAACACACGGCCCTGGGTGACAAGGTCACCATTCGCCCACTGGCCGGAACCCGGCCGCGCGGCACCTCGCCCGAGAACGATCTTGTCACCGAGGCCGAGTTGCTGGCCGACCCGAAGGAGCGCGCCGAGCACCTGATGCTGATCGACCTGGCGCGCAACGACATCGGCCGCATCGCCAAGACCGGCAGCGTCAAGGTCACCGAAGCCTTTGCGGTCGAGCGCTACTCGCATGTGATGCACATCGTCAGCAACGTCGAAGGCCTGCTCAAAGAAGGTATGAGCAACATGGACGTGCTGCGCGCCACCTTCCCCGCCGGCACGCTGACCGGCGCGCCCAAGATCCGGGCGATGGAAGTCATCGACGAGCTCGAGCCGGTCAAGCGCGGCATCTACGGCGGTGCCTGCGGCTACCTCAGCTATGCCGGCGACATGGACCTGGCCATCGCCATCCGCACCGGCATCGTGCAGAACAACACCTTGTACGTTCAGGCGGCGGCCGGCGTGGTCGCCGATTCGGTGGCCGAGATGGAATGGGCCGAAACCGAGCACAAGGCGCGCGCGTTGATCCGGGCGGCTGAGTTGGTGGAAGAAGGCTTCTGATCGGAACCCGGGCCGGTGTTCAGCGCAGCCAGGGCTCAAAGGCCTTGGCCAGTTTTTGCAGCAGGGCCGCATCGGGCAAAGGCAGCCGCACGCTGGCCTGGCCGGTGACCGGATCACGCTCGATGCTGAACGGTGGCGCGCCGGGCGCCGCACCCGGGGCCGACCGGGCGCTGGCCAGGCCTTGCAACAGGCTGGCCCCCACTTCAAGCAGCGCCGCCCACGGGTCGGCCGCGCTGGCGGTGGCGGTGGCCGGGGTGGGCGGCGCGGTGCTGACGGCATCGGCAACGGCGCCGGTCGGCGCCTTCTGAGTCTGTGCTGGCGCGGCCTCGATCACCGGGTCGAGCGCTGCCAAAGCCTCGGGCTGATCGGCTGAGACTGGCGGCCTGGGTGCAGGCCTGGCCCGCGCCGGCTCGGACTCAACCGCCTCACCTGCTCCGCCCGCCATGCCGATGGCCGCAGCCGCCTCGGCGTCGGGCGCATCCACCCCATCGGCATCCGCCTCGCCCATCGCCGCGGCCACTTTCTCCACGCTGTCCATGAACTGCGACAAGCGGGTGCCCTGCAAAAACACCTCATCCGCGCCACCGTCCAGCACGCCGGCAAACAGCGACTGCTTGAAGGCCAGGATCGACAGAATGCCCTCCTCGATGCTGCCCTGGCCGACAAAATTAAGCACCTGCACGCCGCGCAACTGGCCCATGCGGTGCACCCGGCCGATGCGCTGCTCCAGCACCGCCGGGTTCCACGGCATGTCCATGTTCACCACCACGGCGGCGGCATGCTGCAGGTTCAGCCCCACGCCGCCCGCGTCGGTGGACAAAAACAGCCGGCAGCCAGCGTCGCTGTGAAAGCGCTGAACCAGCGCGCCGCGTTTATCGCCCGGCACGCTGCCGTTGAACAGCACATGGCCCCAGTCGCGCTGGTGTTCGCCACTGCCCAAGCGCCGCAGGATCAATTCATGCGTGCCCAGCCATTGGCTGAACACCACCGCCTTGGCTCCGGGGTCTTCCAGCAGTTCGTCGAGCAGCAGCATCAACTCGTCCACCTTGTTGCCGTGGTCGGTTTCATGGTCGAGCAAAAACGTGCTGTTGCAGGCCATGCGCATGTTTTGCAGCGCGCATTGCAGCCGGCGTTGATCCGTATCTGACAAATAACCCGTCTTGCGCCAGCGCGAAAC